>JAGGAG010000154.1 GCA_017889745.1 Gemmatimonadota bacterium | reverse complement strand
TCGACGACGAGGTGCCGGCGGCCGCGCCGGCCGAAGCGGTGGCACCGGTGAAGAAGGGCCGGGGTGGCGCAAAGCGGGCTGAAAAGGCCGCCCCGGCCACCCCGAAGGCGGAAAAGGTGGTCGCCAAGGCAGCGGCAAAGGAAGCGCCGGCGAGCGCGCCGAAGCCGCGGCGGCCGCGGGCCAAGGCGGCCAGGAAGTCGGAATGAGGCTGCCGCAGTGAGCCGCACGGGACGGGCAGCCATGCTGCCCGTTTCGTTTTTTCAGCGTCCCACCGGCGTCGTGGCGCGCGAGTTGATCGGGCGCATCCTCGTGTCCTGCATCGGCGCGCATCGAACCGTCGGCCGCATCGTCGAGACCGAGGCCTACCTGGGCCACCGCGACCCCGCATCGCACGGCTTCGCCCACCGCCGGCATGCCCGGAACGAGAACCTCTTCGCCCCGGCCGGCACCTGGTACGTGTACCTGTCCTACGGCATGCACTGGTGCGCCAACCTCGTCTGCGAGCGCGAGACCAACGCCGGGGCCGTCCTGCTGCGCGCCCTCGAGCCCGTGGAGGGGCTGGACACCATGCGGCGCCGGCGCGCCGGGGTGGCCCGCGACCGGCTGCTCGCGGCAGGCCCCGGACGCCTCACCCAGGCCTTCGGCATCGACCGCGCACTCGACGGCATCCCCATGCGCCGGAGCGACGTCGTGATTCTCGCCCGGGATCCCGTGGACGTGACGGTCGAGGTCAGCCGCCGCATCGGCATCACCAAGGCGGTCGACTGGCCCCTTCGATTCACCGCGAAGGGAAGCCACTGGGCCTCACGCTGAGGGACGTGCCCTGACGCAGAAGGGGCCCGGCTTTCGCCGCGCCCCTTCTTGCGTTGCCACGCTACCGTTCCCCGTTCCCTTTTCTATCCCCGATCCGCAGTATCCCTGCCTCTTACCGGTTGTCCAGGTTGTAGTCCCGCGAGCTGCCCAGGAGCAGTCGCAGTCCGACGCTCGCCGTCTGCGTGCTGCCCACGAAGGCATTGCCGCGCGAAGGCGCGCTGTTGATCTGGTACTGGCCGAAGATCATGAACGGCCCGCCCTTGATCTGAAGGCCGCCCACCACCGACGCGAAGCCGGTGCTGGTCAGGTCATCGATCTGCGAGTAGAGGGATGACAGCTCCGCCGGCGTGTAGCCAGCGGTATTCAGCGCCTGGGGGCTCACCGCGTACATGATGCCGCCGCCCACGCCGATGTACGGCTCGACCACACCGCGCCACGGATAGGCCATCAGGTGGAAGGAGAAGCGCAGCACGTCGTTGAACGTGATCTGCTGCGTCCCCGTCGCCGATCCGGCGTAGGCGATCGTCGCGACTTCGTTGCTCCCGAGCGCGTCGTCCACCGACACCAGCAGGCCGGTGCGCTTGGCGATGATCATGGTGTGACCGCCGACCGACGGGATCCAGCCCCGTGTCTGGCCGGTTGTCTGGAAGTTGAAGTAGCTGCCCTGGCCGCCGATGTACCAGCGGTAGTTCGAATAGCCCCGCGGCTTCTGCTGGGCGGCGAGCGCCGTCGCGCCGACTCCGAGCGCCAGCACTCCCAACGTGATGCTACGCGTGAGCATGCTCATCCGAACGGCCTCCATGGCGGTGGTACGGTACCGGTGCGCAGTTGCGTTCCGGTGAACGACTTTGGTCAGTGACTGCGGAGTTCTGCACCGGCAGGCCATCCCTTTCTGCCGGCCTCATCTCCACGCCTGACAAGATATTGTTTGTCAACAGGTTCCGCGAAGGGCCAGACGGCAGGCCCGGGCGACGGACCGCCCCGTTTGCACGCCCCACCCTGCAGTACCGCAGTCACAGGATCGCGCACACGGCTGCATCAAAGTGCAAAGACCGGGCCTCGGAGGGAAATTGCCCGGTTTCTATCGCCTTCAAGCTATATAAGTCCAAGCCTGCGGCCAACTTGGGCAAAGGCTGCAAGGGCCTGATCCAGGTCGGTGCGGGTGTGTGCCGCCGAGACCTGACAGCGGACTCTTGCCTGACCCTGCGGCACGACGGGATACCCGAAGCCGGTCACGAAAACCCCTTCGTCGAGCAGCATTTCGCTCATCCGGATGGCATGGGCCGTCTCGCCCAGGATCACCGGCACGATCGGGGTCTCCCCTGGCAGTGGCTTGAAGCCCAAGGCCGTGAGCTGGTCCCGGAAGTACCGCGCGTTCATCCGGAGCCCGGTGACCCGCTCCGGATGGGCCTCCAGGTACTGCACACTGGCGATGGTGCTGGCCGCCACGGTCGGCGGCAGGGCGTTCGAAAAGAGCTGCGGCCGCGCCCGCTGCGTCAGGTAGTCGCACACGGCCTCGGAGCCCGCCACGAACCCGCCCGCCGCCCCGCCCAGCGCCTTGCCAAGGGTGGACGTGATGATGTCGATCTGTCCCAGCAGCCCGAAGTGCTCGGCGGTGCCCCGTCCCGTGGCACCAAGCACCCCGGTTGCATGTGAGTCGTCCACCACCAGCACCGCGTCGTGCTTCCGGCAGATCGCCAGCAGGTCGGGTAGCGGCGCGATCGCCCCTTCCATCGAGAAGACGCCGTCCGTGATCACCATCTTGATGCGGCGGTCCTTCGCGGCCCCGAGCTTGGCGTCGAGGTCGGCCATGTCCGCGTGCTTGTAGACGCCGGTCTGGCACCGGGCGATGGCCTTGGCGAGCCGGACCCCGTCGATGATCGACGCATGGTTGAGCTGGTCGCTCAGCACCAGGTCCTCCTCGCCCAGCAGGGTCCCCGGCACCGCCTCGTTCGCGTTCCAGCAGCTCACGAAGCTGAGCGACGCCGGCGTCCCTACCAGCCGCGCCAGCACCTGCTCCAGCTCCCGGTGGATCGTGAACGTGCCGCAGATGAATCGCACCGACGCCGTGCCCGCCCCGAAGCGGTCGAGGCCGTCCTTGCCCGCCCGTACCACCTCGGGAAGGTTGCACAGCCCGAGGTAGTTGTTGGACGAGAGGATGATGACTTCGCCGCGCCCTTCCATCCGCGCCCGCGCCCCCTGGGGGCCGTCGAGATGGTTGAGGCGCTTGTAGACGCCGTCCCGCTTGAACTCTTCGAGCTGCGTCGTCAGCCGGGCGTCCAGAGCATTCACCGATGTGTCCTGCGGCATGACCTGCCCCCGTTCACCGTTTACCGTTCACGCCCCTATTTCCAGAATCACTTTCCCCGCGCTCCCATCCTTGATCACCTGGATCGCGTCCGCAATCCGTTCGAGCGGGAACCGGTGCGTAATCACCGGCCGCGGATCGAGCTTGCCGGCGCGCAGGAACCGCTGCATCTCGTCCCAGGTGCGATACATCCGCCGCCCCGTCACGCCGTACAGTGTGAGACCCTTGAAGATCAGGTCCCGTGCGAAGTCCACTTCGGTCGTGCGGCTCGGCGTCCCCAGCATGTTGATCCGCCCGCCCTGTCGCGCCGCGGCGAAGGCCTGCGCGTGGCCGCTCGGGTGCCCGCTCATCTCGCACACCAGGTCGGCCCCGTCGCCGCCGGTCAGTTCGCGCACCCGGGTCACGACGTCGTCAGTGCCGGGGTTGAGCGTCACCTGCGCGCCCATGGCGCTCGCCAGTGCCAGTCGCGTCGGGTTGAAGTCGCTGGCGATCACCTGGGCTGCGCCGGCGGCGCGGGCCACGCCCACCGCGAAGCATCCGATCGGTCCGCAGCCCAGCACCAGCACGTTGGCTCCCGCGACCACCTGTCCCTCCAGCACCGTGTGCACCGCGTTGCCCATGGGGTCCATGATGGCGCCGACTTCCGTGGAGATGCCATCCAGCTTCATCACGTTGGACGCGGGCATCGAGATGTAGTCGGCGAACGCGCCGTCACGGTCCACGCCGATGATCTGGGTGCGGCGGCACAGGTGCGCATCGCCCAGGCGGCACTGCAGGCAGTGGCCGCACACGATGTGACCCTCGGCGGTGACCAGGTCGCCCACCGCCAGCAGGCCCGCCGCCGCCGCGTCCCGGCCCAGTTCCACGATCTCCCCCGCGAATTCGTGCCCGATCACCACCGGGGGCTTGAGCCGGTTGCTGGCCCAGCTGTCCCACTCCCAGATATGCAGGTCGGTGCCGCAGACCCCGGCATGATGCACCCGGATGAGCACGTCATTCGGACCGAATGTCGGCGTGGCCACTTCGCCCACTGCCATGCCGGGTCCGGCCTGCTTCTTTACGAGGGCGCGCATGCGATCCTGGGACTGGGGTGGCTGGGCGTCGACTTCAGCGGCGGGGGACAAGATAGAGCCCCGTCCCCGAGTGGTGAACCTCCGCGTAGTTGCTGTCCAGCACTGCCATCTCGCCCGGGGCAGCCGGCGAGAGACGAAGGCCGGGCGCGCGGTCCTGCAGCTGGATCAGGCCGAACCTCCTGGTGCGGAGCCGGGAGAGCAGGTTGTCCTCGCCGGCGCGGCCTGTCAGGAGGGCCTGGCGGGCGTTGAAGAAGTCCACCTCGAATCCCTTGCCCGCCCAGTAGCAGAGCGCCGCGGTTTCGCAGGCCACCGGCCCCGGCACCGCCCGGATGCGGGCCAGGTCGGAGGCGGTGAGTGCGGCCAGCGCGGCGGCGTCGCCACCCTGGATGTTCCACCGGGCCACGAGCAGGGGACGCATGGCCAGCGTCACCACTCCCAGTGTGATCGCGAGCGGAAGGAACCCCGCCTGCGGGTATCGCCCGGAAAGTGCCTGCATCGCCCGGGCGGCGATGAGGCCGGCCAGGATGCACGACGCGACAGCGAGGTCGAAGAAGCAGTTGTAGTAGACCCCCGCGCCGCCTCCGGTAAGCACCGCGATGACGAGCGCCACGCAAGCATAGATGAGCAGCAGCCGTTCCGGGCCGCGGCGCGCCAGCAGCCCCGATCCCGCGACGACCGTGGCCAGTGGCAGGGCCAGCACGGGCAGCGCGCGCTGGATGTTCTGGGCCACGTAGAGCGCCTTCCACTGCCGGGCCGCCACGAGGCTGCGGATCGCGTCGGCGCCCCAGGTGGCACGGATAAGTCCCAGCACCAGGACCGTCGCGAGGCCCCCGCCGATCGCCAGGGCAAGTCCCCGGCGCGGCCGCTCCAGTGACACGGCGATGAGCGTCGCGATCGGCAGCGCGATCATGTTGTGCTTGGTGAGCCCTGCCAGCAGCATCAGGACCATCGCGCCGATCAGCGCGGCCGGCGAGTCCCAGTGCCGCAGCAGCGCCCACAGTCCCAGCGTGGAGAGCGCCAGCGCCAGGAGCTGCGGATCGTTCATCGCCACGTAGTCGGTGTAGCCTACCAGGAACGTCGTGAGGAAGAACAGACCGGCAAACCATCCCGCGGCCCGGACACCCGTCAGCATGCAGCACAGGACGCCGGAGAATGCGGCCACCACCACGAGGCTCACGACGGAGAGGATCCGCCCCGCCACGATCAGGTCGCCGGTGAGGCGGCCCAGGACCGCGACGATCGCGAACGAAAGCGGCGGATAGTTGTTGAGGACCGGACCGGCGGGGCTGAGGTAGAGCGCGCGCCCGGCGAGCCAAGCCTCCGTGTGCAGCGCGTTCCAGCCCTCGTTCGGGTTGAGCGATATGTGCAGCGGCACCAGCATGAGCCGCTCGGCCAGGATCGGCAGCGCGATCGCGCCGAGCACCAGGCAGCCAAGCAAGAGGCCCCGACGCGCCATCGCTGGCGCCGGGGCCTCGTGAATGCCGCTCACCTCGGCGACGGCTGGGTCACACCAGTGCCGGCTCCCGGGTGCCCGCCTTCTCGATGCGCACTGCGCTCACCTTGAACGACGCGATGCGCGCATACGGATCGAGCTGCGGATTGGTCAGCAGGTTGGCTGCGGCCTCGCGGAAGTGCATCGGCACGAACACCTGCCCGCGCGCCTGGCGATCCGAGACCCGCACGGCAATGCGCACCGACCCGCGCCGCGTCGTGAGGTCCACCGCGTCGCCGTCCCGG
>JAGGAG010000246.1 GCA_017889745.1 Gemmatimonadota bacterium | reverse complement strand
GTTGCTCATGTCTCACCTTCTCGCAGTGGTTGCGTCCCTGACCCGTATCGCGTCGCGTCCTGCTCCGCCTGGTATTCGTCGAGGAGCCTGCGCTCCTCCCTGCTCAACTCTCGCTGCCGCAGCAGGTCCGGACGCCGTGTCCACGTCCGCCCGAGCGACTGCTTCAATCGCCAGCGCACGATCGCGGCGTGGTTGCCGCTCAGCAGCACCGCCGGCACCTCGCGTCCTTCCCAGGCCTCGGGCCGCGTGTAGTGCGGCCAGTCGAGCAGCCCGGTCGTGAACGACTCCTGCTCCGCCGACTCCGCGCAACCAAGCGTGCCCGGCAACAGTCGCGATACCGCGTCGATCACCGTCAGTGCCGGCAGTTCACCACCGCTCAGCACCAGGTCGCCGACGGACATCGATTCGTCCGTGTACGCCTCGACGAAGCGCTCGTCCACCCCTTCGTAGCGGCCGGCGACCAGCACCAGTCCCGCCATTCCGGCGAGTTCGGCGATCTTGCGCTGCGTCACCGGCGCGCCGTCCGCTGCCAGGTAGATCCGCCGCGCCGCCGGCACCCGTTGCGCCGCATCGACCATGGCGCGCCGCAACGGCTCCGCCTTCAAGACCATCCCGGGGCCGCCGCCGTAAGGCCGGTCGTCCACCGTCTTGTGCACGTCCGTGGCGAACAGCCGTGGATTAACTGTCTCGACCGACAGCACGCCCCGCTCGATCGCCCGCCCGAGCACTCCGAACTTCAGGACCTGCTCGATGAACTCGGGGAACAACGTGACGACCACGATCTTCACGCCACGCCCCTCATCGTCAATCGTCCGGGTGCCAGTCCAGCGTCACCCGGCCGGCTTCGAGGTCGACCGCCACCAGCCTGTCCGGCACCAGCGGCACGAGCCTCTCCCGGTCGCCCTTGAGCACCAGCACCGGGTGCGCAGGCAGTTCCAGGATCTCCTCGATGCGTCCGAGCGGCACGCCGTCCCGGTTGCTCGTCTCGAGCCCCATTAGGTCATGCCAGTAAAACTCTCCCGGGGCGGTCGGCGGCAGTTCGTCGCGTCCGACCTGGACCTCGGTCCCGGTGAGCGCCTGAGCCTGCTCCCGCGTCTCCACACCTTCGAGCTGGACGGCCACTGCACGACCGGCCCGCTTCCAGCCGAGAACCGCCCGGCGCTCGGCGAGGCCGGCGCGAACGAGCTCCCAGCTCGGGAAATCCACGATGCCTTCGGGAGGATCGGTAAAGGAATTCACCTTCACCCATCCCCGTACCCCGAACGGGGCCCCGATTCGGCCGAGCACCACCACGCGCCCGTCGTTCTGCGGACGCGCCGGAGTCATGCTGTCCGCCGCTAGGTCAGGCCGCTGCCGGGGCGGCAGCCTGGGACTTGCGGTAGCCTTTCAGGATCCGGGCGACACGCTCGGAGGGCTGCGCACCGCGGGCCAACCAGTGGTCGATGCGGGCGAGATCGAGGCGCAGACCCTCGCTGCCGCCGCGTGCGACCGGATTGAAGAAACCCACCTGTTCGAGCGCGCCACCGACGCTGCGTCGGCTGTCGGTCACCACCACGTGGTAGAAGGGTTCCTTCTTGCCGCCGCGGCGCATCAATTGCGTCGGCTGTCGGTCACCACCACGTGGTAGAAGGGTTCCTTCTTGCCACCGCGGCGCATCAATCGGATCGTCACCATCGTCTGCCAGTGCCTCTGTTAGGGCGGCGGGCACCGTTGCCGGGCCCGGTCAAAAAAGAGCCGCGAACTATACCCAAAACGCCAGTGAAAAGAAATGCTTGTGGGGACTTCAATGCAGCCCGGGCGGCAACCGACCGCCCATGGCCCGCATCATCCGCCCGAGACCGCCCTTCCCCATGCCCTTCATCATCTTCTGCATCTGCAGGAAATTCTTGAGCAGGCGATTGACGTCGGCCACCTGGGTGCCGGACCCGGTGGCGATGCGCCGGCGCCGCGAGCCGTCGATGGTCTTGGGGTAGCGACGCTCGCCGCGGGTCATGGAGCAAATGATCGCGATCTGGCGCCTGATCTCGCGCTCGTTCCCCTGCGGCAGGGCGCCCGCCCTGGCGGCCAGCTGGGCCGGGAGCTTGTCCATCAGGGCCGCCATGCCCCCCATGTTTTCGAGCTGGCGCAGCTGTGCGAGCAGGTCGTCGAGGTTGAAGTCCTTGCCCTTGGAGAGCTTACGGGCCAGCTTCTCGGCTTCCTCGCGATCGACCTTGCGTGTGACCTCCTCGACCAGGCTCAGGACATCGCCCATGCCCAGGATGCGCGAAGCCATACGCTCCGCCTGGAATACCTCGAGCGCCTCGGGCTTCTCACCCACGCCGAGGAACAGGATGGGTCGGCCAGTCACGTGGCGCACTGACAGGGCAGCACCGCCCCGGGCGTCGCCGTCCGCCTTGGTGAGCACGATGCCGGTGAGGTCGAGGGCGGCCCCGAAGGCGCGGGCGGCATGGACCGCGTCCTGGCCCGCCATGCTGTCCACGACGAACAATGTCTCGATCGGCTGCAGAGCGGAGCCCAGATCGCGCACCTCCTGCATCATTTCATCGTCCACGTGCAGGCGTCCCGCGGTGTCCACGAGCAGCACGTCGTACAAGCCCCGGCGGGCCTCCTCGAGCGCGCGGGCGGCGATCGCGACGGGCTTCTGCGAGGAGTCAGCCGGCGAAACGTCGATGCCGAGCTGCTGTCCGAGCCGCTCGAGCTGGAGCATGGCCGCAGGCCGGTAGACGTCCGTCGACACGAGCAGAACCCGTTTCCGTTCACGGTCCTTGAGCCAAAGGGCGATCTTCGCGGCCGTCGTGGTCTTGCCTGCACCCTGCAGGCCCGCGAGCAGGATCACCGCGGGCGGCTGGGTGCGCAGGTTCAGGGATCGCACGCCCTCGCCGATCACGCGCACCAGTTCCTCGTGGATCGCGCGCACCAGGGCCTGGCCGGGGGTCAGGCTCTTGTGGATCTCCATGCCGATCGCGCGCGCCTTGACCGCGTCAATGAACTGCTTGACCACCGGCAGCGCGACGTCCGCCTCGAGCAGCGCCATGCGGACTTGCCGCAATGTATCGGCGATGTTCTCCTCGGTCAGGCGGCCGCGGCCACGGAGCCCCTCGACGACGGCAGCGAGGCGGGATGAAAGGTTGTCGAACACGAACGACCTCGTTGGGTGCGCGCCAAACGGGCGCGAGGGCACGGGAGGCGCGGATTATAGAGGGAGGGTGGGACCCGCGCCTCCTCAGGGTGCCGGCGATGTGACATCATTTGGCGGTCTTCCCTGCCCCATCGAGCCCGCACTTGCTGCTGCCACTGATCGCTGTCGCCTGCTACTTGTTCGGAGCCCTCGGGCTCGGCATGGCCGCCTACCGGGGCGATACCCACGAGGGCCGTGGCCGGCGCATCGCCGGCGCGGCGATCGCCGCCGTCGGTGCCCTGGTGCACGTCGCGGCGGTCATGGACGAACGCAAGCTGGACCCGCAGGCCGCCCTGTCCCTCGGCGATACAGCCGCGATGATCGGCCTCGTGATCGCGCTTACCGCCATCGTCATGGCCCTCAAGCCGCGCCTGCGCGGCATGGCGGCACTGCTGCTCGTAATCGCGGCCGTGCTCGAGGCGGCCTTCTCGGAGGGCGCGCGCGACTTCTCGATCGGCCAGCCCGGCTGGGAACTCGCATTCCACGTCGCCATGGCGACGACCGCGTT
>JAGGAG010000153.1 GCA_017889745.1 Gemmatimonadota bacterium | reverse complement strand
TCACGGATTTCCTCCGCAGTCCACGGGGCGAAGAACCATTCCTTCTTCGCCTTCAGCTCGTGCCGGATGCGCGCGACCGCCAGCCGGCACGCCACGGCCTCGTCGATGACATCCTGGGTGAGGACCTGGCCGGCCGGCCCGTCCATCATGGCGGCCGCCACGTCATTCGAGGCGATCAACGCGTACAGCGGCGACGTGCTCGCCTGCGAGCAGTATGCCTCGTTGAAGCGGCCGTGGTCGATGGCCCCGCGGCCGTCGCGGACGTGGATGTACGACGTCTGCGAGAGCGCTGCGAGGAGCTTGTGGGTCGAGTGCGTGGCGAAGACCGTCGGGCCGTCCTTCGGGTGATCGGCCGGGTTCCCCCGCATCGCGTAGCGGTCGCGGTACATCGGGTTGAACCGCGCGTAGCCGTACCATGCCTCGTCGAAGTGAATGCGGTCCACACTCTTCGCCAGTTTTGCCTCGGCGTCGGAAGCGTTGTAGCACATCCCGTCGTAGGTGCAGTTGGTGACCACCGCGTATACCGGGCGCTTGCTGACGGCATCCCGGGCCAGCGGGTTCGCGGCGATGCTCCTCGCGATCGCCTTGGGTTCGAGCCCCGCGGGCGGGATCGGACCGATGATGCCATAGCGGTTGCGGGTCGGGCTCAGGAACACCGGAATGCCGCCGGTGTTCACCAGGCCCTGCTCGATGGACTTGTGGCAGTTGCGGTCGCAGAGCGCGATCTCGCCGTCGCCCACGCAGGCGGACATGATGGCCCGGTTGGACCCGGACGTCCCGTTCAGCACCGAGTAGGAGCGATGAGCACCGAACACGCGGGCCGCGTACCGCTCGCTCTCGCCGATTGGACCGGTGTGGCCAAGAAGCGAGCCGAGGGCGGCGCGTTCGATCCCCATGTCGGTGCGGAAGAGGTTCTCCCCATAGAAATCGAAGAACACCCTTCCCACTGGTGACTTGAGGAAGGCGATGCCACCTTGATGCCCGGGCGCCGCCCAGGAGTACTCCCGCTCGCGCTCGTACCGGGCCAGCGCCGCGGCGAAGGGCGGGAGCAGGCCGTCCAGGTACCGCTCGATCGCGGCCACGGTGCGGCCCCCGATGAAGGCCGCGGTGTCCTCCAGGATCCAGACGAACTCATCGACCAGCGTGGCGACCTCGACCGTGATCGTGCCCGCCACCTTCCGGTCCGCCATCAGGACGATGGGGATCCGGGCATTGCGCGACCGGATCGCGCGAAGGAGCTCGGTGGCCTCGGCATGGGATCGCCGGTCGTTCGCGCCCAGGGTCCAGTTGACGAAAATGCAGTGAATCGCGGAATCCGAGACCACCGTCGCGCGGCCGTCCTCAACGGAGAGCGCCTCGATGACCTCGATTGCCCGCGCGCGAAGCTCGTCGGCCAGCGCGCGCACCGCGCGGCCCCCCGCCGTGGCCGGCTGGGCCAGTTCGTCGTCCACCATCAGTGCGCGCCGTGGTATCGGTCGCGTGGTATGTCCGATCATGTCGTGCCTCCCGGCCGGCGCTCAGTAGGAATAGGAGATGTAGGCCATGCCGTAGATGAAGTTCTCGGTCCGGCCGAACGCCTGTTCCACGGCCGCACCGGGGTTCGCGTACGCCGCAATGAAGCTGAAGGTGAAGTTCGAGTTCACCTTCCAGTCGCAGTAGGCGTCGAGCTCGGCGACGACGTCCTTCGAGGTCACGCCTGGTGCGAGCGCGCCCGGCTGGTCGAGCTGGAAGTAGTAGCCGATGAGTCCCGTGCCGACCTTCTCGCTGGGGGTGAGGCTGAGGCGGACCTGGTTCGAGATGAGGTTCGAATTGGAGAGGAAGTACTCGCCCGCGATCTCACCCTGCCACCAGGTGCCCCAATCATAGAAGCCGGGGAAAAGTGGATCGAAGGACTCGTCGGCCGAGGTCGCGGGATCGTCTCCCTGGAAGAACGCGTAGCGATACGAGAGCTTCGGGGCCCAGTCCACCTTGCTCAGCTGGTAGGCCACCTGCACGTTCCACGCATTCGACTTGCGGAGATCGCCGTTGTCCTCGTACGCGTACTCCGCCTCGATGGAGAGGTCGCGCAACATGGGCAGCGGGGCGGTATAGGCCCGCACGTTGTAGACATTCATTCCATTGCGGGCGGCGTTGCTGTCCGAGAGGGTATGCAGGTAACTCGCACCGATGACCGTGTAATCGTCCGGGGCGATCTGGTAGTTCGCGCCCCACACGCGTGAGTTCGGCGCGATTCCGCTGATTTCGTTCCGGTTGAGGTAGAAGGCCTCGAAGGTGTGGATCTTCGGCTGCAACCGCGCCACCGCGGCGAGCGCCCACGCCTTGCGCGCGTTGCTCCAGAAGCCGCCCCGGCTGCCGCCCTCCGCGCCGCCGTCCCACAGGATCATGCCGTGCCCGATCTTGTACACGGCGCGCCCAAAGTTGAGATCGATGAGGTTCTCGGAACTGCTGATGCTTGTCCCCGAGCGCCAGCCGATGTTCAGCTCCTCGGGGCCGAAGGATGCCGCTTCAGTGCCGACAAGCGGCGGCGGGGCCGCGAACGTGCGCTCGCCGACCACGCTGACCTTGCCGTACAGCTCGCTGCCTCCCCCAAGGTCGATCGACCCCGACAGTGCCGGCTTGACGTAACTCTCGAACCAGTTGTCGCTCAGGTCGCCGGAGGGATCAGGCCGGACGTTGGTGTAGAGGGAATTTCCGAAGCCGAACGCGCCGAGGCCGGCGTCGAGGTTGAAGGTCCACTGGACCCCTTTCGGAAGGCCTGTCGGCCGTTCCTCCGCGGCTTTAGCGGCCGTCGAGTCCGGCGCTGGGACCGAGTCCTGTGCTCGGGCCTCGCGGGCGCTCGCGAGGAGTAGCGTCCCGAGGATGAGCAAGCAGGAGGAGACTTCGGAGGAACGGAGCCGGCGACTAAGGCCGAAGGGACGGACTGCTTGCATACGCCTGCTCCCGAGAAGTGGGGCTGCTTGTCCAAATTGGCGTGAGACGAGCGAAGAGCGTGTGGGGTATGTGTGAGGGCTTCTTGTATGAAGGCTCCTTAACTAGGCTCCATTGCTACGATAAGACAAGCTGGCGCGAACTTGCTCATGCGGAATGCGTGAAGAAAACGGGGGGAGCCGACCCGGCTCCCCCCGTTCTTCGTTCCCAGCCCTCACATCCTAGCCTTCTTCCCGCGACGCCACCGCCAGCAGCTCCCGCTGCGAACGGGCACCGCCGAGCAGCTCGATGGCGCGGTGCAGTTGGGCGTCCTCCGGTGCCCACCGGCGGAAGGCGGCCGAGTCGCCGAATGCGGAGCGGGCCAGGCGCTGCTCGATGAGCCGGTCGACGAGCGCACGACTGGAGTCGTACTGCGCCCGCGTGATCTCCACCCCCGATCGCGTGAGGCGCTGGTAGAGGGTATCACGCCAGGCCTGGTGTACCGTGAAGTTGTAGCGCACCTTCGGCTTCAATTCCTTCGTCATCTGCGTCAGCGTCGTGTTCGATTCCCGCGCCTTGGCGGAGAGCGCGCGCTGCACCGACTGCTCGACGGTGCTGAGCGTGTCCGCGCCAACCACCACGTCGGGCACCACGCCGCCGCCACCCAGGACGATGCGGCCATTGTCCGAGCGGAACGCCGGGCGGGTGGTGTCGGCCGGCGGCAGGGAATCACCCTTGGGCTGGTGCTCCCGCTGGATGGACCGCCCGCTCGGGGTATACCACTTCGCGTTCGTGAGCTTGAGCATCCAGCCGCCGTCCAGCGGGTAGAGCGTCTGGACGACGCCCTTGCCATACGACACCGTGCCGAGCAGCACGGCGCGGTCATGGTCCTGCAGCGCACCGGCCACGATCTCGGCCGCCGAAGCGGTGTTGCTGTCGGTGAGAACCACGAGCGGAACATCCGGCGCCACCGGCACCGCGACGGTGCGGCGCTCGTCGGCCGGACGGCTGCGGTACTTCACGGTGACGACGTCCTGCCCCGGGGGCAGGAAGAGGTTCGCGACCCGCACCGACTGCTCCACATCGCCGCCGGGGTTGCCGCGCAGGTCGAGCACCAGTCCGCGCGCACCCTGGTTGATGAGCTTCGTCACGGCGCGGCCGAGCTCCTCGGCGGCCACGTCGTTGAAGCGCTGCAGCGATACGTACCCGATGCCACCCTCCAGCACGATCGCGATCGGCACGCTCGGCACGTGCACCGTGGCGCGGACGAGCTGGTACTTGAGCGGGGCCGGCACGCCTTCGCGGGCGAGCGTGAGGGACACCGGCGTGCCCGGCGTGCCCAGCAGGCGCCGGGATACCTGGTCGAGCTTGAAGCCCTTCACCGACTCGCCGTCGACCTCGAGGATCCGGTCGCCGGCCACGACGCCGCTGTGCTCGCCCGGGGTATCGGCGAAGACACGGCTCACCACGATGAGGCCGTCCTGGTCCTCGATCAGCAGGCCGACGCCGCCGTAGGAATTTCCGAGGCTCTCACGGGAGAACCGGGACAGCTCCTCGGGTGAGAACAGGGCGGCGTAGGGGTCGTCGATCTGCCGCACCAGCCCGCGCGCCGCCCGTTCGTAGATCTCATCCTGGGAGATCGAATCGATGGCCTCCCGTTGCAGCCGCGCCATAACCTGGTCCAGCAGTCGCGCACCGTCCCGCTGCGGGGCGCCGGCCGCGAGGAACGTCATCGCGACCCCGGCCGCGGCTGGCAAGGCCAGCAGGCTCAACCACTTCCTCTGCATGAGACTCCTCCCGACGGCGCCAGCCGCCACAATCGTCTACTTGCCCTGGCCGCAACCTTCGCGCCGCTGTGTGTCGGAGAGGGCGATGATCTTCCAACCCTCGGGCAGCTTTGCCAGGTGGAACGCATCCACGCCGCAGTGGCTGAACTTCTCGCCCAGCCAGAACTCGTACGGGGCCCAGACAGCCGCCAGCGAACCGTCGAACTGCACGGTGGTGCCGGTGATGCGCTCGTCCCACCGGGGTCCGGTGGCCTTCGCCACGACCCCGGCAAACTCCTCGGCGGAAATCGGATCGATCGTCAGGGTGCCCTTGCGGGTTCCCGACGACACGAGGCGCGTGCCCGGAGCGAACGCCCCGGCGACCATCGCCGAGTCACGGGCCCGCATGCCATCGAAGAGCTGGGCGATGACGGCCCGGACGGCGGCCTCGTCGGCCCCGGCAGCGGGAGCCGTCTGCGCCCCGAGCGGCACCGCCGCACTGCAAAGAGCGGCCACAGCCGCAAGAACCGCCGGTCGGATACGCATCCTACTTCCCCTTCTTTCGGGTCTTCATGGTCTTCTCGATCTCGTCGGGAGAACGCGGAGCCTTGCTCGACAGGAGATCATGCCCGGCGTCCGTGACGAGCACGTCGTCCTCGATCCGGACGCCGAGCTGCTCGTCGGGAATGTAGATGCCGGGCTCCACGGTGAGGACCATCCCCGGCGCGAAGGGCGTGGTATAGTCTCCCACATCGTGCACGTCCATGCCAAGCCAGTGCGAAAGGCCGTGGATGTAGTAGGTATCGCAGGTGGTGGTGCCGCACAACGTCCCGGAGTGCGCCTTCATGTATTCCCGGGAAATCTTGTTGAGCTGCCCCACGGTCATGCCGGGCCGCACCGAGTCGATGGCTGCCTGCTGGGTCCCGAGCACGAGCTCGTAGATCTGCCGCTGCCGCTGGGTGTACTTGCCGCTGATCGGGACCGTCCGGGTCACGTCGGCCGAGTAATAGCCGTACTCGCCGCCCACATCCAGCACCACGAGGTCGCCGGCCGCGATGGTGCGCCGCGCCGGGAGGTTGACCGCCGGGAGCATGAACTCGTCGCGCTCGCCGCTGAACACGAGTGACGCGAGGTAGGTGTCCTGGCCCGCGCGCCGGCTCCGGTTGACAAAGAGCGAGCCACCCTTCCTCGACCAGGTGCGCATCTGCAGCAGGCTGCGGATCTGGGCCTCGGCGCTGTCGGCGCTTCGCACGTCGGTGATCCCCGTCAGCGTCGTTGCCTCGGCACCGGGCCCGAGCGTCGGCCCGGTCCAGCGCTCCGACTGGGGATCGCGCGGCGGCAGGTAGAGCGTCACGCGCGTGGCGCGGCCGGAATCGGCCACCACCAGCAGCCATGAATCCTTCGACTCGATCCCGGTCAGGTAGAAGAAGTCGTTCGACTCGCGATAGTCAGAGTCCTGCGGATAGTCGCCCTCGATGTCCCGTTCCTTCGACGAACGGAGCACGGCAATGCCGCTGCCCATGAGGCGGGCGAGCCCGTCACGCCGGGCAGTGAGCCGCTCGACGGGAACTGGGCCGGCCGGGGAACCGGCCTGGGCAGCAATGGATGAGACGCAACAAAGGGTGAAGGCGGTGAGTAAGGCGCCCTGACGGCTCAAGCGAATGCTCCTGGAAGTCGTGCGCGGGTTGAGGCGGACACCGAGGACGGGACCGACTGCTGAACGTATAACACTGAAACGTGTAGAATGAGATGCCGCAGCCTGTCGTTCGACACTGTACGGGGAGCGCACCCGGGATTGTTTCCGGCGCGGCTATCTTGATCGAAGCGATCGAGGCGGCGGCGGGTATCGGGGGGGCAGGTAATCGGGCACGATTTCCGGAGGTGGTGATGCGCTGGACGCCAGGCGGGCGGAGCGACAACCTCGAGGATCGGCGCGGAGCGTCATCCGGCGGTTTTGGCGGTGGACGGGGCCTGGGCCTCGGCGGCATCGTGATCCTGCTGGTGCTGAGCCTCATCTTCAAGCAGGACTTCCTGAGTCTGGTCGGCGGTGCCGGCGGCGCTTCGGGTGCGCCCGCGGCCGCACCGGCTCCCATCGACGACCCGAGCGAGGAGAGGGCCGTCCAGTTCCTGTCGTGGGTGCTGAATGATGCCCAGGACACGGTGTGGACCACCCTGCTGCCGCAGACGATGAGCACGCGCTATAGTGACGCGCGCCTGGTGCTCTTCCGGGACGTGGTGCAATCGGCCTGCGGCATGGCGCAGGCGGCGAGCGGGCCGTTCTACTGCCCGGCGGACCAGAAGGTCTATGTCGACCTCTCCTTCTGGGACCAGCTGGGGCAGATGGGCGCGTCGGGCGAGTTTGCCCAGGCCTACGTGCTGGCACATGAGCTCGGCCATCATGTGCAGACCCTGCTCGGTACGTCGCAGCAGGTGGGCCGGCTGCAGCAGACCCGGCCCGACGTGGCGAACCAGGCGTCCGTGCTGCTCGAGCTGCAGGCCGACTGCTATGCCGGCGTGTGGGGCCACTCGGCGGCACAGCGCAACAAGCTCGATCCCGGCGAGGCCGACGAGGGCCTGCGTGCGGCCGCGGCGGTGGGCGACGACCACCTGCAGAAGATGTCGGCAGGGCGGGTAAGCCCCGAGTCCTTTACGCATGGCACCTCGGAGCAGCGGATGATGTGGTTCCGCCGCGGCTTCGAGTCGGGCGACCCGCGCCAGTGCGACACGTTTTCGCGAACCCAGTGACCGTCCCAGGAGAACCAACATGAAGTTCGTCCGGCGCAGCGCAACCGCGCTGCTCATTCTCGCCGCCGTGAGCGTAGCGTCGGCAGCGGCACAGGCGAAACCCAAGGCCAAGGCAGGCGACCCGATAGTCCAGGACCGTCCGCTGTCGGCGTGGATCGCCGATCTGGGCGCCGCGGCTCCGTACACTCGCGTCTCGGCCGCGTACGCGGTGGGCTCGGCTGGGCCGGCGGGCAAGCCAGCGGTTCCGGCGCTCATCGAAAACCTGAGCAACGAGAACGGCGCTGTGCGCTACTCGAGCACACTGGCGCTGGGGGAGATCGGGCCCGACGCCGCAGCCGCCGTGCCGGCGCTGCAGAATGCACTTGACGACCGCAACGACGACGTGTCCCAGATGGCCAAAAAGTCGCTCAGGCTCATCACGGGCGAGTCCACCGAATAGGCGCCTTGGGGCGGCGTGCCCGCCCCCCCCCACTTGCGCTTTATCCGTCCATCTGCAATAATGGATGGAGATGGGTACCTCTCTTCTCCCCCAACTCGACCTGTTCGCGGACCCGGTCCGCGCGCGCCTCCTGCTGCTGCTGGAGCCGCGGGAGTTGAGCGTCGGGGATCTGGGCGAAATCACGCAGCTCCCCCAGCCGACTATGAGCAGGCACCTCAAGGCTTTAGCCGAACAGGGCTGGGTTACCTCCCGGGCCGAGGGCACGAGCCGGCTCTATCGCGCCAACACCCGGGCGCAAGCCGAGCCGCTGGGCGACCTCTGGCGGCTGGTGCGAGCAGAAGTCCAGGGCACCGCCGAGGTTCGCCGGGACCAGGAACGCGTGCGCCACGTGCTGGCGCAGCGGCAGGCCCGCGAGGGCTTCTTCGAGGGTGCGGCCGGCGAGTGGGACGAACTGCGCACCGAACTCTTCGCGCCCCGCTTCGAGTTGCTCGGGCTGCTCGGGCTGCTGGAGCCGACCTGGGTCGTGGGCGACCTCGGCTGTGGCACCGGGCACTTCGCGCTCGCGGCATCGCCGTTCGTGAAGGCGGTCATCGGGGTGGACGGATCGCGCGCGATGCTGGACGTGGCGCGGACGCGCCTTGCCGAGCTCGGCAACGTCGAGCTGCGCCAGGGCGACCTCGCGTCGCTGCCGATTGCCGACGGCAGCCTCGACGTGGCGGTGCTCAACCTGGTGCTGCCCTACGCCAGCGATCCGGGCCAGGTAATCCTCGAGGCAGCGCGGGTGCTTCGCCCCGGCGGGCGGGTGCTGGTGGTGGACCTGCAGCCGCATGACCAGGTGGAGCTGCGGCAGCGGTTCGGCCAGCAGTGGCAGGGATTCTCCACAGCGCAGATGCGGCAGTGGTTCGACCAGGCACAACTCACGGCGGTACGACAGGTGGCACTGCCCGCGGAGCCTCACGCCCGCGGGCCACTGCTGTTCGCCGCCGTGGCGTTCAAGACTTCGCCCGATGGGGCGCCAACAAGGAGCGTATCGTGACGGCTGTAGCGAGTGAGCGGAAGCTGGTCCAGTCGAGCGTCAACCGGCCTGCGTTCAAGGTGAAGGACCTCGGCCTCGCCGAATGGGGTCGCAAGGAGATCCGGCTCGCCGAGTACGAGATGCCCGGCCTCATGGCGCTCCGCGCCGAGTACAAGGGGAAGAATCCGCTCAAGGGCGCGCGGATCATGGGCTCGCTGCACATGACGGTACAGACCGCGGTGCTCATCGAGACGCTGGTGGACCTCGGAGCCGACGTGCGGTGGGTGTCGTGCAACATCTTCTCGACCCAGGATCACGCGGCCGCGGGTGTCGTGGTCGGCCCCACCGGCACCATCGACAACCCGAACGGTGTGGCGGTCTACGCGTGGAAGGGCGAGACGCTGGAGGAATACTGGTGGTGCACCGAGCAGGTCCTGAGCTGGCCTGACGGGTGCGGACCCAACACGATCCTGGATGACGGCGGCGACGCCACCCTGCTGGTCCACAAGGGGGTCGAGTACGAGAAGGCCGGCAAGGTCCCCACCCCGAGTGCCGACGACAACGAAGAGTGGACCGCCATCCTGGGTGTCCTGAGTCGCCAGTTCGAGCGGAACAACCGTCACTGGCACAAGGTCGCCGAGGGGATCAAGGGCGTCACCGAGGAGACTACCACCGGGGTGCATCGCCTCTATGAGATGGCCAAGGCCGGCACCTTGCTGTTCCCCGCCATGAACGTCAACGACTCGGTGACGAAGTCGAAATTCGACAATCTCTACGGCTGCCGGGAATCCCTGGTGGACGGCATCAAGCGCGCCACCGATGTCATGATTGCCGGAAAGATTGCCATGATCTGCGGCTAC
>JAGGAG010000152.1 GCA_017889745.1 Gemmatimonadota bacterium | reverse complement strand
TCCCTCCGCGCGGAGGGTAACTATGCCTTCATTTTCGATGTCAGCGCGCAGGGCGGGAACATCGTGGCGGCCGACCGGTCCCTGGACCTCACCGACCGGGTGATCGAGAAACTCAAGGCCACCAACTGACCCACGCGGCCGATACCGGGCTTACCGCGCAGGCGGTCGCCGACCTCGTCGGCGGCCGCCTGCTTGGCAATGGATCGGTGCTCGTCCGGTCGGTCGCGTCGCTCGATCGCGCCGGCCCGGGGGATCTTTCCCTGCTCGTTTCATCCGCCTACCGCGCCGAGCTGCAGGGCTCACGCGCTGGCGTGGTGCTGGTCACCGAGGACCTCGCCGCCGAAGCGGCGGGCGTCGCCACCGCCATCGTGGTGCGCGATCCGGGCCGTGCGCTGTCCCAGGTGGTCACCCGCCTCTATCCGGCGCCCGTGCCCGCGCCCGGCATCGATGCCAGCGCGCGGATCGGCCCCGGGGCCGAGTTCGGCGCGCAGGTGTCCATCGGTCCCCATGTCGTGCTCGGGGCACGGGTCCGGCTCGGCGCCCGCACCCGGCTCGACCCCGGCGTGGTGATCGACGATGACGCGGCGATCGGTGACGAGTGTCATCTCGGTCCCCACGTCGTGTGCGGGCCGCGCGTGCGGATCGGCGCGCGGGTGGTGGTGAAGGCGGGTGCGGTGCTGGGCGGCACTGGCTTCGGGTTCCACAGCGGCGCCGACGGGCACCAGCGCATACCGCACGTCGGCGGCCTCGTCATCGGCGACGACGTCGAGATCGGCTCGCTCACGACCATCGATCGCGGCAGCATCGACGACACTGTGATCGAGCGTGGCACCAAGATCGACAACCTGGTGCAAGTCGGGCACAACGTGCGCATCGGCGAGCACTGCATCCTGGCGGGCGGCGTGCTGGTCGGTGGGAGCACCCGGCTCGGGCGCTTCGTCGTCGTCGGTGGTGGCGCCGGGCTCGGCGATCACGTGAGCATCGGTGATGGCGCCCGCGTGGGCGCCGGCTCCGGCGTGTTCCGCGACGTGCCCCCCGGCGCCACCGTGAGCGGGTACGTTGCCCGCAACCACCGCGAGACGCTCCGGGTGCAGGCCGCGTCGCTGCGCCTCCCGGCGCTCATGGCCGAGCTCGAGCGGATCGTCGCGGAGCGCCGGGGCGATGCCTAGGCGCACCCTTGCGCGCGAGGCGACCCTGACTGGCGTCGCCCTCCATTCGGGCGTCACCAGCAGCGTCGTGTGCCGGCCCACGTGCACGGCGCAAGGCATCACCTTCGCGCAGCGTGGCGGCAAGTCCGCGCCGGTGCCGGCGCGCCCGCATCGCGTCGGCGCCACCGAGCGGCGCACCGGTCTGGGCGAGGGCGATGACGCCATCTATACGGTGGAGCACCTGCTGGCAGCCGCCTTCGCGCTCGGCCTCGACGACATCGCGGTGGAGGTGGACGGCCCCGAGCTCCCCATCCTCGACGGTTCCTTCGAGCCCTGGCTGGAAGCCTTGGCGGCGGCCGGGGTGGCCGAGGTGCCCGGCAGCCCGGTGTCGTACCAGGTGCGGGAGGGCTTTGTCCTGACCGAGGGCGGTGCATCTTACCGGGTGCTGCCGGCCGACGAGTTCCGCCTCTCGGTGAGTGTGGAGTGGGATCACCCGATCATCGGGCGGCAGTCGGGCGAGTGGACGGTCAACGCCGAGACCTTCGGGCGGGAGATCGCGGGCGCGCGCACCTTCGGCTTCGAGCGCGAGGTGGCCGAGCTCCATTCGCGCGGGTTCGCCCTGGGCGGCGCCGTCGAGAACGTCATCGTCCTGTCCGACCACGGCGTGGTGGGCACCACGCTGCGCTGGCCCGATGAGTTCGTGCGCCACAAGGCCGGCGACGTCATCGGCGATATTGCGTTGATCGGCGGGCGGCTCAAGGCGCACATCATTGCCGAGCGGCCCAGCCACCAGGGAAACGTGGCGCTGGCTCAGCGCCTTATTCGCACGGCGGAACGTCAGGGAGGGCACGTGCTCGAGATCAGCCAGATCATGGATGTCCTGCCGCACCGGTATCCGTTCCTCCTGGTCGACCGTATCATCGAGGTCGAGGCGGAGCGCCGCGTGGTGGGCATCAAGAACGTGACCATCAACGAGCCCTTCTTCCAGGGTCATTTTCCCGGGCATCCCATCATGCCGGGCGTGCTCATCGTGGAGGCCCTGGCCCAGGCCGGCTGCGTTCTCCTCATGGACAAGCAGATCGATCCCGCCAGGCACATCGCGTACTTCATGGCGCTCGACAACGTGAAGTTCCGCCGGCCCGTCGTCCCCGGCGACCAGCTGCGACTCGAGGTCACCTTGCTCCAGGGCAAGGGCCGCACCCGGCGGCTCAAGGGCGAGGCCTACGTCGAGGGCCAGCTGGCCACCGAGGCGGAGATGCTCGCGCGCGTGGTCGACCGGTGACCGCGGTCCGCATCCACCCCACCGCGATCATCGACCCCGGCGCGTGCCTCGGCGTCGGGGTCGAGGTCGGGCCGTGGGTGCTCGTGGGCCCCGGCGTCGAGGTCGGCGATGGCGGTCACCTCGGGCCGCGCGTCACCCTGCAACAGCAGGTGCGGCTCGCCGCCGGCGTGCGGGTGGGCGAGGGCACCCTGATCGGTGGCGACCCGCAGGACACCAAGTACCGCGGCGAGGAAACCTGGGTCGAGGTCGGGGCCGGCACGCTGATCCGGGAGTATTGCACCATCAACCGGGGCACCACCGCCACGGGACGCACCGTTGTGGGCGCGCACTGCTTCCTCATGACCTATGTGCACGTGGCGCACGACTGCAGCCTTGGCGATCACGTGGTCATCGCTAACGGCACCCAGATGGCCGGCCATGTCACGGTGCAGGATCACGCCATCATCAGCGGCCTCAACGCCATCCACCAGTTCTGCACCATCGGTGAGTACTCATTCATCGGCGGGGGCTCCCGCGTCAACCAGGACGTCCCCCCCTTTACCAAGGCGGTCGGCAGCCCGATCGAGCTCTACGGCCTGAACACCATCGGCCTGCAGCGTGCCGGGGTGGGCGCCGAGGTGGTTGCCAGCCTCAAGCGCGCCTATCGTATCGTCTTCAACTCCGACTTGAGCCTCGGCCGCGCCATCGCGCGCGCGCGCGAGGAGGTGCCGCCGCTGCCCGAGGTGGAGCGCTTCCTCTCGTTCGTGGAGTCCTCCGGCCGCGGGGTTCCCGCGTGACCTCCGCGCTCCCCATCGGCGTCATCGGTGTGGGCGCGCTCGGCCGCCACCATGCCCGCCACCTCGCGGCGTCGCCCGAGGCCATGCTCGTCGGCGTCTACGACACCGACCGCGCGCGCGCGCGCGAGGTCGCGGCCGCCTGCGGCTCCAGGGCCTTCGACGACCTCGACGAGTTGCTGGGCCTGGTGCGCGCCGTCACCGTCGCCGTCCCGACGCCATGTCACGCGGAAGTCGGGTTGCGGGTGCTGGGCCGGGGCATTCCCATGCTCATGGAGAAGCCCCTCGCCGCCACCGTGCCCGAGGCCGACGAGTTGATCGCCGGGGCCGCGCGCCAGGGCGTGCAGCTGCAGGTGGGGCACATCGAGCGCTTCAACCAGGCGCTGCGCGCCGCCGAGCCGCTGCTGCACCATCCGCTGTACCTCGAGAGCCAGCGCCTCTCCCTCTTCCAGCCGCGCGGAACCGACGTCGCAGTCGTGCTCGACCTCATGATTCACGACCTCGACCTCATCCTTCACCTCACCGGTGGCGCGGAGGCCATCGACGTGCGCGCCTCCGGCGTGGCGGTGCTCTCGCCGCATCTCGACATGGTCAACGCCCGCGTGGAGTTCCAGGGCGGCGTGGTCGCCAACGTCACCGCGTCGCGCATGGCGCGCGACCGCGTGCGAAGGCTCCGGATCTTCCAGGCCAACGGGTATCTCTCGCTCGACCTCGCCACCGGTCGGGGCGACTTCATGCGCCTCCGCGACGGATGGCGGCCCGGCGTCGCCCAGGAACTCTCCGACATCGTGGAGTTCATCCCGCTTGACGCCCCCGAGGCGGACGCGCTCTCGCTCGAGCTGCACAGCTTCATCCATGCCGTGCGGGGCGACCGCGAGGCGGTGATCACTGGTGAGGAGGGCAGGGCGGCCCTCGCGCTGGCGCTCCGCGTCACCGATGCGGTCACCACGACGCCGCTCTCCCAGCTCGCGGGGAAATGACCGTCGCCACCGCCCGCGTCTTCCTCTCCGCGGGCGAGCCATCCGGTGACCTGCATGCGGCCGCGGTGGTGCGGGCCCTGCGCCAGCGGATGCCATCGGCCGCGTTGGATGCGTTCGGCGGGCCGCGCATGGCCGAGGCGGGCGCGAACATAAAGTTTCCCATGGAGGGCTTCGCGGCCTTTGGCATCGTGGAAATCCTGGGGAAGATTCCCGCCCACCACCAGCTGCTCCGCCGCATGGAACGCGAGTTTGCCCGTTCCGGCTACGACCTCGTCATCCTGGTCGACTATCCCGGCTTTCACCTGCATGTCGCCGAGGCCGCGCGCCGCGCCGGCATCCCGGTCTTGTACTACATCGCGCCGCAGTTGTGGGCCTGGCGGCCCCAGCGCGCGCGGCGCCTTGCCGCGGCCGTCGATCGTCTTGCCGTGATCCTCCCGTTCGAGGAAGCCTTCTTCCGTAACGTCGGCGTCGCGGCCGAGTACGTGGGCCATCCGCTGCTCGACCGCGGCGCGCCGCCCTCGCGCGCCGCGGCGCGCCAGTCGCTCGGCGTCCCCGCCGGCGAACGGGTGCTCGCCGTGTTTCCCGGCAGCCGCGCGGCCGAGATTCGCCGGCTCTGGCCCTCCTTCCGCGATGCGGCACGCACCCTCCTCGATTGCGGCGTCGCGAGTCGGGTGCTCGTCGCCGCCACCGATCAGGGCGACTATGCCGGCCACGAGCCGTTCACGCTCGCGCACGGCGCGTCACTCGCCGTCCTCGCGGCCGCGGACGCCGCGATCGTGAAGTCGGGCACCTCGACGCTCGAGGCCGCCCTCACCGACACGCCAATGGTGGTGCCCTACAAGGTGAACGCGCTCACGGCCCTCCTCACCCGGCGCCTCGTCACCGTGCAGTGGGTGAGCCTCGTCAATCTCGTGGCCGGCCGCGAGGTGGTGCCCGAGATGCTCCAGGATGCGGTGACGGTGGCGCGGCTCGTCGACGCCGTCGCACCGCTGCTCGATCCGGCACATCCGGCCACGGTCGCGCAGCGCGAGGGGCTCGCCCTCGTGCGCCAGCGCCTCGGCACGCCCGGGGCCGCGGAGCGCGTCGCCGACATGGCCACTGCACTGCTCGCCGCATGAAGATCCGGCTCTCCCCCGGAGCGGTGCGCGCCGTGGCCCGGCCCGTCATCACCATCCTCGCGCGTACCTGGCGCTTCGAACTGCCGGCACAGTCCGATCTCGCCGACGCGGTGAGGGCGGGAAGGGCCGCCGTGGTCGTCGCCTGCTGGCACGAGGAGCTCCTGCCGCTGCTCTGGCACGGGCGCGGTGTCCGCATGGGCGTGGTAGTGAGCGGCTCGCGCGACGGGGAGTATGCCGCCCAGCTCGCGGAGGGCTTTGGCTACAGGCCCCTGCGCGGCTCGAGCAGCCGCCGGGGGGCGCGGGTGCTGCTGGAGGCCGTGCGCGAGCTGCAGGCCGGCACCAGCGTCACCTTCACCCCGGACGGTCCCCGGGGCCCCCGCCGTGTCTTCAAGCCCGGCGCGGCCCTCGCGGCGCAGCATGCGGGGGTGCCGCTCGTGCCCGTCCGCGCCACCCCGGTGCAGGCCTGGCGGCTCCGCTCCTGGGACCACTTCGCCATTCCGAAGCCGGGCGCGCTGGTCCGGGTTGCCTATGGCGATCCCATCCGGGTTGGCCCCGGATCGGAGGGCGTTTCGGAGGCTGCAGCCGTGGCCGAACGGGCATTGAACCTGCTGGGAGCGGCAGCATGATTGGGGGCCGGCGGGGCGACACCCACAGGTTCCTGCGCTGGCTCTGGACCAGCCG
>JAGGAG010000245.1 GCA_017889745.1 Gemmatimonadota bacterium | reverse complement strand
CGATGCGCCGGGTTACCATCCCGCTGGCCATGATGGGCGCCCGCTTCCCGGCGCAGAGCGGAGACGGCCTGCCCCTCACGATTCGAGGCGACGCACTCCGGCCACTCCGATACGAGCAGCCGGTGTCGAGCGCGCAGATCAAGAGCTGCCTGCTCCTGGCGGGTGTCACGGGCAGGGTGGACGTGGCGATCCGCGAACCATTCGGTCGTTCGCGCGATCACACGGAGCGCCTCCTGCGGGCGTTTGGCTACCTGGTGGAGGAGGGGCCCGATGGCTGGATCGAGATGTCACCCACGGGGAGGATCGAGCCCTTCGAACTCCAGGTGCCAGGTGATCCCTCTTCCGCGGCGTTCCTGGTTGGTGCCGCGCTCCTCGCCGAGGAGGGCGAGCTCCGCATTTCGGGTGTCGGCGTCAACCCGACGCGGATCGGCTTCCTCGCGGTGCTGGAGCGCATGGGCGCCAACGTGCGGATCGAATCGCCGGGCATCGAGTTCGGGGAGCCGGTAGGCGATCTCATGGTCGCGCCGGCCGCGTTGCGCGCGACAGAAGTGCACGCAGCGGAGATCCCCGGACTGATCGACGAGATCCCCCTCCTCGCCGTGCTGGCATCGCGGGCCGAGGGCACCACTGTATTCCGCGATGTCGGCGAGCTCCGGGTGAAGGAGAGCGATCGGCTGGGGTTGATGGCGGCGAACCTCCGTGCCGTTGGCGCGCTCGCCGAGGTGCGCGGCGACGACCTGCACGTGGCCGGCGCCGATCGCGCACCAGCGGGACGGGTGCGCACCGAGGGCGATCATCGCCTGGCCATGGCGTTCGCGGTGCTTGGCACCCTGCCGGGGGCGCGCATCGCCGTCGACGACATGCGCTGCGCCGACGTGAGCTTCCCGCGCTTCCGGGAGACACTCGCCAGCATCCGGGTCCGGGCTCGCTGATGCGCCAGGGGATCATCGCCATCGACGGGCCAGCGGCATCAGGCAAGTCGAGCACGGCGCGCGCGGTGGCCGAGGCGCTGGGGTTCGGGCACCTCGACTCCGGCGCGCTCTACCGGGCCATCACGCACGTGGCACTGGACGAGGCGGCGCGTGCCGGCGTGGAGAATCCGCTGGCGCTGCCGCTCGACGCGGTACTGCGCAGCGCGGAGGACCGGGGGCTGATGCTGCAGCCGGACGGGGCAGGGTTCGCTTGCTACCTGGACGGCGCACCAGCGGACGCCGAGCTCCGCACCGCGGCCGTCACCTCGCACGTCTCTGCGGTATCCGCGGTTCCGGTCGTCCGTGAGTGGGTCAACGCAAAGCTGCGCGAGCTAGCACGGGCCGGGGTGGGTGTGGTTGTCGACGGCCGGGACATCGGCACGGTGGTGTTTCCCGATGCGGATCTCAAGGTGTTCCTCACCGCAACGCCCGAGGCGAGGGCGCGACGCCGGCTCGAGCAGCGGGGCGCCGTGGTGGATCCCGGGGAACTCGCCCTGGAAGCGGAGCGCCTCGCGCTGCGGGATCGCGCCGACGCCTCACGCGCGGTGGCTCCGCTCCGTCGCGCGCACGACGCTGTGGAGGTGGACACCACGTCGCTGTCGTTCTCCGGCCAGGTGGAACGGATCGTCATTGCCGCACGGCGTGCGCTGGCCGACTAGCCGGGTTGTGCGACCAGGTACATTGTGCACGTCAAGTCTTGCGGCGCCCCGGAGGCGCCTCCACGGCGGATAAGCCGGATGAGGATGGAGGGGGCGCCATGCGCGTGATCGGGTGCCGGGCCATGACCGTCGGTGTTGCCCTCCTCCTCTCGGCGACGCTGCTCCGGGCACAGGAGGAGAAGCCGGAGCCGAAGATCGACGCGACGGCGCTGGCCAAACAGAGCCAGAATCCGGTGGCCAACCTCGTATCGATTCCCTTTCAGTTCAACTTCAATACGGGGGGTGGGCTGGGAGACGGCACGCTCTTCAACCTCTTCCGCACCGGCTCGTGGGCTGTCGGGCCGACGGCGGTCCTGCTGGCTATGCCGGGGCACTTTGTGCTGGGTGGCCTTGCGAACCAGCTGTGGACCTTCGCGGATGCCGGTGGAGACCCGGACGTCAACCAGCTGCTGATCCAGCCATTCATCAACTACAACTTCGCCAGGGGATGGGCGGTGACATTTGCGCCGATCCTGACGGCCGACTGGAACGCCGCGTCGGGGCAGGAGTGGACGGTTCCACTCGGGCTCGGGTTGACCAAGACGACCGTGTTCAACCGCCGTCCCATGACCATCGGCGGGCAGTACTACTACAACGTGGTACGCCCGGACGCGGGGCCGTCGAGCCAATTGCGGATTCAGGTGGCGTTGCTGTATCCGACCGGCAGGCCCGTGGCGCCCGAGAAGCCCAAGCCCAAGGAGTAGCCATGCCTGATCCCGGCAGTGCGAACCCGTTCGGCACCGGTCCCTTTCAGGAGCTGCTGCATGCGCTGCGGCTGCGGTCGGGTGACGACGCCGCCATCGGGCGGCGGGCAGTCCTGGCGGTGCTGGTGGCGTGGGTTCCGCTGGTGGTCCTGGCACAGATGCAGGGACTCGCCATTGGAAGCGGCCACGTATCGGTGCTCGAGGATTTCGCGGCGTACACCCGCTTTCTCGTGGCGGTTCCCCTGCTGGTGCTGGCGGAGGGCCAGACCAGAACCTGGCTGCAACGCGTCCTGCGCCAGTTCACGGCCGCGCGACTCGTTCCACCCAGCGAGGATGCGCGCTTCACCGAACTACTGGAGTCGACCCGGCGGCTCCTGTCCTCGCGGGCGGCATTGCTGGCGATCGTTGCCCTCGCGTTCACGCTGACGATCGCGTCGGGCAAGGCGTGGGTGTCGCAGGGTGCGGCGCTGTGGACGATCGTGGAACGCGATGGTCAGCGCATGGTTTCGTACGCCGGGTGGTGGCGGGTCCTGGTGAGCCAGCCGCTGTTCATGTCGCTGCTGCTCACCTGGTTCTGGCGGCTCTTCCTCTGGGCCCGTTGCATCCGCCGCATTGCGCGCATGGATGTGCGGATCATCGCCTCTCATCCC
>JAGGAG010000151.1 GCA_017889745.1 Gemmatimonadota bacterium | reverse complement strand
GCTCGTCCGCGACGGGAGAGGAATTGGGCGAAGTCATGCGCGAGAAGATACGCGCTCCGGCGCTCGAGGGGTGCCCCTCCGAAAAGGTCTGGCCACCGGGTGGACCTGAGCGTGAACCTCGGGAACCCGGCCCCGAGGACCTTTGAGGAGGGGCACCCCTCGAGCGCCGGAGCGCGTATCTTCTCGCGCATGACTTCGCCCAATTCCTCTCCCGTCGCGGACGAGCTGGACCAGCTCGTCACCCTCTCCAACCTCGTCGGCCGGGAGACCCGCCTGGTGCAGCCGGGCGGGGGCAACAGCTCGATCAAGACGGCGCTGCCGGATGCGAGCGGCCGCCTGGTGCCGGCGCTGCTGGTCAAGGGGAGCGGGACGGACCTGCGGTCGATCGGGCGCACGGGGTTTTCGCGCCTGTCGCTGGAGGGGCTGGCGGGACTGCGCGGCGTGACGTCGATGAGCGACCAGGAGATGATGCGGTTCATGGGCGACTGCATGCTGGGGCGCGAGGGACCGGCGCCGAGCGTGGAGACGCCGCTGCATTCATTGCTGCCGCACCGGGTGATCGTGCACACGCACGACGTGGCGACGATGAGCCTCACGAACGTGAACGACGGCCTGGCGGAGCGGCTGGTGAAGGAAGTGTTCAAGGGCGAGGTGGCGTACGTGCCGTACGTGCGGCCGGGGTTTCCGCTGGCGCGTTCGGTGGACCTCATCGCCGACAGGATCCCGGCGGGGACCATCGGGCTGGCGCTGGCGCACCACGGCCTGGTGATCTGGGCGGAGGATGCGGACGAGTGTCACGATCGGCTGATGAAGGCGATCGGTGCCACGGAGGAGTTCCTCACCACGAGCCGGCGCGGCCGGCTGGTGCTGGGAGCGCCCCGGGCAGGAAGCACGGCGAGTGACGTGCGGGCACGGGCGGCAGAGGCGGTGCTGCCGGCGATCCGCGGCGCGCTCGGCGTGTCGGACCGGGTGATCCTGCACCTGGACGACAGTGAGGAGATCCTGACGACGCTCGCGTCGGAGCGGCTGCCGGAACTGACGGGTCGCGGGGTAGCGACGCCGGAGCACATCCTGCGCGCGGGCACGAGGCCGGTCTGGCTCGACCTCGACCTGGATGCCGGCGCGGACCAGCTCGCGGTGGCGACGCGGCAGCAGATCGCGGCGGCGCACACGGAGTACCTGGCGTATCATGGCCGCCACGCGGCGAGGGACGAGGCGCCGCTCCCGGACTGGGCCAAGGTGGTGCTGGTGCCTGGGCTCGGCATGGTGACCGCGTTCAAGGACAAGCTCAACTGTGTGACCGCAAACGTGTGCTACCGCGCGACGCTGAAGGCGATCGAGAACGCGGAGGCAGTTGACGCGTTCCAGTTCATCCCGGAGCCGGCGGTGTTCGAGTTCGAGCACTGGCCGCTCGAGCGGCGGAAGATCGAGGAGGAGGTCGAGCGGGAGCGGAAGACGCTGCTGCTCGCGCGGCGGATCGTGGTCGTGATCGGCGGTGGGAGCGGGATCGGCGAGGCAGCGGCGCACGCGCACGCGGAGGCCGGTGCACACGTGGTCGTGGCCGACCTGGATGGTTCGGCCGCGGAGAAGGTGGCGGCCGCAGTGGCAACGAAGGCGCCAGGGCGCGCGATCGGCGTGGCGGTGGACGTGCGGGACGACGCGAGCGTGCACCTACTGTTCACGCGCACGGTGCGCGAGTTCGGCGGGGTGGACAGCCTGTTCTACACCGCGGGGTTGCCGCCGAGGTTTGCCTCAGTGACCGAGCTCAGGCGGGAGGACCTGCAGAAGCAGCTGGACGTGCATTACCTCGGTGCGGTGATGTGCATCGCGGGTGCGGCGGCGATCATGCGCCGGCAGGGATTGGGTGGAAGCATCGTGGCGTCGGTGTCGAAGGCGGCGGTGGTACCGGGCAAGGATGCGGCGGCCTACGGCGGGAGCAAGGCGGCGATGCTGCAGGCGTTGCGAGTGGCGGCGGTGGAACTGGGTGGGGACGGGATCCGGGTGAACGCGATCAACGCGGACCAGGTGGAGACACCGCTGTTCCTCAAGTTCGTGGCGGAGCGGGCGGCGGGGAAGGGAATTTCGGTGGACGAGCAACTGGAGGTGTACCGGAAGCGGAATCTCCTCGGGGCATCGCTCATTCCGGCGAGCGCGGTGGCGGACCTGGCGGTGCTGCTGTCGAGTGACCGGTTCAAGTACACGACGGGTGACATCCTGACGGTGGATGGGGGGTTGCCGGAGGCGTTTCCCAGGTAAGTCGGAAGTCGTGAGTGGTGAGTCGTCAGTGAGTCGTCAGCGGCAGGGGGCTCCAGTCGCCTGATGCCGGGAATGCGATCGAGGTCGCGATCGCAGCTAGGCATTGTCACCGGCTCGGCACTTTGCGACTTGACGCATGCAGGGGAGTTGGCAGGTTCTGAAACAGGTGGAGAGTGATCTTCAGATGGCTCGTGCCGCCGAGGTTTCGCACCATGACAAAGTGGCGTCCATCGGGCGCCACGTCGTAGACCGCGTGGGTCTGGTCCGCGGCAAAGTCGGCGCTGGCGAAGAGCGGCACGCGGTGCACGATCTCGAAGGTGGATCCCGCCCGGACTTCGGCGGCCAGGAGCGCAGGTCCGCTGCGGTAGAAGAGCTCATTTCCCGTTGGTGACCAGACCGGTTCGGTACCGCCGTCGAGCGAGATCTGCGTGCGCGCCTGCATGCCGGGGAAGGAGCGGACATAGACCTCGGCCCGGCCCGATTCGTTGGAGACATAGGCCATCCACCGTCCATCGGGTGACACGGCGGGCGCGACTTCATCCGCCAGGCTCTTCAGGAGGGGCGAGGGCGGTGACGCGGAGTCGAGCGCCAGCAGCAGGATGTCGCGTGGCACGGCCGTCCGCACCACGAGCGAGCGGCCACCCGGAGCGAAGAGCACTTCCCAGAGGCCGATACCGGGCAGCGTCAGGAGCGACTCGGCAGGGCTGCTCCCGTCGGCAATCATGCGCCGCAGGTCAGCCACCACGCCGATCTCGCGCACGTAAGCCACTTGCCGGCCGTCGCGACTCCAGACGGGACGCGAGGCGGAGCTGTCGAAGGAGAGTCGGGTCAGCGTACCCTGGAACCGGTCGAGCAACCAGATGTCGGTGCCGACGGTGATAGCGATGCGCCGACCGTCGGGTGAGAAGCGCGGATCGAAATACGCGCCGAGGCGAGGGACGAGCCGCTCGGCCCGGCCGTTGCGGTCCACCAGCTCCAGCGTGCGCTCGGAGGACGCACTGCTCGGAGCGACAATGGTGCCGGTGCGGGAGAGGGCCATTACCGCGGCGCCGAACTCGACTGCTATTCCCTCCTCCAGGATGATGGCCTCGCCAGCCGGTGCCAGGCGCGCCAGGTCGAAGCGCACGGCCCGGAGGCGCCGATCGGGCCCGACATACACCAGGTGACCGGTATCGACATATCGCGGGTTGGTCCCGAGAATGTCGAGCGGCTTCACCTTCGAGGTGCGCAGGTCGAACACCGCGAGGTGGCTGGTGGCTCCGCGCTGAATACCGAAGAGCACGCCCCGGTCTCCCGGCAGGCCGTGCGCATGACCGAACTTTTCGGTGGAGTCGCTGGCGAGCAGGGTGCTCAGGGCACCCAACATGGTGCATTCTCGCAATCCTATCCCATCGGTGAACACCACCGTGTTGCGTTCGAGCCAGGTGGCGCGGACGTTGCCCGCGTCACACACGGTTTCGGGCGTCCCGCCGGCCACGGGAGCCCGGACAATTCGCGTGTCCAGGGCAAAGCCGACCTGCCGGCCATCGGGCGAGAAGAACGCGTTCGTCGCGTTCTCGCTGCCGGCGACCGGGACGGGGTCGAGTCGATCCATGGCGCGGAGGTAGAGCCGGCGCCGATCAGTCGAATCCCGGCCGCTGTAGGCCAGGAGAGTCCCGTCAGGCGAGAGGGCCGGGTTGGAGAAGAAGTCGCCCACCCACGTCGCGTCCAATGGCAGCGTGACGTTGAAGCGGTAGACCGGCGGCGGCACGGGCGGCGGCCTGGGCCGAAGCCAGCCCCACGCGGCGGCGAGAAGGGACAGGGCGGTGATCGTGGCAAGGACGGCCGGGGCGCGGTCGCGGCGCGACGGCGTCCGGGCGTGAGTCCTTCCCTCGTCGAGTGCGTCGCTGAACTCCTTGGCCGAGCCGAAGCGATCAGCCGGCAACTTCTCGAGGGCGGTGAGCACCGCGACCTCGACATGGGCTGGGATGGTATGGCGCCGCGGCGCCAAGGGGCGGGGAGGTTCGGTAATGACCCGCGCCACGATGGCCTGCCCGGTAGAGCCGCTGAAGGGCGGATCGCCAAGGAGCATCTCGTAGGTGACCGCGCCCAGCGCATACACGTCACTGCGGGCGGTGATCTCGCGTTCCCCCATTGCCTGTTCGGGGCTCATGTAGACGGGCGTACCGAGCGACAGGCCGGTCTCGGTCATCCGCTCGCCGCCGGCCCGGCTCGCGGCCAGCGCGATGCCGAAGTCGGCAACGAGCGCGCGGCCGTCGTGCAGGAGGATGTTCTCCGGCTTGATGTCGCGATGGATGACGTGCTGGCGATGGGCGTAGTCGAGGGCGCTGGCGACTTCTTTGGCGATCCGGACCGCCTCGGGGATGGGGAGCTGGTGTTCGCGGGTCAGTCGAGCGCGCAGGGTCTCGCCCTCGATGAATGGCATGACGTAGAAGAGGAGGCCTTCGGCGCTGCCGGAATCGAACAGCGGCAAGATGTTCGGGTGCTGTAGCGACGCGGTGAGCTCGATCTCCTTGAGGAAGCGTTCGCTGCCAAGCACAGCCGAGAGTTCGGGGCGCAGCACCTTGATGGCCACTTTGCGGCCGTGCTTGAGGTCGGTCGCGAGGTAGACTCCCCAGAAGATGCGCGCCGGCGGTAGGGTGTGCCAGCCGCACGAAGCGGACGGCGCGCGTACGCATGGTGATGGTCTCGCTCCGGCGGGCATCGAGGTTGGGGGATGCGACCTTGCGCGTCCTCCCGCGCCGAGCCGACCCTATGCCCATGGCCGTGCCGCTCTACTACTCCGCCGAAATGGTCCGGGCGCTGCCGGAAGACCGCAAGCGCTACGAGACGGTGCACGGGGAGCTGCTGGTGACCCCGGCGCGGCGCCGCGGCCGCTGCACCAGATTGTGCTGCAACGCCTCCTGGTCGCCCTGACGAGCTACCTCGACGGGCGGTGGAGATCTGGACTCCCGATGCCTCCTTCCCGGTACGGGAGGAGGCGCAACTTTCCTGGCACCCAACGGGAGCGAGCGCGCCGCTCATGGTGGCCCTCTCCGAGTTGTTCCGGCCGCTCTAAGCGATCCGACCTGGGAGGAGCGGTCAGCTCGCCGGCGGTGAGCGTTACAGCCCGGGTGCCGCGCTGCTGCGCAGCTTGCGCAGGAGCCCGGGCAGGTCCTGGATCACCACGATGTGCCGGTTCGAGCTTCGTCGCACCAGCGCCAGGGTCTTGCCGTCGGGTGACACATCGAAGTTCGCGTGCGGACCAGTGCCGACGATGTCGGGTATGGGGAAGAGCACGCGCTGTGACACGACCGTGAGCGCCGGTGCCGTGGCGAGCTGGGCGAACATCATGAGGTGCTTCGCGGTGCTCGCGCTGCGGTAAAACACGCCCCTGCTGTCGGGCGCCCACACGATTTCCGCGCCCCCATCCTGCGACACTTGCACCTGGTCGCCCTCGCCCGAGCGCGGCTGGACATAGACCTCTTCCCGGCCCGACTTGTCGGAGGTGAAGGCGAGCCAGCGCCCATCGGGCGAGGGTGTCGCATAGCGTTCGAGGTAGTTGCTCGCCACCAGCGGCTCGATCGGACCGCGTCCGCCGTTGGCGACTCGCGCAACATCCGCGCCCGAATGGCCGTTCAGGTCGTTGCCCCCGGTGATCAGCGCGCTGCCGTCGCGAAGCAACGTCCCGGTATAGTTGAGGTGCTCCGAGACGAACAGGGTCTCGGGCGGTTCCGTGCTTCCCGGCCGGATACGGTAGATCCCCTGAAAGTGATCGGGGTTGCTGAGGAACGAGGTGTAAATGATGGATCGCCCGTCCGGGCTCCAGGTGGCATCGTGCCCATCCTTCACAAACGTCGCCCGGGTACGCGAATGCTGGTCGAGCGAGAAAATCCAGACGTCGCGCCCTTCGCTCGTCGTAATGTCGAATGACAGTCGGCGGCCGTCGGGAGAGAAGTTCGGCGCGTGGATGGCGGGCTGATCGGGGAGAATCACCTCGGTGGTGCCACGCATGTCCGAGAGGACCAGCGACGGCGGGCCTTCCTGCACGTACGTGAGCGTTCCGTTCCTTGCCACGGCGAAATTGGCGAGAAAGTTGCCGCCGAGCGCCGCTCCGGTCGCCACCTGCACCGCCGATCCCAGGACCTTATGGCGTTGCGCGTCGAAGGGGGCGGCGGTGATGGTGCCATCGGGCAGCGCGCACACGAGTTCGCCCTGGGCCGCCCGCAACTCGAGGATCGGCCCGTCGACCAGCGGCGTCAGTTCGCCGGTCCGGAGATCGAACAGCATGCCGGGTCCGCTGGCGCTCGCGGCCGGCGCACGCACCACGAGCGCGGTGTGGCCGTCGTCCAGTATCTGCGCCACACGAAGCCCGTGCTGCTTGTCCCGCCATGTTGAAAGGGGAATCAGCGAGTCGGTCGGTGTGAGACGTGTCAATCCACTCACGCCCACTCCGGTGAACCAGTAGTCGCCGTCTGGCGCCCAGGCGCCCACGAAGTTGGTTCCCGGCAGGGCAATCGCGCGGGGCGCTCCGCCTTCGAGCGGAAGTCGAAAGCTGCCGCTCGGCGATGTGCCGATGACGTAGCGCGCGTCGGGGGTGATGATCGGATCGCGCAGCCCGGCAGAGCCAAGGATCTCGACCGGCGCCGGCTGGTCGAGGCGCTGCAGGAAAAGCACAGTGGTGCTGTCGTGCCTTCCGACGTAGACGATGGCGTCGCCGGCGGGGGTGATGGCGATCTGGCGGCCTCCGGTGGACAGGGTCGGTCCGCCCAGCGAGGGCGCGATCAGGGCGAGGCGCGCGGGTGGGAGGGGGGGGGCGGCGGTGTTCCCGCGGAGCAGGCCCCAGGTGACAAGTGCAGCGGCAGCGGCAGTCGCGAGGAGCGGTGCGGCAAGGCGCGCAGGGCGCAGACCCGTCGCGGTGATGGCGCCGGGCGTCCGATGGGTGAACGTGGCGGTGTTGAGGGCGTCGGCGAACTCCCTCGCCGTGCCGAAGCGATCCGCCGGGAGCTTCTCGATGGCGCCGAGGACGGCCGCCTCGACGTTGGGCGGTATGGTGTGGCGCTGCTGGACCAGCGGCCGCGGCTGCTCGGTGACCACGCGGGCGATGATGGCCTGCATGGTCGATCCGGTGAACGGCGGGTCGCCGGTGAGCATCTCGTAGGTGACGCAGCCCAGGGCATAGACATCGGAGCGACCGGTGATCTCCCGCTGGCCCATGGCCTGTTCGGGACTCATGTAGGCCGGGGTTCCGAGCGACATGCCGGTCTCGGTCATCCGGGAGCCGCCGGCGCGGCTCGCGGCCAGGGCGATGCCGAAGTCGGCGACGAGGGCGCGGCCATCGTGGAGGAGGATGTTCTCGGGCTTGATGTCGCGGTGGATGACGTCGCGGCGATGGGCGTAGTCGAGGGCACTGGCCACCTCGGTGGCAATGCGCACCGCGTCCGCGACCGGGAGCTGCTTCTCCCGGGTCAGCCGGGCACGGAGGGACTCGCCGTCGACGTAGGGCATGACGTAATAGAGCAGCGAGTCGTGAGTCGTGAGTCGTGAGTCATCAGAAAGCGCGATCGAACCCGAATCGATCAGGCCGAGGATGTTGGGGTGCTGGAGGTTGGCGGTGGTGCGGATCTCGGCGAGAAAGCGCTCGGCGCCGAGGACGGCGCCGAGCTCGGGTCGGAGGAGCTTGATTGCCACCTGGCGGCCGTGCTTGAGGTCGGTGGCGAGGTAGACGGTGGCCATGCCGCCGGCGCCGATCTCCCGCTCGATGCGGTAGCGGTCGGCGAGGGCCGTGGCGAGGCGGGAGGCGGCGTCCGGCATGATGAGCTAGAACATGCGCGGGGGACCTACGGTGTGCCAGCCGAGGCCTGCGTCTCCAGCAGCGCAGGCCAGTTCTGCAGGTAAGTAAACTCCGCCGCACGGCCAAGCCGCACCATGATGAAGCTCTTCCCGTCGGGCATCACGTCGTAGTTGGGATGCGGGGTCGCCGTTTCGTAGTCGGCGTCCTCGAAGAGCGCGGTGCGGCCCACGATGCGGAAGGCGGGCTTCGCCTCCACCTGTGCGGCGATGAGCTGGGGCGCGCCGTTGACCGGCCCGCGGTAGAAGAGTTCCCGTCCATCGCGGGACCAGACCGGCTCGGTGCCGCCATTCTGCGACACGACCACCTTGCCGCCGGGACCGGAGAAAGGGCGTACGTAGACCTCGGTACGGCCGGACTCGTCGCTGACGTAGGCAAGCCAGTGCCCGTCGGCCGACAGCGCAGGGAACGCCTCCATATACCGGCTGTCGAGGAGGGGCGTCGCGTGCCGGTCGGTGCCGGTGAGCGGCACGGTAAACAGGTCGAATGCGTTCGAGGATGCCGAGGAGACTAGCACGCCGATGCCGATGCGCGCGTCGGGTGTCATGGTGTGAACGGTGATCTGGGGACCTTCGGTGAGCACGGAGTCCGTGGCGCCGGTGCCGTCGGCACTCCGGATGAAGACGCCGATGCGGTTGTTGCGCGTCACGGCGAAGACCATGCGCCTGCCATCCGGCGTCCAGACGGCATCGTGGCCGGTGGTCTCGAAGGTGATGCGGTTGAGGGTGGTATCGGCGAGGTCGAGGAGCCAGACGTCGCGCTCGGTGTCGGTCATGTCGAGCGAGACCTGCCGTCCGTCGGGCGAGACGCGCGGATTGTGATAGGACCGTGGCGCGGCAAGCAGCGTCTGCGCCCGGCCATCGCGGCTGACACGAGCAAGACTCGCGGGCTGGGCCGGGAGGTACGCGAGTGCGCCGCCCGTGCGCGCGAGGGCCACCTTCGGGCGACCACCGCGCGTCGTCTGTGCGCGGGCGCCGAGGGGACGTGCCGCACCGGTGAGCCGGGTGCCGTCGAACGGCGCGGCATAGAGCACTCCGACCGGGTCAGTCCAGACGAGATATCCGTTGGCCGTACCGGCCCAGCTCGTGGAGGAGGGGAGCACTTCGGAACGCTTGCCGGTCGCGGGATCGATGCGAAGCACGTGGCCTGCGGGCCAGGCGTCGGTGCCGATGACGAGCAGGGCGCCATCCGGGAGCACCTCCATCACGTCGAGGCTCACCTCGTGGCGTGCGCTGTCAGGCCGGGCGACGGTATCGAGGACCCCGGAGGCGTGGAGCAGCGCGGCACTCCCGTTGCCAAGCGTGACGGCGTAGCCATCCTTGCCGTTCCAGCGCAGGCCGAGCACGTCCACGCCACGAGGGAACGGGATCTCGATCGACGCGCCGCCCTGCGCGGGAATCTTCTTCCACGAATAGCCCCCGTTGTTGAAGGCGATCCACTGCCCGTTGGGGGAGAGCACCGGCCCGATCGCGCCGTCGGTTCCGGGCAGCGGCGTGCCGGCGGAGTCGCGCAAGTGGCGGACGTAGAGGCGGGTCATGCTTCCGGCATCGGCGTTGTAGACCAGCAGCTCGCCGTCCGCCGATATCGCAACAGCCGGTTCCGCCCACGGCGTCACGCGCTGGTCCGTGGGGACGGTGAGCGCAAGACGTGCCGGGGGAATGGGGCGCGGCGCTCCCCGCAGGGACCAGGCGGCACCGAAGGCGCTCAGGGCGCACAGGGCGCACAGGGCGCCGACAGCAGGACGCGAAAGGCGCACAGGGCGCGCAAGGCGCGTTGCCGGTGTCGCGACCGTCGCGGCGTAGGTCCCGCCCTTGCCGTCGAGGGCATCGGCGAAGTCCTTCGCGGTGCCGAAGCGATCGGCCGGCAATTTCTGGAGCGCGGTGAGCACGGCGTGCTCGACGGTGCCGGTTACGGTGGGGCGCTTGGGGCGGAGCGGCGGCGGCGTCTCGGTCAGCACCTTCGCGACGATGGCCTGGGAGTTCGGGCCCATGAAGGGTGGCTCGCCGGCGAGCATCTCGTACGTCATCGCACCCAGGGCGTACACATCACTTCGCGCGCCGATGTCGCGCTCGCCCATCGCCTGCTCGGGCGACATGTACGCCGGGGTGCCGAGCGACATGCCGGTCTGCGTCATGCGGCTGCCGCCGGCCTGCTGCACGGCCAACGCGATGCCGAAGTCGGCGACGAGCGCCGAACCCTCCTGGAGCAGGATGTTCTCGGGCTTGATGTCGCGATGGACCACGCCGTGGCGATGGGCGTAGTCGAGGGCGCTCGCCACTTCCCTGGAGAGGCGGAGGGCGTCGTCGACGGGAAGCTGCTTCTCGCGATTGAGGCGTGCGCGGAGCGACTCGCCGGCCACGAAAGGCATGACGTAGTAGAGGAGGCCGTCCGCCTCCCCTGAATCGATCAGTCCGAGAATGTGCGGGTGCTGCAGGTTCGCCGTGACCTTGATCTCGGCGAGGAAGCGATCGCCGCCGATGACGGCGCTGAGCTCGGGGTGGAGGACCTTGATGGCGACCTTCCGGCCGTGCTTCAGGTCCTCGGCGAGGTAGACGGTGGCCATGCCGCCCTGGCCGAGTTCACGCTCGATGCGATAGCGGTCACTGAGGGCGGTAGCGAGGCGGGCTTCCGAGTTGGTCACGTAGTTCCTTCGCTGCGCTCAGGATGACAGTGGGCTCCGCTCAAGTCTAATCGCTCAGCGAGCCACCGCCTGGAACCGCGGCTCGTTCCGGAGGGGGGCAAAGTCGGGATCGAGGCGGAGCCAGGCCGGCGTAATGAACCAGGGGTTACGCATGATGCCCTCGAT
>JAGGAG010000244.1 GCA_017889745.1 Gemmatimonadota bacterium | reverse complement strand
CGAGGGGGCTGCCAGTCGGTGGGGTCGCCCATGACGATCGGGGCGCCGTCCTCGGCGACCCCGCAACCGCTGATGTGCTGGCAGACGGCGATCGGCTGCTCGTGGCTGACGACGTTGTAGGCCGAGCCGATGAGCGCGAGCCGGACCGGTCCGATGGTGAAGCCCTTGGTGAGCTGCAGGTCGAGCTGGTAGACATCGTTGGCGTCACGGCTGCCCCGCGGCTCGAGGAGGTGGACGCCGTAGGGGATCTCGGGGTTGTCGCCCGCGTTCTCGTACGGCGTCCAGGTGAAGGGTGACGACCAGAAGGCGTCGACCGCGAGGCTCCAGTCGCCGCTCAGGGTCATGAAGCCGTTCAGCTTGATCCGGTGCGTGCGGTGATCCGAAGTGTACCCGTAGCGGTTGTCGTAGTGCCACGGGTAGACGTCGAAGTCCTCGCCCATGTTCTGGGTGTACCCGACGCTGCCTTCGGACTGCGACCATGTGTAGGAGGCGAGCAAGGTGAGCCAGTCCAGGCTCCGGGTCTCGAGCTCGAGGGTGAGCCCCCGGTAATCCCTCCGGGCCTCGGGGAGGTTGGCGGAGACGTAGTGGTCGCACGCCGCTCCGGGAGACGGCTCCGGCCAGTTCCCGTTGCAGGTGTCCTCCACGATGTCGCTTGTCGACTTGTCGACGAAGCTGATTTCGATCGACGAGCGGACGGCAATCTGGCGCTCGAAGGCCAGCACCAGCTCGTCGGCGTAGGTCGCCCTGATGCCGGGGTCGGCCCGGTTCGGCTCGGAGGTGTAGTGCTCCGAGGGCGCGAGGGCCCATCCATACGGGTCCCACCCCGCGTTGTCGAGCCGGTATTCCCAGCCCAGGTCCGCGGCCGCGGTGGCGCACTGCCCGGCAGAGCCGACCGGGACGCCAAGCCGGAGCGGCAGGTATCCGGAGCAGGAGAACCAGCGGTACGAGGGCTCCACGACGGTGCGTACCCGCCAGGGGAGGGTCAGGGCGTCGGGGTGCAGGAACCTTCCCCAGCTCGCGCGCAGCACGTTCGTGGCGTCGCCGGTGAGGTCCCAGGCGGCGCCGAGCCGGGGCTGCCACTTGCTCATGTCGGCGATCTCGGAACCGTCGTTGGTGTCGTAGGTCACGGCGTCGTATCGGAGGCCGACCTTGAGGGTGAGATCGCGTGTCACACGCCACGAGTCCTGTGCGAAGACCGTCGAGACGATCCCCGTGTACTCGGTCGTGCCGGAGCTGCCGTACTCCCACATCTCCCACGGCATCGTCTGCCCCTCGAACTCGAAGTCGTCGAAGAAGAAGCCCACGCCACCCGGCACGCAGCGCTCGCCGTTCGGGGTCCCCGTGCTGCAGTACTGGACGTCGAGCAGCACGTCCGAGTACTCGATGCCGCCCTTGAGCTCGTGCGAGCCCAGGAGGCCATCAACGAACCACGTCAGGTCGGTGGCGAGGTCGCTGCGGCGTGACGTCAAGTACTGCTGGTTGTCGAAGTTGTGAGTGTACAGCCCGGTGACGTAGTTGTAGTGGCCGATCGTCTGGAGATCCCCAGAGAGCGGGTACAGATTGTCGTTCAGCTCGTACACGCCGAGCGTGGTGTTCCACAGCAGGGACTCGGACAGCACCGAGCTCAGCTCAGCCGCGATCACGGTTGGGGGGACCTCGTTCACCGCACGGGCCTCGGGCATGACCCAACGGGAGGCGTTGATGTTGCGGTCCTCACGGTCGTTGTCCGAGTAGCTGGCGACAGCGCGCCAGCTCGGGTGAGCTTGCCAGGTGAACTTCACGAGGGAGCTCAGGCCTTGGTGCTCGCGCGGCGCCGGTGAGGCGACTGGCGTGAACTCGTCATCGAGCCACAGGGAGGAGGCGAAGAACCAGAGCCGGTCGCGCAGGATCGGACCGCCGAGGGTCGCCCCGAAGAGTTGATGATGCCGCCGGTGGCCCGCCCGTGCTCTGCCTCGAAGCCGCCGGCCAGGAGCTGGATCTCGTCGACGGCGTCGAAGTTCATCGTCACCGTGGCGGTCCCCATCAGCGGGTCGGTCGTGTCCATGCCGTCGATGACGAAGGCGTTCTCGCCGATCGTCGACCCGAACACCCGGTATTGCGGAACCTCCCACAAGCCACCGACAACCCCGGCCGCCTGGTTCACCACCGTCAGATAGTCGCGGTTCGTGGAGCCTATGGCCGAGTCCTGCATGTAGCTTCGCTCGAACACCTGGCCGGTGCTGACCTGGGTCGGGTCCACCACGGGGGTGTCGTCCAGCACCTCAATCTCGCCGCTGAAGGTGCCGGTGGGCATCGCGATGGTGATTGCGGCCGCGCCCCCGAGCGGAACCTTGACCTCGGCCCGCTCTTGGGTGACGAAGCCGGAGAGCTCGGCCCTCACGGTGTAGTCGCCCGGGGCGAGCAGCAGGAAGGCAAACTCACCGCCGCCATCCGTAACCCTGGACTGGGCGCCACCGATCAACGCTGCTGAGGCGATGGTGACGTTGACTCCGGGGAGGGGGGCGCCCGCCTCGTCGACCGCAGTGCCGATCATCCGGCCGGTGGTGGTCTGCGCCCATCCCGTCGTGGCTGCCGCGAGGAGGATGGTCAGAGCCGCAACTCGTGCAGACCTTCCCATGTCGCCCCCTCCTCGTCTCCCCTCGACCCTTCACACGAAGCGTGCGTGCCTCCAGGCAGCAATCCGCTGACATGAAGAAGCTGCGCGGATTTGCGAGGCCATCGTCCCGTCCGATCCGAGCACGCGATCCGCTGTCGAAATGAGACCTGAGGGCAGTATGCCTCGCGGAGGCTGGTGAGGCAAGCGTGGAGCTCTCCCTGCGACGTTGTGGCGCAGGCATCCCGCCTGCCGCGCTGGGCCTCGGGTCGAGGAGGTGGGATCCAGCACACGGTCCGGCATGGCCCCATGCCTCCGCCCAGCTCATGCGGGTACGGAAGCGGGCGGGGAAGCGGAGGGTGGGCGTACGTTGACCAGTTGCGCCACGAGGGCTAGGCTGGGCCCTGCCAGCCGGACCGCACAAAGCGGGTAGGAGGAAC
>JAGGAG010000050.1:7722-23037 GCA_017889745.1 Gemmatimonadota bacterium | reverse complement strand
AAGGTGGATGTCAGTCCCTCCTCGGTGGTCTCGAGTGGTGGCTACGCGGCATTCGGCGGGCCGACGATCAACAAGACGGGTGGTTACGCGCTGATTGCATCGACCACCGCGCCGCTCGCCGCCACGGTCACTTCGGCGAAGTTCACGATCTCGCCGTCCTGCCCGTAGGTTGCGCTGACTGGGAGTACGAAGCGGGCGGCGCTACATGGCGCCGCCCGCTTCGCTTTTCGTGCCAGTCCTGGTTTCGCGATCAGCCTGATGGCGCCGCGATCGCGCGAAGCCGTCGCAGGACCTGGCGCTGCGCCGCCTGGTTCGACACCGCCAGGAAGATCGTGTCATCACCGGCGATCGTGCCGACGATCTCCGGCCATGCGAGCCGGTCGAGCGCGATCCCGACGCGGTTCGCCTCCCCCGGCGGCGTGTGCACTACCACCAGCGCATCGCCCGCCGGCTCGGCGGTCAGCACCCCCTCGGCGATGCGAAGCTCATCCGGATCGCGTGCGCGCGACGCCGGTGCCCGGCGGTAGACGCCATCGACCTTCACCAGCCGCAGCGACGCGATGTCGCGGCTCACCGACGACTGGGTCACCTGCCAGCCATCGGCGGCGAGCGCATCGGCCAGCTCCTCCTGCGTCCGCACCGCCCGCGTGCTGATGAGTTCGAGGATCTTGAGGTGACGCTTGCGCCGGTCGGCCGTCATGCGCGCCTGCGCCCCGCGAGCCGGAGCATCGCGTCGTCGAAGCGGCGACGCTCCGCCCGCCACCACCGCCGCGCCCGCGTCACCCGCGCCCGCGCCAGGCCCAGCTCCAGGTTACCGAGCCCGCCGGCACTGCCGCGCGCGGCGATCAGGTCGCGGTCGGCAATCGCCGGTATGGTGGCGCCCCGCTTGAGCTCGCTCGCGACCTCACGGTACGCCTCCCGGAAGGGCTGCCCCTTCCGCACGCGGCGCAGCGCCTCGTCGGTCGCGAGGATGTCGCCGGTCAGCGCCGCGCGCCCGCGCGCGCGGTCGACCTCGAGCCGCGGCACCGCCAATGTCAGCATGGCCAGCATCTCCTCGGTCAGCTCGATACCGCGCATGAGCGGCGCCTTGAGGAACTGGAAGTCGCGGTGATATCCCCCAGGGAGCTTTGCCTTGAGCGCATGCACCGTGAAGAGTGCGCCCTCCACCAGCGCCGAGCGCGCGCGTGTCAGCTCGAACAGGTCGGGATTCCGCTTCTGTGGCATGATGCTCGACCCGGTGGCCAGGTCGGCCGGGAGGCGGAGCCAGCCGAACTCGTCGGCGCTGAACAGGATCACATCCGATGACAGCTTCGCCATCTCGTGGCCCAGTTCCGCACACCAGTGGAGCACGGCGGCTTCCAGCTTTCCACGCGCGTTCTGGACGCCGGCCACGCTGTGGTCGAGGTCGCGGAATCCCAGGGCCCGGGCCGTCGCCCTGCGGTCCAGTGGCAGCGGCACGCCATACCCCGCCGCGCTGCCGAGCGGCGACCGGTCGAGCCTGGGCCACAAGCCGCTCACGCTCTCGATGCTGTCCAGCAGGCCTTCGGCGTAGGCCGACGCCCACAGTCCGGCCGACGATGGCATCGCCCGCCGCTGGTGCGTGTAGCCCGGCCAGAGCGCCGTCCGGTGCGCTGCCGCAACGCCCAGCAGGGCGTCGGCCAGACCCGTGGCGCGCGCGTGCAGCGACAGCACCCGGTCCTTGAGGTAGAGGCGCAGGTCCAGCGCCACCTGGTCGTTGCGCGACCGGCCGGTGTGCAGCATCCCGCCGCTGCGGCGATCACGCCGCGTCAGCCAGAACTCCACCGCCGAGTGGACGTCCTCGTGCTCCGCGCCGATCGTCAGGCGACCGGAATCCGCGGCCCGGAGCGCGGTGCGCAGCAGCCGTTGCATGCGGACGTGCGCGGTGGTCGAGAGGATGCCGCTGCGCCGCAGCCCCTCCGCGTGACCCAGGCTGCCGAGTATGTCCCAGCGCAGCAGCCGTGCGTCCCACTCGCGGTCATCGGCCACGGTGTACGCCAGCAGGGCGGCATCCGTCGCGGCGCCGCCGCCCCAGAGCGTGGCACGCGTGCCGCCGTGCCGTTCAGTTCTCACTGAGGTACTCCCTCGCCACCCGCGCGTAGAACGCCCGGGCCTCCGTCACCTCGTGCAGGTCGACGCATTCGTCGGCCGTATGCGAACGCTGGCTCGTGCCGGGGCCCACCTTGATCGCATCGCGATCATTGAGAAACACCCAGTCGGAACAGGTCGGGCTGCCATATGTGCTTGCGTCCGGTCGCACCCGCCGCGCCACCTCGAGCAGGCGCGAGTGCGCCGGTGTCTCGCAGGGCACCAGTCGCTTCGACGTGACCACCACCTCCGACTCGAGCGCCGTGCGCATGATCTCGCCGATCTCCTCGTGCGACCAGCTCGGCGTGCTGCGAATGTCGAGCACCGCCTTCGCGGCCGGCGGCGTGACGTTCCGGCTGATGCCCGCCTCCACCATCGTGGGCGTGATGGTGACGCGCCCCAGTACCGGGTGCTCGCGGGTCTGGCAGAGCGTCCCCAGTTTGAGCAGGTCGCGGGCGAGCACGATGGCCGCATTGGTGAAGCTCGTTCCCGCGGCGTATCCCGCATGCCGCTGGTCGCCCCGCGCAATCAGGTCGACCATCATCAGGCCCCGCTGGGCCACGGCCAGCTGGAGGTTGGTCGGCTCGCCCACCAGCGCGGCGTCCACGGCGCCGACCGTCTCGAGGGCGTCGGGCATCGAGGTGTGCTTCGTCTCCTCGCCGAACCCGAGGATCGCCAGCAGCCTCCCGTGGCTCGGGCCACCATCGTCGACGACGTCCCGGATCGCGCACAGCATCGCGGCCACCGACGCCTTGGCGTCGCCCGACCCGCGGCCGTAGAGGCGGCCCCCCTCGACCACCGGCGTCCACGGGTCGCGGGTCCAGCCATGGCCCGGCGGCACCACGTCGAGGTGCGATACCAGCGCCAGCGTGGGACCCGGCTTCCGCGCGCGCGCCTCCACCTTGACGCCGGTGGCATCGCGCACCACGTCGAGCCCCCAGCCGCGCACCGTGTCCTCGATGAAGCGCGCAATGGGCTCCTCGTCGCCACTCACGGATGGAATGGCGACGAGTTCCTGCAGCAGGGCGATCTCAGCCGGCGAGGTCGACGCCAAGGTAGGTCGCCTTCTCCTTCCGGCCCACGATCATGGTTCCCATCCCGGCGCCGGTGAACACCTCGAGGAGCAGCGCATCGGGCGCCCGGCCGTCGATGATGTGGGTGCGCTCCACCCCGCTCGTCGCGGCCCGGATGCAGGCCTCCACCTTGGGGCGCATCCCGCCCGCCAGCGCGCCGCTCGCCATCAGGGTCGCGAGGTCGTCGGGGTCCGCGAAGGTGACCAGCGACGAGGGATCGTTCCGGTCGCGCAGCACTCCGGGTGCGCCCGTCATGAAGATGAGCTTCATCGCCTGCAGCGCCACGGCGATCGACTCCGCCACCGTGTCGGCGTTCACGTTGTACACATTGCCCTCGTCGTCGCCCGCCAGGCTCGCGATGACCGGCACGAACCGGCCATCCATCAGGGTGTTGAGCACCCGCGGATCGACCCGGTCGATGTCGCCCACGTGCCCGTAGTCCACCGTCCGCGACTTGCCGGCATCGTCCACCACGGTAACCGGCGCGCGCCGGTGCGCCGTGATCAGGTCGGCATCGACGCCGGACAGGCCCACCGCCTGCAGCCGGTGTTCCCGCAGCGCGGCGAGCAGGTCGATGTTGAGCTGGCCGCCGTACACCATCTTCGCCACCTCCAGCGCCTGGTCGTCGGTGACGCGCCGGCCCGCCACGATGGTCGGCTCGGTGCCGAGCCGGCGGCTCAATGCCGTGGCCTGCGGACCGCCGCCATGCACCACCACCAGGCGGATGCCGAGCGACGAGAGCAGGGCCAGTTGCGCCGCCGCCTGGTCGAGCATCCCCGGGTCGCTCACCACGTCACCGCCCAGCTTCACCACGAAGACCCGGTCACGGTACGCGCGCACGTACCGCAGCGCGCCCTTGAGCCCGGCAATGCCCTTTGAGGAATCGATGGTCACGTACGACTCTCCGCTCAGATGGAAGCGTGAACAGTGAACGGTGAATGGTGAACGGGAGCTGCGCCGCCGTTCCTGTTCACCGTTTACTGTTCACCGTTTACGCAGTTCACGCAGATCTCAACATTTCTAGGAGGAGGGCCCGCTGCGCATGCAGCCGGTTTTCCGCCTGGTCCACCACCACCGATGTCGGGCCGTCGATGATCTCGTCGTCGAGTTCGACGTTCCGGCGCACCGGCAGGCAGTGCATCACGATTCCCTTGCCGCCCCGCGTGGAGCGCAGCCGCTGGCCGGTCAGCCGCCAGTCGCGCAGCCCCGCGCGCATGGCAGCCTCCTCCTCGGGGCGGTCGTAGTGCTTCACCGATCCCCAGGACTTCACGTACACGGCGTCGGCGCCGACCAGCGCGTCGTCCGGGTCGTTGTTGATGTGGATCATGGCGCCGTTGTCGCGCGCCAGCTGGCGGACCAGGGCCGTGTCCTCCGGGTCGAGCTCGTAGTCGTCCGGCCGGGCGATCACGACCTCCATGCCGAGCATTGCCGCCGAGATGGCGGCACTGGCCGGCACCGCCGTCGGCAGCGCCTTGGGATGCCACGCCCACAGCAGCACGAAGCGCTTGCCGCGCGGGTCGCCGCGGAACTGCTCGCGCAGGGTCATGGCGTCCGCCAGCCCCTGGCAGGGGTGCCGGCGGGTCGATTCGAGGTTGATGATCGGCTTCTCGCAGTACTCGGCGAAGCGCCGGATGACGTGGTCCTGGCGCACCGTGTCCCAGGCGCCCGGCCGCGGGAACGTGCGCACGCCGAGGACGTCCGCGTAGCGGCCGAGCACGCGGGCCGCATCCTTGATGTGCTCCACCGTGGTCCCGTCCATCACGGCACCCGGTTCCGTCTCGAGCGACCAGCTCCCCTTGCCCGGCTCCAGCACGATCCCGTGACCGCCGTGCAGGAACATCGCCGCCTCGAAGCTGGCGCGGGTGCGCAGGCTCGGGTCCATGAAGACCATCGCCATGATCTTTCTCTCGAGGCCGCCCGGGATCTCGCCGCGCTTGACCCGGTCGGCGAGGTCGAGCAGCGCCAGGCAGCGCTCCTGGCCCCACGACTCCATCGAGAGGAAGTCACGCTTCATCGCAGTTGCTCCGATGTCGCATCCACGAACTCCTTGAGCGCGAGGGCGAACTGCTCCGGTCGGTCGAGCATCAGCCAGTGGCTCGCCCCTTCGACCGGTACGATGTCGAGGTCGGGCATCTGCGCGTGCAGGCTCATGGGAGAATCATTGGCGGCGTCGACGATCAGGCGGACGGGGCCCGGATAGCGCGACAGCAGCGCGCGGCAGTCGGTGGCGAAGAGCGCCGTGTAGGCGCCGCCCAGCGTCGCGCGATCGGTGGCGGCCAGGCTGGCAAGCACCGCCGCGCGCGTCTCGGGCGTCGCGCGCTCGAGGTTCGTTTCGTACGCGTGCCGCACGAACGCCTCGCCGTCGGCACCCAGCACCTGCTCGAGGAAACCCTCCAGCGCCGACGCCGGCACCTGGTCGAACGCGCCGGCGGGATCCACCAGCACGAGGGCGATCACCCGCGCCGGCGCGCGCGCCGCCACCGCGAGCGTCACGGTGGCCCCGAAGCTGTGCCCCACCAGGATGAAGCGAGCCAGTCCGAGCGCATCCGCCACCTGCAGCACATCGTCGGCAAAGTCGTCGAGCCCCGAGGCCGCGAGCGTGGCCGGCGCGGAAGCACCGTGTCCGCGGAGGTCGAGTGCCACCGCCCGGTGGTGCCGGCGCAGTTCCTCGAGCGTCGAGCGCCAGAATGCCAGGCGTCCGCCGAGGCTGTGAACCAACAGGCACGCCGGCTCGCCGTGGCCACCGTCGTCCACTGCGATGCGGCCCGCACCGCCCGCCACCTCGATCATGCCAGCACCTCGGCGAGCCCCGCCAGCAGCAAGCCGGCTTCGTCGCGCGAAAGACTGAGCGGCGGAAGGAGCCGCAGCACCTCGGGATCACTCGCGGTGCCCGTGAGGATGCGACGCTCGAACAGGGCCTGCTGGACCGGCTGCGCCGGGCGACCCAGGCGGAGGCCGAGCAGGAGCCCGTGGCCCTGCACCGAGGGCACGCCGAGCGAGAGCGCGCCGTCCCGCAACTGCTGCCCGACACGCGCCGCGTTGCCCGTGAGGTCCTCCTGCTCGATCACGTCGAGCGTGGCCAGTGCCGCGGCGCAGGCCAGCGGCCCGCCGCCGAACGTGCTGCCCAGGTCGCCGATGGTGACGCCCTCCGCGAGGAAGTCGCCCACGGTGACCGCGGCGATAGGGAATCCCGAGGCCAGCCCCTTGGCCATGGTGATCGCATCGGGCGTCACGCCGTAGAAGCCCGCCGCGCTGAAGGCACCCAGCCGCCCGACACCACACTGGATCTCGTCGAAGATCAGCGCCACGCCATGCCGGGTGCAGGCCGCGCGTGCCGCCTGCAGGAACGGGTGCGAGCAGTCGCGGGCACCCGACATGCCCTGCACCGGCTCGACGATCAGCGCGGCCACCGAGTCATCGATGGCCCGGTCGAGCGCATCGACGTCGTTGAACGGCACCTTCTGCGACAGCGGCATGCCGGCCCGCCGGGCGCCGGCCTCGTACTTGGCGCCATCGGTAACCGCGAGCGTCGCCACGGTGCGGCCATGCCACCCGCCGGTCACCGACACCACGAGCTCGCGCCCGGTGCGCTTCCGCGCCAGGCCAAGCGCGTTCTCGTTCGCCTCCGCACCCGAGTTGCAGAAGAAGCTGCGATCCAGCCCCTCGGGCATCAATGCCGCGATCCGCGACGCGAGCAGCTCGCGATTCGGGTGCGGCAGCACGGTCGAGTAGAAGATCAGCTGCGAGGCCTGCTCGGCGATCGCGCGCACGACGTGCGGATGGCAGTGGCCGGTGCTCGCGACCGCGTGCCCGCCGTAGGCGTCGAGCCAGCGGTGGCCCTCGACGTCGATGATCCAGCTCCCCTCGCCCCGCGCCGGGCGAACGGGGAACTGCGCATACACCGGCAGGAGCGCGCTTTGTGCTTCCAGCCCTGCCGCCTCTCCGCCCTGCCGCCCCGTCAGCATGGGAAGATCCCTCCTGTCACCAGGCCCCGCCGTTCATCGATGCCGAGTGCCAGGTTCATCGCCTGCACCGCCTGGCCGCCGGCGCCCTTCACCAGGTTGTCGATCACCACCATCACCTGGATCTCGCTGCCGTCCGGGGAAGCGACGGCGTGGATGTGCGCCTCGTTCGTGCCGACGACGTGCGTCAGCTCCGGCGGCTGCTCCAGCACCCGTACGAATGGCCGCCCGGCGTACGCGCTCCGGTACAACTCGCCGGCCGCCCGACTCCCTGCTGCCCCGTTCGCGTGCAGGGTCAGGTGAATCCCCCGCACGAACGGCCCGCTGTGCGTCATCAGCCGCGCCGACGCGTCGCTGCGCCCTGTCCAGCGACGCCAGTTCGACAGGACCTCCGCCTCGTGGCGATGACCCATCACCGAATATGCGAAGAGGTTGTGCGCCCGCGCCGGGTGATGCGTCGTCGGGCGGGGCTGCACGCCCGCACCGCTCGAGCCCGTCACGGCGAAGAGTGCGGGCTCGAGTCCGGGAATCCCCGCCAGTGGATACAGGGCCAGTTGCGCCGCCGTGGCGAAGCACCCTGGCGCCGCAATCGCCGTGGCACCGCGAAGCCGGATGCCCTCCACGTCGGCGAGCCCGTACCGGAACCGCGGCAGCAACTCAGGTGAAGTATGAGCGCCGTAGTACTTCGCGTAGAGCGCCTCGTCGGCGACCCGGAAGTCCGCGGCGATGTCGACCACGAGCCCGGCACCACCCGCGAAGAGGGCCGGGGCCACCTTCGATGACTCGCCATGCTCGAGTGCCAGGAACACGACATCGCGCCCGCGCGCCGCCTCCGCCGGTTCCACTGCCTCGAACCGGCGATCCGTGAGGGAGCGAAGCTGCGGGTGCACGTCGCCCACCGGCTTGCCCGCCTGGCTGCGACTCGTCGCCACCCAGTCGGTGACGTCGGGATGGGAAAGCAGGAGTCGGAGCAGCTCGCCCCCGGCGTAGCCGGCGGCGCCAATCACGGCGACGCGCATCGTCAGGCCGTGGCGAGTTCGGGCACCGGCCGCGCCGCCTGCCAGGCGGCAATCGACGCCTGCACCACCTCCACCAGCGCCTCCGGCTCGCGCCGGGCGTTGAACGCGGGAAGCTTGAGCTCGGCATTGATGTAGTCGCGCCCGACCTCGTTGTCCGTCGCCGGGCCGGTGAGCACGGTGATCGGCAGCCCGTACCGCTGCTCCATGAGCACCTTGGCTCCCCAGCAGCCCACCGGGTCGGGCGCTGCCATGACCCACGCCGCGCCCGCGGCCGACAGCTCGCGATCGGCCAGGATGTCCTGCACGCCGTACTCGCCCAGGATGCCATCGCCCAGCTCGGCCACGATCACGTCGGGCTTGCCCTGGGCCAGCCGGTTGAGGATGCCCTTGGCACTCGACACCGTGACGCCTGCGTGCGTGCTCGCGATGCCGATGTCGTTGAACGTGAGGGCGGCACTGGCGCCGGCATCGCGCATCGAGAGCGCATCGCGCATGAGCGACACGCCGGTGAGCTTGGCCGCCGCCACCCTGAGGCCGCTGCGATACAGCCCGCGCACCAGTTCCGTCGCGGCGACCGTCTTGCCGGCGTTCATGCAGGTGCCCGCGATGTACACCACCGGCACGGTGCACTCGAGCGTGTCCGCGGTGGGCACCGCCTTGTCCTTGATGTGCGCCGGACGGCCCACGCGATCGCCCAGCTCTGGAAACATCAGGATGGCGCCGAGCACTTCCGCCTTGAACGGTGGCCCGATCTCGGGGTTGGCCGAGGTGCACTTCCCGAGGATGCCGCCCAGGTTGAGCACGTCGATGGTGTCCCCGACCGCGATGAGCGGCGGCACCACGCCGGCGTAGCCCCGCAGGGCGCGGCGCGTGCCCAGCGTCCCGGCCAGCACGTCCCCGGCACGCAGCGTCACCATGCGGCCCGCCAGGTCCTCCACCGAGTTGTAGGTGGACTTGTCGTGCTTGATGCGGACGGCGAGCACGTAGCCTTCCTGGGCCACGATCTGGTCGCCGACGATCACTTCGGGAGTGAGCGCCGCGTTCCGCGTGGACGAGGAGATCTTGTCGAGCTTTACGCGTGTCGTAATCATGACTTTGCTCCCGCCCGCATTGCGAGCAGCGACGGAATGGCGGCGATCCGCGAGAAGTCGCGGGCCTCCTCGCCGGTCCAGAGCCGGTTCTCTTCCCCATAGGTGGCCACCGCCGGGTCCATCATCGAGAAGGGGCTCCGCGCACCGGTGACCTGCGAACGCCCCGCCGACAGGCGCACCCGCGTCTCCCCCGTCACCCGCTGCTGCGAGCTGGTGAACATCGCCTCGATGTCGCGCAGCGCCGGGTCGAAGTACTGCCCCTCGTGCAGGCGGTCGCCGTAGAAACGGCCCAGCTGGTCCTTCCAGAACGCCTGCCACTTGGTAAGTACCAGCTTCTCCAGCTCGCGATGCGCCTGGATGAGCAGCAGGGCGGCGCCCGCCTCGAACCCGATGCGGCCCTTGATGCCAAGTGCGGTCTCGCCCACGTGGATGCCGCGCCCCACGCCATAGCGGGCGCAGAGGTCGCCGAGCTGGTCCACCAGCGTGGGCCCGTCGATCGCGACGCCGTCGATCGACACCGGCACGCCCCGCTCCCATCCGATCACGATCTCCGCCGGGGCCGGCGCGTCGGCCGGCGGCTCGAAGAGCTCGCCGGGCGGCCCCGCCCAGGTGTCGTGCGTCCAGCCACCGCCGTACGTGGTGCCCCAGAGACCGCGGTTGATGCTGTAAGCGCTCGCCGTGGCCGGCACCGGCAGCCCCCGGGATTCCAGGTAGGCGATGGCGTCGGGCCGCTGCAGGTTGGCTTCGCGGATGGGGGTGATGATCCGCAGCTCGGGCGCGAGCACGCGGAAGGCGACGTCGAAGCGCACCTGGTCGTTGCCGGCGCCCGTCGATCCGTGCGCGACGGCCTCCGCGCCGATGGCGCGCGCCACCTCGATCACCGAGATGGCCTGCTGCGTCCGCTCGGCGGCGACACTCAGGGGATAGACCTCGCCCCGCAGCACGTTGCCCTGGATGAGGAAGCGCACGAAGCGGTCGAAGACGGCGACGCGCGCATCCACCTCGTGATGCCGCAGCGTGCCCACGGCTTCCGCCTGGCGGCGGATGCCGGCGCGATCCTGGGCGGTGGTGCCGCCGGTGTTGACGAACACCGTCTCCACCGCGAAGCCGTCCTCGCTCAGCCGGGGAACGCAGTACGACGTGTCGAGGCCGCCCGAGAAGGCCAGGGCGACGAGGGGGCGCTTGGATTGCATAACGCATAAACATGCGTTCCCGCACTCGCTGGCGCAACCCTCCGCTCCCCGCGGCCGCTACCAGTCCTCTGCCACCGCCTGGATCAGGTGCGCCAGCGCCCGGACGTCCTCGAGGTCGATCACTTCCGCCGGTGAGTGCGCGTAGCGCAGCGGCCAGGCCATCGGCACGTCGGGCACGCCCCAGGATGCGAAAGCGGAGCCATCGTTCCCGCCGTTGGTCGTCCCGATCCGCAGGGCTATCCCGCGGCTGCTCGCAACGCCGTAGAGCGAGTCCACCAGCGCCGGTGGCGTGACGCTGCTGTTGTCCACCGCCCGGGCCACCGCGCCGGAACCCAGCGGCACGTCGGCGAAGGTCTTGATCTCGAGCGGTGAGTCGGACGACACAAAGGTGTCCACCGCGTGCACGCGCGCCGGGGCGAGGCCCAGGGCGTCCGCCACCACTCGCGCGCCCTCGAGTCCCGTCTCCTCGCGTACGCTCCAGACGAAGATCACGCGGTGATGCAGCCGCCCGGGGTTGAGCCGGCGCAGTGCCAGGATCAGCGCCGCGCAGCCGACCCGGTCGTCGAATGACCGGCCGGTGGCACGGGTGCCCGCCAGTGGCACGAAGGCCTTGGGCATCGTGAGCGTCTGCCCGACGCGGATCCCCATCGCGTCCGCGCCCGCGCGGGACGTCGCCCCGACGTCGGCGCGGAACGGCAGCGGCGTGCGGCGGGGCGACGCACCGGTCGAGTCACGCGGGAGGAAGACACCGGGGATGCTGCCCGTGCCGGTGTGCACCAGCGCCGGCTGTGCCTCGAATAGCGAAAGGAAGAAGCCCCCGCGTGGCGTGAGCTCGAGCGACCCGTCGTCGCGGATGCTGCTGATGACGAAGCCGATCTCATCGAGGTGCGCCACGAACACGACCAGCGGGTCGCCCTGGCCGACGTCGACCATGAGGTTGCCCGCGGTGTCGGTAGTGGCCCGCGCCCAGTCGGGCAGCATGCGGATGACGGCATCGCGCACCGGGCCCTCCATGCCGGAGACACCGTAGGTCTCGACCAGGGGCGCGAGCACCGAGCGCACATCCTCCAGCGACTGCGCCATCACGCGGACCGGCAGGCACCACAGGAGCACTACGGCCAGGCGGCGCATCATGGCGCCCCCTCGATCCACCGGGCCAGGCGCGCGCGCAGCGAGTCGGCGCCAGCGAGCGACACCGTCTCGACCGCCGTGGTGCCGAAGGCGGCGGGGAGCGCCCAGCCCTCGGCGCTCTCGCGCGGCAGCCCCGGCACCCCGGCCGCGCCGTCCACCATTCGCTCTTCCGCGAACGGGCCCTGAGTGTGCCGCACCGTGCGGAGCCCGCGCTGCGAGAGGTTCTGTTCGGTGACGAAGGCGACCACGACGGTGCCGGCGCGCGGCCGCGCTTCCACCGCCGCCAGGACCAGCGCCGCGCACGCGACGCGGCGGCCGGCTGCCGGTGACGCGAGAAGGTCGCTGCCGTAGCGAAGTGGTTTCTTGGTGAGTGAGACCGGCGTGAGCACGCCGACGCCCAGTGCACCCACCTGCCGCGCACCGGCGGCGCCGACATCCACGCGCGCGTCATCCACGCCGAAGGGCTGGTCCGGCCCCGACTCGCGCCCGCGGGTCAGGTGAATGGACCGCACGCCGACCACCCCGGCCACCGGCCCTCGACGCCCGTACAGCGTGACGCGATGGCCCTCCAGCTGCTGGTCGAAGAGCGGCGACGGCAACCGGCCCGGCGCACGACGCAGTGTCAGGTAGCCATCGGGCCCGACACCACCCACCACCCAGCCTGGCTCATCGAGCGGACAGGCAATGAGGCGCCGCGGCGCACCGGATCCGAGCACCAGGACCGCGCTGCCCGACCGGTCACGCGTGGCGCCGGGAAGCAGGCCGCCGAGCAGGGTATCGACCACGGCTTGCTCGAACCCGGTCACTGCCGTGAAGGCGGCGAAGCGCTCTGGGAGTGCGGAGGGAGGCGCGGCTTGTCCCGACAGCCGGGAAGCCAGCAGCAGGGATGTGGAGAGGGGAAACAGGAACCCGGGTCGCATTACCAAGGGTAATGCGACGGTGTTGCCAGCAGCGGGGCCGGCCGGCGGACCGGCCCGTCAGCGAGTATTGCTGCTACTCCATGCCACCATCGAGATCGTGCACATACGCCGCGGCGCCCGTGCCACCGGGGAACTCCGTCACCACCCGGCGCAGCACGTCGATCGCGGCGAGCATCGACGCCGAGAAGGCGTACTCGACGGCATGGGGCGTGTCCAGCAGGCCGGCCACGTCCGGCACATACACCACGAGGAATCGTTCGGTAGGTCCCGCATGGCGGGCGATGCTGTGAACCGGGGGCAATCCATGACGGGCGGCGATTTCCTGGACCAGGCGGTCGGCACGCGCCTGTCGTTCGAGCTCGAGGGCAACCACGGACATTGTTGTTTTTCCCCTTTCTCCAGTCACCTCATTTAATGATCCGGACCCCTCCACCCGTTAGCGAAGAAATGCCGAAATCACCGCTATGCCTCGCGAGAAACGCCGTGGCCTCCTCCACGTCTCCCTGGGTGAGACCGTGCCCGCCTGGGCTCCAGCGCACCTCCACCGCGGCCCCAGCTTCGGAGAGTAATACCCCGAGTCGCTTCACCAGGGGCACCGGGACGATCGGATCGCTGCTCCCCGCCGCGATGAGCACCGGGATCCCTGACAGGTGAGGACGCTGCACCGGCTCGAACGGAACCATCGGTCGGAACAGCACCGCGCCCGCCAGCACCCCGGTATCCGCGAGCAGCAGGCTCGCCGCGATGTTGGCCCCATTGGAAAAGCCAACCGCGACGATCCGTTTCGGGTCGAGCTGGTACGCCGCCGCGGCCTCACGGATGAAGGCTGCCAGCTCCGCCGTACGGAAATGCAGGTCCTCCAGGTCGAAGACCCCTTCCGCCAGCCGCCGGAAGAAGCGCGGCTGGCCCCGCTCGAGGATTGCGCCGCGCGGGCTCAGCAATGCGGCGCCAGGCAGGAGTGCCCGCCCGAGTGGAAGCAGGTCGTTCTCGTCGCCACCCGTTCCGTGCAGGAGCAGGAGCGTCGGCTGGCCTGGCTGGCCCGGTTCGAATCGGTGCACCAGCGGGAGTTCCGGTGAATTGCTCACGATGCCACCTCCGCCGGCTCTACCTCGAGAGCCGGCAGGGTGCGGACGATCTCCTCGCGATGCGCCTCGAGCCACGGTGGCAGCTTGAGCGTCGTGCCGAGTACCGGCTCGGCCTCGTCCCACAGGAAGCCGGGCGAATCCGTCGCGACCTCGAACAGCACGCCGCCGGGCTCCCGGAAGTAGACCGACTTGAAGTACTGCCGGTCGACCACCGGGGTGACGTGGAGTCCCGCCTCCTCCACGACGCGTCGCAGCTCCAGCTGCCGCGCCTCGTCGGCCGCGCGGAACGCCACATGGTGCACCGTGCCCACGCCGCCCACGCCGCCCCAGAAGCCGTCGGCGCGCCGCAGGTCGACCACGCTTCCGAGCGGCGCGTCGCCGCCGAAGCGCCGGGTGCCTGCGTGCTCGCCGATGAGGCGGAAACCAAGCGGGCCGGCCAGCACCTCCTCCGTGCCCGGCGCCTCGCCGTCGGTCCACAGCGTTACTCCGTGCATGCCGCGGATGGCGTGCTCCGCGGGGATGCCGCCCTGCGTCCGTCCTTCGAGGTCCGCATGACGCGGCGAGCCCACGAGTTCGAGCAGCATGCCATCGGGATCGCGCAGCGCCAGCACGCGCTCATCGAAGCGCCCGACCGGCGCCTCGACGGCAATGCCTCGCGCCCCGAGACGCTCGATCCACCAGCCCACCGACTCCATGGGGATGGCGAAGCTCGTCACGGCCGCCTGGCCCGTGCCGATGCGCCCGCGCCTGCCGCCGGGAAACGGGAAGAACGTCAGGATCGACCCGGGTGCACCGGTCCGGTCGCCAAAGTAGAGATGAAACGTCCCCGGGTCGTCGAAGTTCACGGTCTGCTTCACCAGCCGCAGGCCGAGTGTGTCACCGTAGAAACGAATCGTCGCCGCCGGATCGCTCGAAATGGCGGTGACGTGATGAATGCCGGTCATGTGTCCTGCTCCTCATTGGATATGCTGCCGTGTGCTGCATCGGGCCGCACCGCGCCGTCGCCGGCTGGCGTGGCCATGAGATCGGCGTCCGGGCGCATGAGGCGCCGGCAAAGCCGTCCCAGTTCTCGCTGCTCGTTCTCGCTGAGCAGCCTCATCTCCTCTACCAGCCTCGCTGCGTGCGCCGGGAACAGGCCGTTCACGAGCGCCTCCCCCGTCGGCGTGAGGTGCACCTGGATGCACCGCCGATCCTCCGATCCGCGCTCGCGGCGCACGAGACCGCGGGCCTCGAGCTGGTCCAGCACGAGGGTCACGTTGCCAGGTGTCCGCAGGATCTTCCCGGCGAGTTCGCGCTGGTGCATCGGCCCGAGGTGCAGCAGCGCTTCGAGCACCCCGAACTGACTCTCGGTCAACCCCGCCTGCGCCAGCGGCCGATTCAAGCGCGCACTCAACGTGGTTGCCGTCCGCACCAGTTTGACGAAGGTCCGAAGGGCGAGCCGTTCCTCAGTTGTCCCCGCGTATCCGGCCATATGCGCTCCGTGAGCAGCCGTAATCGCAATTACTTTAGAACAATACTATCTAGCACTAAAGTAATTGTCAACTGCTTGGCAGCCGGCTCATCGTAACGCGTCCCAAGCATGAACTTGAGGTGGTTTTTGGGTGAGGAGAATTTCCGGTCTATTTCCCAGTCAGGAGAAGACGGTACCGGCTACTTGTTCGCGTGTGCGGGGTAAGCCAAGTTATGACTGTATTGACGTTTTCCCACCTGAACGTAAGTTTCCCCCCGGACGTCG
>JAGGAG010000050.1:0-7708 GCA_017889745.1 Gemmatimonadota bacterium | reverse complement strand
CGCCCAAAAAGCAGGCACGGTGGAAATCGGTGCCTTTGGGCGTGTCACCTGGTTCGACGATGCCTACCAGCTTCAGAACAGCCCCGGCTTTGGTGGGCGGTTGGGCATCTTCCTGTTGCGCAACCTGGAAATCGAGGGGCAGTACTCGTACATCCCGACTCACTCGACGGATTCGGTGACGGCCGCCTTTGACGAAAGCGTCCCAGTTCAGACCGGCCGGGGTTATCTCCAGTACAACATCAACTTCCGTCCGATGGCGCTGATCCTCGGCGCCGGCGCCGCGTACAGCGGCTACGGTGGCTACTACGACACCATTCCGGGCCACACCGACGGCGTCAGCCCGTCGTTCCTGGTCGGCCTCCGTTTCGGGGTCGGCGGCGTGCTGCAGGGCCGTATCGACGGCACGTACGATTACGTGCTCGACCCGGCTGAATACACTGGCCCACCCGACAACACGTCGAACTGGGGCCTGCAGGCCGGCCTCTCCCTCGTGTTCCCGAAGGAGAAGCCAAAGGATACCGACAAGGACGGCGTGATCGACAAGCTCGATGCATGCCCGAACACCCCGCTCGGCACCAAGGTCGACGACAAGGGCTGTCCGATTCCGCTGGATGACGACAAGGATGGCGTGGTCAACGACCGCGACCAGTGCCCGAACACCCCGGCGGGTGAGACGGTCAACGCGGTTGGTTGCTCGGCGTCGCAGCTCGATGACGACCGCGACGGCGTCAACAACGCGCTCGACAAGTGCCCGAACACTCCGGCCGGAACCAAGGTCAACGCCCAGGGCTGCCCGGAAGATGACGACAAGGACGGCGTGCCGAACAGCGCCGACAAGTGCCCGAACACCCCGGCTGGCGAGAAGGTCGACGCCATGGGCTGCTCCGATTGCCAGCGCGACAGCGACGGCGACGGCGTAATGGACTGCAAGGACCGCTGCCCGTCCACCAACCCGGGCAACAAGGTCGATGCAAGCGGCTGCCGGATCATCTTCGAGGAGATCGGTGGTACGTTCATCATCAAGGGAAGCAGCTTCGTGTCCGGCAGCTCCAAGCTGGGCAAGCAGGCCAAGATTTCCTTGACGGATGCGGCGATCAAGATCAACACGATCCTGCCGAGCCTGCCGCCAGACTACAAGATCTGGGTGCAGGGCCACACCGATAGCACCGGCAGCGTCAAGCTGAACGAGAAGCTGTCACAGGCGCGCGCGGAGTCGGTCAAGGCGTACCTGATCACTCAGGGCGTCCCGGCCGACCGGCTCGAGGCGAAGGGCTATGCCTCGACTCGTCCGATCGCGGACAACAAGACGAAGGCAGGCCGCGAAGCGAACCGCCGCGTGTCGATGTACGGCGGTCCGACGGAACTCGAGAACCCGGGGCAGTAAAGCGCACCGGCAGGAAGTAGCAGTACCAGCGGGGAGTCTTCGGACTCCCCGCTGTTTTTTTGCCTACATTGGAGCTCCATGACTACCTACGCGCGGCGGGTCGGGCTGTTCGAGGGCACCATGATGGTGGTGGGCGGCATCATCGGCTCGGGGATCTTCCTCAACCCGTCCGTGGTGGCACAGCGGGCCGGCACGGCGGGGCTCACGATCGCCGCGTGGATCATCGGCGGCGGCGTGGCCATCCTCGGCGCCTTCATCTACGCCGAGCTTGGCGGTCGCCGCCCGGAAGCGGGCGGCGGATACGTCTACCTGCGCGATGCCTGGGGCCCCCTCCCGGCGTTCCTCTATGCGTGGACGCTGCTGCTCGTGATCGCCACCGGCGCGATCGCGGCGGTCGCCATGACCTTCGCGAGCTACGCCGCGGCCGTCGCCGGGCTGCCCCCTGCGGCGATAACGCCGATCGCGCTCGCGAGCATCGTGCTGCTCACCTTCCTCAACGTCCTCGGAGTCAAGCCCAGTTCGGTGACGACGTCGCTCTTCACCCTGCTCAAGCTGGCGGCGCTCGGATTCCTCATCGTGGCCGGGCTCGCGGCGATACTCGGCAGGAGTGCCCTGCCCGCGCCGGTACTGCTCCCGCTCGTCCACGGCGCTGTTCCGGCATCGCTCGCGGGTGCGCTCGTTCCGGTGCTCTTCGCATACGGTGGCTGGCAGCAGACGAACTTCGTGGCAGAGGAACTGGTGGACGCGCCTCGCAACCTCCCCCGCGCGCTGCTCTGGGGCGTGGGCATCGTGGTGGTGGTGTACCTGCTGGCCAACTTCGTGTACCTGAGGGTGCTCGGCGTAGGCGGGCTGGCCGACAGCACCGCGCCGGCCGCCGACACCATGCAGGTCCTCTTCGGGCCTGCCGGACGCACGTTCATAGCGGTGGGCATCACGCTCTCGACCGTCGGGTTCCTCAACCTGGCCATCTGCGCCAATGCCCGCGTCTACCAGGCCATGGCGCGCGACCGGATCTTCTTCGACGCGTTCGCCCGGCTGCACCCCCGCTTTCGCACACCCGTCGTTGCGCTCGTCGCCCAGGGCATGTGGGCCGTGGTGCTCGTGCTCTCCGGCACGTATGGCGAGCTGCTCGACTACGTGGTCTTCGGCGACTGGATCTTCTTCGGATTGACGGCGGCGACGGTGTTCTTCTTCCGGCGGCAGGATGCACGGGCGGGCGCGGCCGAACCGGAGTTCGTCACTCCGGCCTGGAGACTATCGACACTGCTCTTCGTGGTTGCCGCGATCTACGTCGTTGCCGGATCGGTAACGGCGAGCCCGGCCAACGCCTTGCGGGGCGCCGTGCTCATCCTGCTGGGCGTGCCACTCTACCTATGGCGCCGCGGCCGCCGTGGTCCCGAGCGCGGCATCGGGAACTGAGATCGCCGGTTCCTGCAGGTATTCTCCGCGGTACATGCGTACCAGCTCGAAGAAGTACGAGATGGCAAGCGGTCCGACCAGCAGCCCGAGGATGCCGACGATCGGCACGAAGGCGAAGGCGCCGATCACGGTGACGAACGGGTGCATCTTCGCGTAGCGCTGGAAGACGAAGGGCCGGACGAGTGTGTCGATGTTGCCGACAATCAGCACTCCGCCCGCCACCAGGGCGGCTGCCGCCAGTGGTCGGCCCTGGAACGCGAGGTACGCGGCGGCAGGGCCCCAGATCATGCCGCTTCCGACGAGCGGCAGGACCGCGAAGATCACCGTTACCACGCCCCAGAACGCAGGACTCGGCAGGCCGAGCGCCCAGAACCCGAGGCCAAGCGCGGTGCCCTGCAGCACGGCGGTAAGGAAGGTGCCGATGAGCATCGACACCGTGACATTGCGGAATGCCTCGATGAGCCGTTCGCGGTTCTCCTGCGAGAACGGGATGAACGACTCCAGGAGCTTCCGGGATTCCTCAGGCTGCACGAGCACGTAGTACAGGCCGAAGAACGTGAGCGTGAACTGGACCAGCAGCTTGGCACCCGTCCCGAGAACCCCCAGGGCGTTGCCGCCCAGCCATGACACCGCGGAGGAACTCAGCTTCGACAGCTGCTCGCCCACCTTGATGTCGCCGATCTGCAGGGTCGAGAGGCGGCCAAGCAATTCACTGTCCTTGACCGCCGAGGCCCAGTCCTGCGCCTCGTTGGCGAGCAGGCCCACCGCGCCGATCACGGGGAGAAAGATCACGAGGAACGCGATGATGATCACCACGATGGCGCCGCCGGGTGCGCCAAGCTTCGTGGCCAGCCTGCGGTGCAGCGAGCCGAAGATGACGTACAGGACTGGCGCGCCGAGCAATCCGCTGAAGTAGGGCCAGGTGGCCCAGATCAGGCCGGCCCCCAGGACGAAAATCAGCAGACCGGCGCGCTGCTGGCGGCCAATGATGAGCGTCATGAGAGTTGAAGCTATCGCGACGGGGCCGGGCGTGCCAACGTGATTCAAACCCCGGTGGCCCCGGCGGCATCGAAGGACCACGCTGATGACCGTGACCAAGCCAGGATCGTGGATCCCGACGCGCTGAGCCTGGAGGTCCGGCGCGCCCAGGCCGGCGACGCCGATGCCTTCGCGGCGCTCTACCGGGCGCATGCGGGGCGCGTCTATGCCATGTGCCTCCGCCTGGAAGGTGACCCGGCCGCGGCGGAAGAGCGGACCCAGGACGTGTTCGTCAGGGCGTGGGACCGGCTCCCTGGCTTCCGGCATGAGAGTGCGTTCAGCACCTGGCTGCATCGGCTCGCCGTGAACGTGGTGCTCGCCCACCGGCGGGCCACGTGGCGGCGGGACCTGCGGGTGGCGGTGGTGGAGGAGCCGGAACTGCTCGAGTCACCGAGAGCAGCGCCCGACCCCGGCACCCGGATGGATCTCGATGCGGCGATGATCAGGCTGCCGCCTGGTGCCCGGGCTGTCTTCGTGCTCCACGACATCGAGGGATATGGCCATGCTGAGATTGCGGAAATGACGGGTATCGCGGAAGGCACATCGAAGGCGCAGCTGTTCCGGGCGCGCCGTCTCCTGCGGAGGGCGCTGGACCGATGACCGGACAACGACCCGACGACGAGACCTTCCTTCGGTCGCACCTCGCCGACCTGCCCCGCAGCATCGACCCGCCGCGCGATCTATGGCCGGCCATAGAGGGACGGCTGGCACCGCGCGCGCGCGCCCGTCCGCGGATCGCGCTCTACCGGCTCGCGGCCGCCATCGCGCTCGTCGCCCTGTCATCGGCGGTCACCTGGTATGTCGCGCGACGGTCGGACGCGCCCGTGGCCGTTGCCACGGCGCCGGTCGATCGCGCCGGGCTCGCTCGCCTGGCGCGTGCCGGCGACATCATGGAACAGGGGCTCGGGTCGTCGAGCCTGGCCCCGGCAACGCGCGCCGTGCTGGCGCGCAACCTGGTCGTGATCGACTCCGCGATCGCCGAGTGTCAGCGCGCACTCGATGCCGATCCCGGCAGCCCCGTGCTCGCGGGCCTCCTGCGTGCCGCGCACCGGCAGCGCGTCGAGTTCCTGCAGCAGGCCGCTCGCCTGCCGCGCTCCTGAGGAGATGCCGATGCGCCCCGCCGTCCTCCTGCTTGCCCTGATACTCCCCGTGCCGCTCATGGCGCAGCAGCGCATCGACCGCCGCATGGCCGTGAGCAGCACCGCATCGATCCGGATCAACGACCTGGTCGGAATGGTGCGGCTGGTCGGGTGGGATCGTGACAGCCTGGTAGTGGTGGGAGAGCTGCCGGCGCGCGCCGGGCAGCTCTATTTCGGCGGGTCGACCGATGCCGCAAAGGTCGGCCTCGAGGGCACCGATACCGGCAGTGTCGTGACCAGCGCGACGCTCGAGGTGCGCGTGCCAAAGCATGCCCGCGTGAGTGTGCGCGGCGCGGTGGTGAGCCTGGATGCCGGCGGCCTCGAGGGCGACCTCGATTTCATCACCACCGCCGGCCGGCTGCACGTCGAGGGCGCCCCGCGCACCGTCACCGCGGAAACGCTCGATGGCAACGTTGAGGTAGCCGGGCCGGTGGCGTCACTGCGGGTTCGCACGGCCGGCGGGACCGTCGTGCTGCGGGGCGTGCGTGGAGATCTCACGGTGACCACCGTGAGCGGGGCCATCCTCATCGGCGGCGCGCGCATATCGCGCGCGAGGCTCGAGACGGTGTCCGGCGAGATTGCGTGGAAGGGGGCGATCGAGCGCGGCGGCACCCTCGACGCACAGACCCACAGCGGCAATATCGAACTGCGGCTCCCGCCCACTCTAGGCGCGGACCTCGAGCTGTCCGCTCCCTCGGGCGCCATCACCAGCGAGTTCACGCTGAAGGGCAAGCCGAGCGCGAGCGGCACGCTGCGCACGAGTATCGGCGACGGGGGAGCCGCCATCACCGCACGCACCTTCCGCGGACGGATCTCCCTGCTCAAGCAGCCGGAGGTGGATGCAAACCCCGCGGCGCCGGGCGGCATCTCAGGGACGAGTCGGTAATCTCCCCATAGACCGTGAGGTACCCAATGCGCCGCTCCCTGATGTCGCTCGCTGCCGCCGTTACGCTCGTCGCCGCAACCGCTTCGCCCGCCCTGGCGGGGCCGCCCTGGCTCTCCATCGAGTTCCCCGCAAACCCGATGAACAAGTCGGCCCAGGGCGCATATCTCCTCGTGCACACCTTTCACCACGAACAGGCCGCCTCCTTCGTGGTCGAGGCGCGCGCCGAGGGCCTGGTCAATGGCCAGCGGAAGACGCTGGCCCTCACGCTGGAACGCACGGACCGCGACGGTGTCTATTCCCTCAGGCAGACCTGGCCCGAGACCGGTGACTGGGTCATCGTGATTACCGGCGCGCCGGGCGAGGGCTCCGTCACCGCGCTCGTCAGTATCGCCGATGGTGCCATCCGCGGCATCCGCGTGCCCACGAAGAAGATCGAGAACGGGCGCTGGACGGTGCCGGTACAGGTAACGCAGGCCGACGTCGAGACGGAACTCCGGTCGCTCGTGGCCCTCGCATCACGCTAGGCCGGTGTCTTGTGCGCTGGGGCCGGGGAAGACATTCTCCGGCCCCATGCGCATCGAAGAACTGGCAAGAAAATGGCTCGCGACGGCGGGGCTGGTGCTGCTCGTGGCCGGCCTCGCGGTGATCATCGGCGGGTTGCTGCTGCCGGAACAGCACGAGGTCATGCGGACGCTCACCCTGTCACGTACACCCGAGGCGGTGTGGCGCGCCATCTCCGATTCGGTGCGCATCCGTGCGTGGCGGCGCGACCTCATCCAGCTCGAGCACTTGCCGGATTCGGCGTCGCATGCCGTGTGGCGGGAAATCGGTGACGATGGTCGCGGGACGCTGGTGGTGGTGCGCGAGGAGCTACCTCCCGTGCGGCTGGTTACCGTGCGCACCACCGAGGCGCGCGGTCCGGCGAGTGAGTGGACCTATGCCATCACCCGCGCGCCGTCGGGTGTCGACCTCACCATCACGGAGCGCGGCGTCATTTCCGGCAACGCCCAGCGGTTCATCTCCCAGTTCACCTCGGGGCACGCCGGCCCCATCGAGCACTACCTCACACAGCTCGCCGCCTACTTCGACGAGCCACCCCGCATTCGCTAGCGCCGCACCCGCCGCACCTCCACCCGCTCGATGCGGTTCTCGTCGACGGTGCGCAGCACGATCCATTCGGCGGAAATGTCCAGCGGCGAGGCGTTGGTGGGCAGCGCCATCGTACCGAGCCACGCCCCCTCCTTCGAGAACACCCACCATTCCGCCTCGGTGTCGCCTACGTGCCCGCCCCGGCGAGCCCAGACCAGCGACCCGGGATCTGGCACCAGCCCGATGATGGCCGGCAACGAATCGGGCTTCGGGATCGCGCGCCACACCGAATCGAGCTGCGCCCGCTGCATGCCGGTTCCGGCACTCCCGAGGAGCAGGCGCCCCTGGCGATCGATATCGTCGGGCGAGACCGGAAGGCGCGCGCCGGGCCAGCGGATGATCCGCCGCAGCCGGCCCGACGGATCGCGCATCTCCAGCTGCATCCGGTCGCCCTCAGTCGTGACGTAACCGTCCGGCAGGACCGACAGCCTCGAGCCGAGCCCGAAGGGCACCGCCGACAGCGATGCGTGCCCGCCTTCGGTACTCAGGTACAGCTCTTCACCCGGGAGGACGCCGACACTGTCCGAGGCACCGACCGGGCTGAACCGGAACAGGCTCCGCCCCGGGCGCAGTGATCCCGGCTGCCGGTCCTTGAGCTCGAGCGCCGTACCAGCCTCGGCGAGCAGTCCGCCGTCACGGAACGCGCCCAGGACGGCGAACAGGCGCGCGCTGTCCGCCAGTCGCAGGGAATCC
>JAGGAG010000150.1 GCA_017889745.1 Gemmatimonadota bacterium | reverse complement strand
GAGCGGGTGATCCGGTACGCCTTCGAGTATGCGGTGGCCCAGGGCCGCAAGAAGGTCACCATCGTCCACAAGGCGAACATCCTCAAGATGGTGAGCGGCCTCTTCCTCGAAGTCGGAAGGCAGGTGGCAGCGGAATACGCCGGGCGGGTCGCGTCGAACGACATGATCGTGGACAACACGGCCATGCAGCTGGTGTTGCGGCCGGAGCAATTCGACGTGATGGTCACCACCAACATGTTCGGCGATATCCTGAGCGACGAAGTGTCGGGCCTGGTGGGCGGGCTGGGGCTCGCGCCCGGCGCCAACATCGGGACGCGCGCGGCGATCTTCGAGGCGGTGCACGGCAGCGCGCCCGACATCGCGGGGAAGGGGGTGGCCAACCCGTCGGCGCAGATCCTGGCGGCGGCGATGATGCTCGACCACCTCGGCGAGCTCGATGCCGCCCGCCGCGTCCGTCGTGCCGTGGAAGAGGTGATCGTGAAGGACGCCATCCGCACCCGCGACCTCGGGGGCAGCGCCTCAACCAGGGAGTTCGGCGATGCCGTCGCGCGCCGGGTGGCCCACTGAGGCTCCCTGCATTGACTGCGGAAAGCGGACGGAAGGCCTGCTGCTCGGCGAGCGGTGCCCCATGTGCCAGGTGCGCCGGGAACGCCATGCCGGGCGCCTGGCCGGCCGGATTGCGCTCGGCGCAGCGGTCCTGATGGCGGGATACCTGGCCTGGCGGCCGCTGCCCGGCGGCACGGCCGGGCGTGTGTATGCCGGGGTGGCCGTACTCATCACCTACCTGCTCGTGCGGAAGATCGCCGCCGTCATCGCGATCCAGCTGCTTCCCGACCACACCGGTACCACGGAGTGAAAGTGCCAACCTTGCGCACCACCTCGCGATCGCTGCTGCTCCTGGGCGCTGCCGCGCTCGTCCCCGCCCGCCCCGCCGGGGCCCAGAGCGGCGTCACCATCTACAACGACGGCCGCGTGCTCGTGCGCCGCACGCTGCCCACGGCGGTGCCCAGGGGCACGTCGCAGCAGCGGGTGGAGCTTGGCCCGGTCGACCCGTCGTCGCTCGTGTCGCTGGACCAGGGCGTGGTCATCAACCGCGCCCTCTTCGACGCCGCGGAAGACGAGAGCGCCGTGCTCCGGCGCCTCGTTGGCCGGAAGCTCAGCGTCGAACGCGCGAAGCAGGGCGGCGGCACCGAGACCTTCCAGGTGACGCTGCTCGGGGTCGATCCGGCGCGCTTCCTCATGCCCGATGGCACGGTGGCCTTCGGCAACCCGGGGGGGTCGCTCCGCTACCCGGCCGACGCCGTGAGCACGGCGCAATCCGCGACGCTCACCCTCACCTCGGCCACGGGCCGCAAGGACCTGCCCCTGGGCTGGTTCACCGAGGGGGCGCAGTGGACCGCGAGTTATGCGGTGATCCTCGGTGCGCGCGACGCGCGAGTCAGCGGTGAGGCGGTAATCGGGTCGCAGTCGTTCAGCGCGGCGGACGCCGAGATCCAGCTCCTGGCCGGGAGCGTGTCGCGGGCGGCGCCGGCCGCGAGCCCGAAGTACGACATGCGCGCGCGCGAGATGGCCATGGCGGTTGCTGCCGCGCCTCCCGCGCCATCCGAGGAAGGCGCCGGTGAGTTCCACCTCTACACGCTGCCGGGCAGGGCCACGATCCAGCCCGGCAGCACCACGACCATCGCCCTGTTCGACCCCGCCACGGCGCCGTATGAGAAGCGGCTCGTGGTGCGGGGACAGCTGCCGTGGTACGGCTACGTGCCGCAGCAGCAGGATGAGCAGACCATTCCCGTGGAGGTGAGCTACATGCTCAAGCGCCCGCTCAAGACGCCGTTCGGCGACAGGCCATTGCCCGGCGGCGTGGCCCGGATCTTCAATCCCGACAGCGACGGCCGCCTGCAGCTGGTGGGCGAGGCGTCGCTGGGTCACACCGCGGCGGGCCAGGACGTGTCGCTCTACGCCGGCAATGCCTTCGACCTCACGGCAAAGCGGGTGCAGACGGAGTACACCACCACGCCGGAGAAGCGCGGCAACACGACGCGCACGATCGCGACGCTCGGGTTCAAGGTGACGATCCGCAATGGATCCGACAGCACGCAGGCGGTGGACGTGCGCGAGGAGCGGGGGGGCGAATGGTCGGTGACGGCGAGCTCGGTGCCGGCGGAGAAGGTGTCGTCGAGCGTCACGCGATTCAAGGTGACGGTGCCGGCACGGGGCGAGGCGGTGCTGACCTACACGATCCGGACCGTGTGGTGACACCGGTCACGCTGGTTCACGTCTCCGACCCGCACTTCGGACGCGACTGCGACCTCGCGATGGTCGATGCGGTCGAGCGCATCGTTCCCACGCTCGACGCGAGCGCAGTGGTCGTGTCGGGCGACCTGACCCAGCGGGCCCGGCACGGCGAGTTCCAGGCGGCGCGGAGGTTCCTGGAGCAGCTGTCGAAGAGCGCGCCGGTGCTGACGCTGCCCGGCAACCATGACGTGCAGTGGTTCGAGAGCCCGTTCTGGATCCTGGGCCGCAAGCGCCTCTACGTGAAGTACCGCCGCTGGTTCGGGGAGGAACTCACGCCGACGCTCGTCATTCCCGGGGCGATCATCGCCACGATGCTCACGAGCTACGGCGTCTGCTTCCCGTCGATGACGCCGAACCTCAACGACATGGCGGTGAAGGGCCATCTTCCTCCGGGCGAGGTGGAGCGGGTTGCCCGCCTCTTCGCCGATGCGCCGGCCGACCTCGCCCGCGTGGTGGTGGTGCACCACAACGTGCTGCGCGGCAACATCTCCCGCCGCATGGGGCTGTCCCGCTGGCGCACGGCGCAGGAGCGCCTGCTGCAGCTCGCACCCGACCTGATCCTCTACGGGCACGACCACGAGGAAGCGGCGGCGCAGCTGGGCGACCGGGTCGCGGTGAGCGCGGCGGGCACGCTGACGCACCGGATGCGCGGCGGAAAGCCCTCGGTGTTCAACGTCGTACGCATCGATGACCGCACGGTGACCATCCAGCACTGGCGCTGGCAGGGCGGCGCGTTCGCGCCGTCCGACCGTTTCGTCTTTGCGCGCGCGGCCCGCGGGCCCGGCGTGGCGCGGGGAGTGACCGCTGTCGCCTGACGCCGGGCTGCGCCTGAGCGCGCCGCCCGAAGAGCTGCTGGCCGCCCGGCTCCGCGCGCTGGGCCTGCACGAGGTCGCCGGGATCCGCACCCACCAGAACCGGACCGTCATGGTGTCGCTCACGTCGCGGGGCGAGTTGCGCGTGCACCGGGAGTACGCCGTGGCGCCCGACCGCGTGCTCCACGCCATCGTCCGCTTCGTGGCGCCGCGCACGCGACGGGCCGATCGGCTGGCCGCGGAGCGGGTACTCCTTTCCTGGCCCATCTCCAGCGAGGGGTCGACGCCGCGGCCGCGCGCAGCCGACCAGGTCCGCCCAGGCGAGGCGCCGGCGATCGCCCGGCTCGAGGCGCGCTGGCGGGAACTCAACGCGCAGCACTTCGGTGGCGTGCTCGCGCCGGTCGCGATCGGCCTGTCGAGCCGGATGCGGCGGCGCCTGGGTGAGCTGGTCTACGACCGGACGACGTCGCGGCCGATGCGAATCGTCCTCAGCCGCCGTCTGCTGAAGCGTCATCCGTGGCGGGAAGTGGAGGAGACGCTGCTGCACGAGATGGTGCACCAGTGGCAGGCCGAGACGGGCGCCCGGGTTGATCATGGAGCGCGGTTCCGGCGAAAGGCGCGCGAGGTGGGGATCGTGCCGCGTGCCGTGATGCCGGCGCGGGGAGTGTGCGGAGGCATCTGGGAGCGAGTGGAGCGGCTGGCCGAGTCGTTTTCGCGCTAGCAGCGCCGTCGCTCGAGCGGGTGCCCCTCCTCAAAGGTCCTCGGGGCCGGCTTTCCGAGGGCCTCGTTCAGGTCCAGCCGGCAGCCAGACCTTTTCGGAGGGGCACCCGCTCGAGCAACGGTGCCTTCGGAGCCATCCCCATTCGCCGCGCCCCGCCAGATTCGGTCCCGCCGCCCCGCCTTGCTGCTCCTGGCTCTGCATTCCCGGGTATATTTCCGGGCCGCGAACCTTCGACATTGTCACGAGGAACGTATGACCACCGGTGCCGCCACGTCCCAGTTTCCGGGCGTCGATTTCTACGACATGGACTCGCTGCTTTCCGAAGAGGAGCGCGCGGTCCGCGACACCGTCCGGGCATGGGTGGACGAGAACCTCATGCCGGTGATCGGTGACGCCTACATCAAGGGCCAATTTCCGAAGCAGCTGATTCCGGGGATGGCCGAGCTGGGATTCCTCGGCGCAAACCTGCCGGAGGAGTACGGTTGCGCCGGGCTCAACAACGTGGCGTACGGGCTCATCATGCAGGAGCTCGAGCGGGGCGACAGCGGCATCCGCTCCTTCGCCTCGGTGCAGGGCGGCCTCGTGATGTATCCCATCTATGCCTTCGGCTCCGAGGAACAGAAGAAGCACTGGCTGCCCCGCCTCGCGGCGGGCCAGGAGATCGGCTGCTTCGGGCTCACCGAACCCGACTTCGGATCCAACCCCGGCGGCATGATCACGACGGCGCGCGAGACGAAGGACGGCTGGGTGCTGAATGGCGCCAAGATGTGGATCACGAACGGCAGCCAGGCCACCGTCTCCATCATCTGGGCCAAGACCGGGGCGATCGACGACTCGAAGTCGATCCGCGGCTTCATCGTGCCAACCAGCACCAAGGGCTACACCGCGCGCGACCAGAAGGGAAAGCTGTCGCTGCGGGCGTCCGACACGAGCGAGATCGCGCTCGAGGATTGCCTGGTGCCCAGGGACGCGATCCTGCCCAAGAGTGGCGGGCTGCGCAGTCCGCTGATGTGCCTTACGCAGGCGCGCTACGGCATCGCGTGGGGCGCGGTAGGCGCGGCGATGGCCTGCTTCGTGGAGGCGGTGAGCTACGCCAAGAACCGGATCATGTTCGACCGTCCCATCGCGCAGACGCAGATCCAGCAGGTGCGCCTCGCCGACATGCTGACGGAGATCACCAAGGGCCAGTTGCTGGCGCTGCAGCTCGGCCGGCTCAAGGATGCCGGCACGTTCACGCCGGCGCAGGTGTCACTCGCCAAGCGGAACAACGTGAACATGGCCTGTGAGTGCGCGCGCGAGGCGCGGCGGCTGCTCGGCGGCAACGGGATCCTGGTCGAGTATCACTCGATGCGGCACATGGCGAACCTGGAGTCGGTCTACACCTACGAGGGCACCCACGACGTACACGGCCTGATCCTGGGGCACGAGATCACGGGGCTGCCGGCGTATTGATGCGTGAGGGCGTCACAACCTGAAGGGGCGGCGACGTTGCCGCCCCTTCCGCATTTGAGGGTGTGACGATGGCCACCTTGTCTCGTATAATAGGCGTCTCACATGAGTGCATCCCCGCCGAACCCAAAGACACACAACGGCTTGGACGTTCCCCCCGTCCAGGCCGGGCCCTGTGCTGCCTGGTACGAGGCGCACGGCAAGGCGGTGTACAGGTACTTCCGCTTTCAGCTCGTCCCGCCCGACGACGCCGAGGACTACACGGCCGAGACGTTCCTGCGCGCGGTGCGCGCCGCCGAGCGGTATGACGCGTCCAGGGCCGGGGTCCAGACCTGGCTGCTGACCATCGCGCGGAATGTCCTCGTCGATGAGCGCCGGAGCGCCCGGGTGCGGCGGCGCGCGGGCATCGACGAACTGCGGGACCTCGCAATGGACGAACCGTCGCCCGAGGAGCGGATGCTCCGCCGGGAGGAGGTCGGTGCCGCCCTGAGCGCCATGGGCGAACTGAGCGGCGAGGACCGTGAGCTCCTGAGCCTCCGGTTCGGCGGCGAACTCGAGATCGCCGAGCTGGCACAGTTGCTCGCCGTCCCGGCCGGGACGGTGCGAACCCGGCTGTGGCGGGCGCTCGAGCGCCTCCGGGAGCAGATGGGGTGACCGGCGAGTCTCCGGATCGGAACGGCGACCCTCACCTGGCAGAAACGGAACGGCTGCTCGCCGGGCTTCGCTTCAGCCCGAGGGCGTCTCTCGGGCCGGAAATCGCCGGGCGCGCGCGCCGCGGCGAGCCCCCGC
>JAGGAG010000049.1 GCA_017889745.1 Gemmatimonadota bacterium | reverse complement strand
CCGGCATGGGGCGACAGTACGGCGTGGGTCGGCATCGAGTGGCTTGCGAACGGGGACGTGCCGGCGAGTGCCTACGATCCCGCCACCACGGCCTTGCTCACCGACATCCAGCGAAGCTCCTGGGCGTTCATCGCCCGGCGGGCGCTCGGCCTGGTCGACTCGATCCCGGTGGTGCCGCTGCCCCGCGAGCTGGTGGACCCGCTCACCCTGGGCGTCTACGCCGCTCCCCACGACATGGTGTACCTCCGCACCTCCCACCACGCGCCGCGCACCGACGCGACCAGCAGCGCGATCGACGGGGTGCCGATCGGGACCTTCCAGGTCTACGTGCATGAGCTGGTGCACGCGAGTCAGGCCCGCGATCCGGAGGCATGGCGCGCGTTGTTTCGGGGGGTGCCGCGCCAGAAGGACATCCGGCGCTATGGTGCGCTCAATCCGCTGGAACAGCAGGCCGATGCGGCCAGCTGGGCGCTTACGACGCTGGTGCTCGAGCGGAAGCACGAATGGGTCCGGCATCCGGTGTCTGGCGCGAGCCAGGAAATGCCCGGCGTGCGCCGGATGCTCGGGATCTTCCTGCGGCACCCGGTCTTCACCAGCCAGCTCGACAGCCTTGGCCGCTGGCGCGCGGACTCAACCGTGGTGCCGGGCGACTCCGTCCTCGCCGACCGCCTCTTCCGGCCCGTGCCCAACAATGCCTGGTCGCGCGCGCTCGCCGTATTTGGCCTGCAGCAGGAAGATCCCCGCTGGTGGCGCTGGATGCAGGTCGTCGGTCAGGTTCCAGCCGAGATACCGGACACCACGGGACCCGTCTCGGCCGAATAGGCTGCAGGCCTGGCTCTCAGGCCAGGTTCATCCTCTTCATCAGCTTGGTGAACCGCGGGTGCGCGCGCAGGGGCGCGAACAGGAACGAGCCCTTGATCGAGTAGATGCCCCCGGTCCGCTGCTCTACCGCCTGCTCCAGCAGGTCGATCGCCGCGTCCTGCTCGCCCAGCCCGGTGTGGACGTAGGCCATGTGGAGTGGAGATACGTACCGGGCCCGCGACAACTCCTCGAGTTGCTGGAGCATCGTGCGCGCCCCCGCGACATCTCCTACGCGAGCCAGGGCCTGCCCGAGCTGCCCCACGAACAGCGTTTCGTTCGGTGACAGCGCGACCGCCGTCCGCAGCGCAGCCAGCCCGCGCTCGGTCATGCCGAGCTTGAGGCAGGCCCACGCCAGTGTGCTCTGACCCCGGGCATAGTTCGGGTCGACTTCGACGATGGGCTCGATGGTCCGCAGCGCCTCCTCATACCGCCCGAGGCGCAGCAGCGTAGTGGCGACATCGGCTCGCTGGGCCAGCGGGTCGAGGGCCCGGGCCCGCTCCTGCAGGGCAAACGCTTCGTCGTAGCGCTCGAGCGCCAGGCACAGCTGGCCATAGAAATCGCAGGTGTCGGCGCTGTTGGGATCCAGGTCGAGTGCCCGCCGGAACTCCGTTTCCGCCCCGGCCCAGTCGAAGTTCCACATGAACTTGAGATACGCCAGCATGGAGTGCGCTTCCGCGAGCCCGTTGTCGAGCTCCAGCGCCCTCGCCACGGCAATCCTCGCCCTCCGATGGGCCACCTCCGGCCTCACCGCGCCCGCTCCCTGCCGCCCGAGCTCGGCGTAGGCCAGGGCCATGCCGGCGTAGGCCACGGCGTAGGCAGGGTCCCGATCGATGGCCTGCTCGAAGTACTCGATGGCCTTGTGGATCCCGTCCTCGGTGTACTGGATCAGGCTGTGCCGTGCCTTCAGGTAGAGCTGGTAGGCCTCCACGTCACTCGTCGGGGCCTTCCGAATGCGCGTCCGCTCCTCGGGATCCAGTTCGGCCTTGAGGGCCGCGACGATGTGCAGTGCCACGTCGGTCTGGATCGCGAAGATGTCGGTGAGCTGGCGGTCATAGGTCTCGGCCCAGAGATGCTGGTCCGTCGCGACATCGATGAGCTGGGCAACGATGCGCACCCGGTCCCCGACGCGCCGCACGCTGCCCTCCAGGATGGTCGTGACTTCCAGCCGGGCGCCGATCTCGCGCAGGCTCTGTTCCCGGTTCTTGAAGGGCATGACCGACGTCCGCGAAATGACCTTGAGCGCGCGGATCCTCGACAGGCTGGCGATGACGTCCTCGGTGATCCCGTCGGCGAAGTACTCGTTGTCCGGATCGGGGCTCAGGTTGCGGAATGGGAGCACCGCCACCGACGGCACCGGTGTGTTCGTCGACGCCGGCACCACGAGCGCCTCCGCGAATGCGGCGGCCGAGGCAAAGCGGTCGGCGGGTGCCTTGGCCAGGGCCTTTACCAGCGCCCGCTCGAGGGTGACGGGCACCGCGGCGCGCAGCCGGGCCACGCTGGGGGCGGGCTCGATCACGTGGCGCGCGATGATGGCGGCGGCGGTGGGACCGGTGAACGGTGGCGTACCGGTGAGCATTTCATGCAGCACGCAGGCGAGGCTGTACACATCGCTCCGGGCGTCGAGATCGCGCTCGCCCGTGGCCTGCTCGGGACTCATGTACTCCGGGGTGCCCACCACCAGCCCCGTCTCGGTCAGGCGGTCGCCCTTCGGGCCACTGACGGCGAGGGCGATGCCGAAGTCGGCGACCATTGCCTCGCCCTCGTAGAGCAGGATGTTCTCCGGCTTGATGTCGCGATGGATCACCTCCCGGGCATGCGCATGCGCGAGGGCCGAGGCGACCTGTCGAGCAATGCGGATGGCATCGTTGATCGGGAGCTGGGTCTCGCGGCGGAGCCGATGGCGGAGCGACTCGCCCTGCACGTACGGCATGACGTAGAAGAGGAAGCCGCCAGCATCACCCGAATCGTGCAGGGCGAGGATGTGCGGGTGGTTGAGCCGCGCGGCGATGGCGACCTCGCGGGCAAACCGGTCCGGCCCAAGCATGGAGGCAAGCTCCGGCCGGAGCACCTTGAGCGCCACCTTGCGATGGTGCTTCAGGTCGTCGGCCAGGTAGACCGTGGCCGCCCCGCCGCGTCCGAGCTCGCGCTCGAGGGCGTATCGCCCGGTGAGTGCTGCCTGCAGCAGCTGGAACTGTTCGGACTGCATTACCCGACCGGAGTCACCGGCCCCTTGTCTCCCTCCGGCTTCGTCAACTGATCGCCTACCGGCAGGCTCCTGATCCTCCGCCCCGTCGCCGCGAAGATGGCGTTCCCCAGTGCGGGCGCCACCGGCGGCACACCGGGCTCGCCGACTCCGCCCGGCGCCGCATCCGACTGCACCAGGTGTACCCTGATCTCCCGCGGGGCAACGTCCATTCTCGCCACCCGGTACTGATCGAAGTTCGACTGCACCGGTCGTCCCTCGCGGAAGGTGACTTCGCCGTAGAGCGCGTTGCTGATACCCATGATCGTGGCACCCTCGAACTGCGCCTTCACCCGGTCAGGGTTGGCGATGAAGCCCGCATCGGCCGCCACGTCCACCCGCGGAATCGACAGGCTGCCATCCGGCTTCACCTCGACCTCGATCACCATCGCCACATAGCTCAGGAAACTGCGGTGAACCGCCAGGCCCCGGCCCCGGCCAGCCGGCAGTGGCTGTCCCCAGCCGGCCTGGCTGGCGGCCAGTTCGACCACGCCGCGGATCCGCGCCGTGTCGAGCGGGTGGTCTTCGAAGCTGGCGTCGTAGTTCCACGGCTTTCCGGTGAGTCCGGCGCTGCTGAGGTTCACGATCCGGTCGGGGCCCAGCATCTCCAGCAGGAACGCCTTCGGGTCCCGGCCCGCCGCCCGCGCCAGCTCGTCGATGAACGAACCGATGGCGAAGGCGTGCGGGATGTTGACGACCGAGCGGTACCAGCCGATGCGCACCCGCGCCGGCGCGGGGCCCATCTCCTCCTGGAGGTTGGGCACCGCATAGGGGAAGTCGGTCATCCCCATGCCCGTCTCATAGTCCGCCTGGTACAGCACCTTCGGCGCGAACTGCGCGTTGATGGACGGCAGTGCCGAACGCTGCAGCCACGCGGTGACCTTGCCGTTGCTGTCGACCGCGCCCTCCATGTGCTCGGCCGCCACGGTGTGGTAGAAGCCGTGCTGGATGTCGTCTTCCCGGGTCCACACCACCTTCACCGGTGCGCCCATCTCCCTTGCGAGCAGCGCGGCTTCCACCACGTAGTCCGGCTTTGACTTCCTCCCGAAGGCGCCGCCGAGCAGCGTCACGTACGACGCCACCTTCTCGACCGGGATTCCGAGCGCCTGCGCCACCGTTTCACGAACGGCGCCGGGATTCTGGGTGCAGGACCAGGTATCGCAGCGGCCGTTCTCGAACACCGCGAGCGCCGCGGGCGGCTCCATCGGTGCCTGGGCCAGGTGGGGGATGTAATAGTCGGCACTCACGCGGGTACCCGACCCCAGGGCGCGGGCCGCGTTGCCCTGCGAGCGCACGACCTTGCCGGGCTTGCGTACCGCCTGCTCCAGTTCCGCGCGGTATCGCTCCGAGTCGTAGCTCGCGTTGGGTCCGTCGGTCCACGTGACCCTGAGCTTCTTGCGGCCCTGCATCGCGGCCCAGGTGTTCTTCGCCACCACGGCCACGCCGCCGAGCATCTGGAACCCGGTCGGCGGCGTGGCCTCGGGCAGGCGCACGATCCGCTCCACGCCAGGCACCTTCTCGGCCTCGCGCGAATCAACGGTTGCCACCTTGCCGCCGTACACCGGAGGACGCGCCACCACGGCCACCTTCATGCCGTCGCGCCGCAGGTCCTGGCCGAACATCGCTTGCCCCGTGGTCATGGCCCGGAGGTCCACGCCCGGGACGTCCTTGCCTATGTAACGGAACTGCGAGGGCTTCTTGAGGACGAGGCTGGCCGCCGCCGGCATCGGCAGGGCGGAGGCGGTCACAACCAACTTGCCAAACGCAAGCGCGCGCTTGCTCGACGCGTGCACGACGTGGCCGTTCTGTGCCTCGACCTCCGCCACCGGCACGTCCCACTCCCTCGCGGCGGCAGCCTCGAGCAGGGTGCGGACGATGGCGCCGGCTTCGCGGTACTTCGGCAGGAAGTCACGGATGCTGGTGGAGCCGTCGGTGTTTTGTGTGCCGTACTTCTTCTCGTCGCCCGGCGCCTGCGCCACCACCACGTCCTTCCAGTCGGCCTCCATTTCATCGGCGATGACCATCGCGAGTGTCGTGCGGATGCCTTGGCCCATTTCGGAGCGCGGGCAGACGATGGTGACCGTGCCCGATGGATCGAGCCGCACGTACACCACGGGCTCGAAAGGCTCGCCGGCGCGCGCGGCTGAGCCGCGGGCCTCGTCGCTGAGGCGGCGGCAGCCGCTCCCCGTCACCGTGATGACGAGCCCGCCGATCGCGACTGATTTCACGAAATCACGGCGGGGCAGGGACCGGCTCACGAGGCACCCCCTTTGGCCGCAGCCTGGATCGCGGCGCGGATCCGCCCGTAGGTGCCGCAGCGGCAGATGTTGCCCGTCATGGCGGTGTCGATTTCCTGCTCGGTGGGGTGAGGGGTCGTCTCGAGAAGGGCGGCGGCCTGCATGATCTGGCCGCTCTGGCAGTAGCCGCACTGCGGCACGTTGGCCGCGCGCCACGCCACCTGTACCGGGTGGTTGCCGTCGGTGTGGAGGCCCTCGATCGTCACGACATGCTTGCCCTCGAGCAGCTGCATCGGTGTCGAGCAGGAGCGGATCGCGGTGCCGTCGAGGTGCACGGTACAGGCGCCGCAGGCCCCGATCCCGCAGCCGTACTTGGTGCCTGTTAGGCCGAGCTCGTCGCGGAGGTACCAGAGGAGGGGCATGGTGGCGTCGCCGTCGAAGCTGCGACGCTCACCGTTGATGAACAGTTGCATGCGGAATCTCCAGCCGGGTGGTACATGTGATCTCCCGGCTGGAAGATATCCGCTTCACATCACCAGGTCAGTAGCTGCTCACCTTGAGTTGTGACTTGGTCGCACCGAACACGTCCTTCGGGAGAATGTTCTTCTCCTCGAGCTGGTCCAGCGACTTGTACGGCCGGCCCTTGATGATCTTGTCGGCGTACGGCTTGAGCGCCGGGATGGCCTCGAGCTGGGACTGCGTCGCCGTGTTCACGTCGATGCTCGCCACCTGACCTGCCTCCTTCATGGCGGTGTCAGTCATCGCGCCCTGCTTCATCGCGCTGTCGTGCGACCACTTCTGGGCACTGTCCGCCTTGGGTGGGGTCGCGGGAGTCGCCTGGGCCGAAGCCACTGCCGTGCCGCCGAGTACCATCAGTGCGGCTGCGAGAATTACCTTGTGCATGTCTCTCTCCTCGACGCGGAGCGCCGATTGGTGGAAATGAAAAAAGGCGCATTCCGGGCCCGACTGGTCCCTGGAACACGCCTTCACGATCGGGGGCAACTTCCCCCCGGCAGTAAGGTGGCGCCGATGGCTCCCGGCGCCGACAACAAGTGTAACCGCACGTTCCTTCGGGTGCGGTGACTGTTATCACAAGCCCGATAGTCCGGCCGGCGGCACCGGACGCATCCACTAACTACTCCGGTGCGACCAGGATGATGCGGGGCTGGCATCGGGGCGCGGGGGCCGCGATATTGCGGCTGCATGGACAACGGACCCGGGCAGGCACCCGGGTCACCTTGACGGGCGACGAGCCGTGTCGCGCCAGTCGAAGGCGTGAGGGGACCCTTGGGGCCGGGGTCCGTTCGCGCCTCTTTTCTTTCCCGCCGGACGATCGTTAGAAGGATGCAATGCCATGGCCCGATACGCCGAATCGCGATCGCGTTTCCCCCCGTTCGAGACGCAATTCACCTCCCCCATCGCGATCAACGCGAGCGGGCTCGTCGCGAAGTGGCAGCAACTGCACTGGAGGTTCCTCATGCTCCGCTGGGCGCTGGGCCTGCTGCTGGCCGCACTGGTGGCCGGTTTCTTCGCCTTTCTCGGCATCGCCTCTCCTGTCGAGGGGCTGGCGCGGGTACTCTTCTTCGCCTTCCTCACCGGTTTCTTCGTGGCCTTGTTCGTGGGGCTGATCGGCGGCCGGAAGACAGGGGCGTAACCAGTACTCTCCAGGGGTTCATAGTGGTCGATGTGAGCGGCACGTGCTGACCGGCACGCATGGGGCCAGGGCCCGCATGGTGGCACGGTGGGCGGCCGTCGTGTGCGCCGCGGTTGGCGCACTGGTGGCGCTGGGCTGGCTGCTGGGCGTCGTCGAGCTCGTCAGCGTCGTCAAGGGCTACCCGCCCATGTACCTGAATGCCGCCCTGGCCATGCTGGGGGCCGCTGCCGGTCTCCACGGCATTGCAGAGGGCCGCCGCGGCTGGCTGCTCGCTGGCGCGCTGGTCACCCTCCTGATCGGCGGGCTCACCCTCGTCCAGTACATCGCATCCGTCGATTTCGGCATCGACAGGGTCCTGGTGTCCGACCCGACCGCCTTCGAGCTCTATCCGGAGTACCCAGGGCGGATGGCTGCGTCGACCGCGCTTGCCTTCGTGCTCGTGGGCGCGGCGTTGCTGACGCTCCTGTACGCGCACGCGGAGGAAGCTGCACGCGGGATCGTTGGCACGGTGGGGCTCACGCTCCTCGCCCTGTCCACCGTCACGCTGCTCTCCTACAGCACCGGTGTCCTCAGTGACCTTCGCTTTGGCGCCGTCACCGGAGTGGCCATCGCCGGCCTCGTCGGCTTCCTCGGCATCGGGGCGAGCTTTGTCGTGGTGGCCTGGGCGCAGGCCACGCCGGCACTCCTGCCGGCGTGGCTGCCGCTCGCCGCTGGGGTCGCCACCCTGTGTACCACGCTGGTCCTTACCCGCGCCGTCACCAGCCAGGAGGAGGGTCGAGGCCGGCGCCAGGTGAAGGGAATCGCCCGGACGGCGCGGGCGGAGATCTCCAGCGAGCTTCAGTCCATGCTCAGGCTGGTCGGGCGTATCGCGGCGTTCACCGCCGATCAGGACTCCGACCGGCCCGGCGAATGGGCCACGTGGATGCGGCGCCTCATGGAAGACAACCCCAGCCTGAAAAGGGTGGTCTGGCTCGATTCCGCTTGGGTCATGAAGGCCTCCGCGGGCATCGACGCGGCACCGGTCGACTCGGTGACGATGGTGCGCGTGCTCGCCGACGAAGCCGCACGGGGTATCGCCAGCGCCCGCGCACCCATCGGCATCGTGGAAGTCTCCGGGGTCGGGCTGGGCGCCATGCTGCTCGCCGGTGCCCCGGCGTGCGACGATGAGCGGTGCCGCGGCGTCCTGCTGGCGTTCGTCGACGCCGGCGGGCTCGTGGCCCAGGCGCTGGCGCTCTACCCCCGCGACTATGGCGTGCGGGTCGATGGGCGCCAGCGCGAGCTCTACCATGTCAACCAGCCCTCGCCCGACGTCGCCTGGATCGCGACCGATTCGGTGCTCGTGGGCGGGCTGCAGTGGCGGGTGAGCGCCTGGCCGATGCAGTCGGTGCAGGGCCTCTACCGTTCCGACCTGCGCGAGGTCATCGCGGTCCTCGGCATCATCGTGGCGGTCCTCGTGAGCCTGCTCCTCCGGCTCGTCTATTTCACGCAGTCGGCGGCGCGTACCGTCGAACGGGAGCGGCTGCAGCATGCCCTGGACAGTTCCACCGACGGTCTCTGGGAGGAGGACCTGGATACCAGGGAATCGCATCGCAGCGCGGGAGTCTGGCGGGGGCTCGGGTACGACCCGCGCACGCTGACGCCGCGGGGCGCCACGGCGTTGTGGGACAGCCTGGTCCACCCCGAGGACCGCCCGCGCGTGCAGCGCGCGCTCGAGGATCACCTCGCGGGGCGGACCGACACCCTCCAGGTCGAGGCGCGCGTGCAGGCGCGCGACGGCGAATGGCACTGGATCGTGGAGCGCGGGCGCGTCGCGGAGCGGGCGCCCGACGGCCGGCCGACCCGGCTCCTCGGCGCCATCGCCGATGTCACCGAGCGCAAGCACGCCGTCCAGGCGCTCGCCGCGAGCGAGCGCCGCTTTCGCGCCATGTTCGACGGCGGCGTGCAGCTCAAGACCCTGCTGGATCTCGACTGCACCTGTCTCGAGGCCAACCGCGTCGCGCTCGACTTCGCCGGCTTCACCGCCGCGGAGATGCGCGGCAAGGTCATCTGGGAAACGCCCTCGTGGGCCGGGTCGCCGGTACGGGTCGAGCGGCTCCGGAAGGCCTGCGATGAGGCGAAGCTCGGGAAGATCGTGCAGTACCAGGAGGAGCTCGAGGGCCCCGGTGGGCGCCGTGCCACGATCGAGTTCTCGATCAAGCCGATCCTGGGCGATGAGGGACAGGTCATCCAGCTGCTGGCTGAGGGCCGTGACGTCACCGAGCGGAAGCAGGTAGAGGCCACGATCCGCGAACTGGAGTCGATCAGCACCATGGGACGGCTGGCCGCCAAGGTGGCCCATGAGATCAACAATCCCCTGGCCGGCATCCAGAATTCCTTCCTGCTCGTCAAGGACGCCATCCCGGAAACGCACCCCTACTATCGCTATGTGGGGGCCATCGAGCGTGAGATCGGCCGCATTGCCGGCATCACGCGCCAGCTGTACGAAACCTATCGTCCGGGGTCGGAGAGCGACGCCGCCAGCTCGTCGATCGGCACCATCATCGCCGATGCCGTTGCCATGATCCAGCAGATCAACCGCAGCTCGAGCGTGACGATCGAGGTGGATACCAGCGGGTCCCCGGGTGTGGTCGGGGTTCCCGCCGGCCTGCTGCGCCAGGCCATTTACAACCTGGTGCAGAACGCCATCGACGCCTCGCCGGAGCACGGCCGCGTCGCGGTGCGGGCCTGGAACGAGCGGCAGTTGTTCATGCTCTCGGTTACGGACGCGGGACCCGGGGTACCACCTGACATGCGCGAGCAGATCTTCGAGCCCTTCACCACATCGAAGGTCGGTGTCGTCAACAGCGGCATGGGCCTTGGTCTGGCCCTCGTCCGGAGGTCCGTGCTGGCACTGGGCGGCACGATCAAGGTCACGGACGCGGAGGGCGGCGGCGCAGTGTTCACTGTCTGCGTGCCGCTCAAGCCCGTCTCATGAGCACGGAGAGAGGTCATATCATGGAAGCTGCACGCATTCTCCTCGCCGATGATGAAGCCACCTTCCTCGCGGCCACTACCGACCTTCTTCGGCGCGAGGGGTATCACTGCGACGGGGTCGGCGACGCCTCCTCGGCGCTTGCGCGCGTCGCCGAGGGAAAGTACGACCTCCTCATCACCGACCTCGAGATGCCCGGCAACGCCGACCTGCAACTCGTGCGCGATGTCGCCGAGCGGAGCGGCGGCCTGCCGGTCATCATCCTCACCGGCTACCCGTCGGTGCGGTCGGCGATCGCCTCCATCGAGCTGCCGGTGGCCGCCTACCTCACCAAGCCGGTGAGCTTTCCGCTCCTGCTCGAGAAGGTGCAGAAGGCCGTGGTCCGCTTCCGCTCGTACCAGGCGATGCAGCGCACCGAGGACCGCCTGCGCCGCATGCGCCAGGAGATCGGCGACGCTCAGAATGTGGCGCAGGACGGGAACGCCATCGACGTCTTCCTGGCGCTCACGCTCCGCAACGTGATGGGCTCGCTCACCGACCTGCAGCAGCTCAGCCGGGCTCTCAACACCGCCCCCTCGGGACAGAACCCGTGCCAGCTGCTCAACTGCCCCCGCGGGCTGCAGTTGCAGCAGGCGGTGAAGGACACGGTGGACGTGCTGGAGGAAACGAAGGGCGCCTTCAAGTCGAAGACGCTCGCCGATCTCCGCCGGCGACTCGAGCTCTTGCTCGAGCATGTCTGACGCTCGTGAAGGCTGTCACGAGCGCCGATTGTGACACTGCAGCCGCTTGCGCGGGCTGTCTCACCTCTTAGGTTGAGGATGCAGGGCCAAGTTGGCTGCGCACGTCGCAGCACCTTGAACGGGCGAACGTTGCAGGTTCGCCAGTCGAAGGCGCATGGTGGACCGGCTGCAGCCGGTCCCGTGTGCCTTTTATCGTTTCGGCGCCCCTGCCGCCGGTGAAGGTCATAGATCTGGGCCGGCTTCGGCCGGCCCACCGCGATCAACCGCGGCCTGGCCGCGTTCTGGGAGGTTCGGTATGAACTGGGATGAGATCAAGGGCTCGTGGAAGGAACTGCGCGGCCGCGTCCGCGAGCAGTGGGGCCAGCTGACGGACGACGACGTCGACGTCATAGCCGGCCGCCGTGACCGGCTGGTGGGCATGATCCAGCAGCGCTACGGCACCCTCAAGGAGGAGGCCGACGACCAGGTGAAGGCATTCGAGAAGCGGCTGGCCGAACTGCACAATCCGGTCCATTCGTGACCTGGCCGCTCGTCGGCATCTTTCTTCTCGCAGCTGTGGCGGCACTCAAGATCGGGAGCACATTCGTGCTCCCGATCGTCGTGTCCGTGCTCTTCATGTTCCTGCTCGGCCCGCCGGTGCGGTGGCTCAAGAAGCGCCGCGTTCCCGAGGCGGTCGGTGCCGGCATCCTGGTGTTCGGCACGGTGATCGTGCTCTGTGGTGCCATGTATTTCCTGGCCGATCCGGCATCGGAGTGGATCGAGCGCGCCCCGAAGACGATGCAGCAGGTGGAGCGGAAGCTGAAGTCGGTGGTGCGACCCCTGGCCAGCATCCAGGCCACGGCGAGCAAGGTGGAAGAGGCGACCACGCCCACGTCGAGCGGTGACGACACCCAGAAGGTGGAGCTCGCGAAGCCGGGCCTGATGAGCCGGCTGTCGGGCACGACGGCCAGTTTCCTCGGCGCGGCGCTGACGGTCATCTTCCTCAGTTACTTCCTCCTGGCGGCGGGCACCCTCTTTCGCCAGAAGCTCGCCGAGGTGCTTCCCGGCCGGGCCGAGCGGGCGCACGTGGTCGAGGCGCTGGCCGAGATCGAGGTGCAGATGTCCCGCTACCTCGTCCTCACCACGATCATCAATGCCGCGGTCGGCCTCCTCACCTGGGGAGCGCTGGCGCTGCTCGGCATGCCCAACGCCGCCCTCTGGGGCGCGGTGGCCGGCGTGCTCAACTACATCCCGTACGTGGGCGCCCTCGCGACCCTCATCCTCATCGGGGTAGCTGGCCTCGTCTCCTTTGACCAGCCGAGGACGGCACTGTTCGCGGCCGGTGCCTTCTTCATCATTAACATGGTCGAGAGCAACCTCGCCACGCCGATGATCCTCGGGCGCCGGCTGCCACTCAACGCGGTGGCGCTGTTCCTGGGCTTGCTCTTCTGGGGATGGATCTGGGGCATCACCGGGGCGGTGCTCGCGGTGCCGCTCACCGTCATGGTCAAGATCATCTGCGACCACGTGAAGCCACTCGAGCCGGTGGCCCTCTTCCTCGACAGCTAGACCGTCGCTGCGGTATCGTAGGGGCGGCAACAGTACCCGGTCATGACGGCCCCCTCGGAGACTCCCCACCATGGATTCCACTTCTACCGGTACCTCGATGGCGCTGGGCCTCGGCGCAGGACTGCTCGTCTTTCTGCTGATCCTCGCCGCGATCGGCCTGCTGACGGGCGCGCTCGCCCGATTCCTCCTGCCCGGCCCGGATCCAATGAGCCTCCCCGCCACCTTCGGATTCGGCATTGCCGGCTCCCTTCTCGGCGGCTTCGTCGGTCGGTTCACCGACCTTGGCCCGGTGCCGAGCTATGTGCTTTCGGTGGGCGGTGCAATGCTGCTGATCTGGTACTTCAAGCGACGCGGCGGCGGCCCCGCATTGTGAGCCATCCCGCTCAGGCGCCGCGGATACATGGGTAACGGCGCGGGGCTGGTGCTGCTCGGCGTCGGCGCGGTCGTGATGCTGGTCGCCTTCGCCTTCATCGGGCTCGCGATCGGTGCGCTGGCGCGGTTGCTGCTGCCCGGCCCGGATCCGATGAGCCTGCCGGCCACGGCCGCGTTCGGCATGGCGGGCTCGCTGCTCTTCGGGTTCGGCGGACGCCTGGCCGGGTTGGGCCCGGTGGCCGGCTATGCGCTCGCGCTCGGCGGGGCCATGCTGCTGATCTGGCTGTTCACGCGGCGGAACGCGCCACCGCCCGCCGCGTGATGCGGGTGGCCGCAACCAGGAACGAAGAACCCCGCCACGTGGTGATGGCGGGGCTCTCGTTTGTCGATCGGGGCGCCCGGATTTGAACCGGGGACCTCCTGCTCCCGAAGCAGGCGCGATAACCGGGCTTCGCTACGCCCCGTACTACCTAGTGCGCCCAAGAGGACTTGAACCTCTAACCTTCTGATCCGTAGTCAGATGCTCTATCCAATTGAGCTATGGGCGCGTGGACGGACCGGCGTCCGCCCCTAACAATTCCTCTGCTGCCATGGGCGGTACAAGGCTCGAACTTGTGACCTCCACGATGTCAACGTGGCGCTCTAACCAACTGAGCTAACCGCCCTACAGGCGGCAAGGCGGCAGGCATGCCGCCCTGCCGCCTTGCCCGATCGATAGCGGGGGTGGGATTTGAACCCACGACCTCCGGGTTATGAGCCCGGCGAGCTACCAGACTGCTCCACCCCGCGACGCTGCCCGATGACCCGGGCGATATTCCCTGGAGAGCGGGAAACGGGACTCGAACCCGCGACCCCAACCTTGGCAAGGTTGTGCTCTACCAACTGAGCTATTCCCGCTTAGCGGAAGCGGATTGTAGCGCTCGACTGCGCCGTCCGCAACCGTTTTCCACGTCTTCACCGCGACGCTGCTCACGCCCGGCGAACCGAGTGGAGGCGAGGGGGATCGAACCCCTGACCTCGTGAATGCCATTCACGCGCTCTCCCAACTGAGCTACGCCCCCTATATATTGGGCGGCCCCCGAACCGAGGTGCCGGAGCAGCACGGGAACCTATGAGCGGGCTCTGGGGGTGTCAAGCGACAGTACAACGCGCGCACACGGCGCGGTGCCGTTTGTGAGCAAGCGGAGCGTCATGTCGAGTAGCGGGAAGAAAGGCGAGCAGCCGGCGCGGCCGGCGAAGAAGGCGGCCAAGCGCGCGGCGGCACCAGCCGAGGCGCCGGTCGGGAAGAAGGCGCGTGCCGGTCGCGCGACGATCGAAGCCGTAGTGGTCGCCCCGAAGAATGCCGAGCCCGTCTGGGATCCGCACAAGCCGCTGCCCGAGCACCTCACCACTGCCCAGATTCTCGCCGCCACGCCGCCGACCAAGCCACGGCGCGCCCGCAAGCGCGAAACCTCGAAGTCCCTGGGCGTGTACGACGCCGACAAGGACATCCTCGACCAGTACCTGTACGAGGTGAGCATGACGCCCCTGCTCACCCCGCAGCAGGAAATCGCCATCGCCAAGCGGGTGCGTGGTGGCGACCCCGAGGCCATGCAGGAACTGGTCAAGCGCAACCTCCGGTTCGTCATCTCCGTCGCCAAGAAGTACCAGAACCGCGGACTGCCCCTCACCGACCTGATCGGCGAGGGGAACGTCGGTCTCCTTACGGCGGCCCGGAAGTTCGATCCCGACCAGGGCGTCAAGTTCATTTCCTACGCTGTCTGGTGGATCCGGCAGGCCATCCTCGCGTCCCTCGCCCGGCAGGGCCGCACCGTGCGGGTGCCGCTCAACCGCACCGCCGATCTCTCCAGGATCGTGCGCACCGCCGAGACGCTGAGGCAGGAGCTGCGGCGCGAGCCCACGCCCGAGGAGATCGCCCACGCCACCGGGCTCTCGCTCGACGTGGTGCAGTCGCTGGCGGCGCTCAACACCAGCGAGGTCCGCCTGGACGCGCCGCTCGATCCGGAGGGCGATCGGTCGCTCATGGACCGGTTCATCGCCGAGGATGGCAACTCGGCCGAGGACCAGGCGATGGACGCCTTCCTGTCCGAGGAAATCGAGTCCGCTCTCCGCACCCTTCCGCCGAGGGACGCGAAGGTCCTCCGGCTCTACTTCGGTCTCGATGGCGGGCGCGAGCACACGCTCGAAGAAATCGGCGGCATGCTGGGCGTCACCCGGGAGCGGGTCCGCCAGCTCCGCGACCGCGCGCTCAAGCGCCTGCGCGAGGGGGAGGTCGGGCGCGCGCTGGCGAGCTTCGCGGCGTAAATCGCTGTACCTTAGTGGCCATGCCACGGGCCGCTGAGACCCGCCCGCCTCTTCAAGCCGGATTCTTCGATGAGGTGGGCCGTATCACGCTCCGGGTGTCCCGCGCGGTGCGCGACGTGCGGACATGGCGCCCGGTGCTGCTGGACCAGATGGTGGTGCTCGGCGTCGATTCCGTGCCGATCGCCATCTTTCTCGCCGTCTTTACCGGCATCGTCCTCGCCCTGCTCGCCTCGTACATCTTCACCAACACGGTGCCGCTCTACCTGGTCGGTTCGCTGGTAGGCAAGACGGTCATGATGGAGCTGGCGCCCGTGCTCACCGGCATGGCGCTTGCCGGCCGCGTCGGCGCCAACATCGCGGCGGAGCTCGGGACCATGAAGGTTACCGAGCAGGTGGACGCCCTCGAGACCCTTTCGTACGACCCCCTCGCTTATCTCGCCGTGCCCCGGGTGCTCGCGGCCACGCTGATGTTCCCG
>JAGGAG010000048.1 GCA_017889745.1 Gemmatimonadota bacterium | reverse complement strand
GCAGCATGGCGTGCCGCTGCGACAGGAGCTCGTGCGCCTGGTCATCCACGGGATGCTGCACGTGCTCGGCTACGACCATCCCGATGGCGATCACCGCATCCGTTCGCCCATGTGGCGGCGGCAGGAGCGATACGTGAAGAGGTTCGGCTGATGGCGGCACTGCAGCTCTTCCTGGCTCCGCTGCTGGCTGGCGCCTTCACCCTGTGGGCGGCGTGGCTGGCGCTCGCGGCCGAGTCCGAGGCGGAACTGCCGCGGCTCTTCGCTGCGCGCATGGAACAGGCGGGGCCGCTCCGGCTCGAACGGAGCCTCCACCTCGCGCACCTCGTGCTTGTCGTGCTCGCCGGCGCGATGGCGGGTGGGGCGGTCGCCTGGTGGACGTATCCGCCGATGACCGGCATCGCACGGCTCCTGGCGGCCGTGGGCCTCGTGTGGGTGGTTGCCGACCTGCTGCCGAGGCTCGTGGCGTCGATCGCGCCCGAGGTTGCCCGGCCCGTGCAGCGCCTTGCCCTCCGCACCCTCATTCCGTTCCAGCCGCTGTTCCGCATGGTCGGTTGGCTCGAGCGTCGGGTGCGCGCCAACTTCGGGGGCCAGGAGGGGGCGGGGCGCCTCGAACGCGAGATGCTCGGAGGCGTCTTCGCGCTGGCCGAGACCATCGTCGCCGAGGTCATGACGCCGCGCATCGACATCATTGCCGTCGATGTGTCGATGGAACGCGACCAGGTGCTCGAGCTGCTGCGAAGCTCCGAGCATGCCCGGCTCATCGTGTACGACGGACACCCGGACAACATCGCTGGTGTCCTCTATGCCAAGGACATGCTGAACGCGCTCGACAGCCACGCGGCACCGGGCCAGTGGACCGCCCTGATCCGTCCGGCGGCGTTCGTGCCGGAGGGAAAGACCCTCGATCGCCAGCTGCGCGACTTCAAGCGCGGTCCTGGCCATCTCGCCGTCGTGGTGGACGAGTTCGGCGGTACCGCGGGGATCGTGACCCTCGAGGACATCCTGGAGCAGATCGTGGGCGAGATCCAGGACGAGCACGACACCGACGAGGTGGCGCCGGTGCTGCAACTGGACGAGACGAGCTGGCGGGTGCTGGGCGGCGTGGGCCTCACCGAGCTCGAGGGCTGGCTGGCTCACCAGTTTGCGCGGGAGGACGTGAGCACGGCCGGGGGCCTCGTGCTGGCGGAGTTCGGCCGGGTGCCGCGTCAGGGTGAGCGGGTCACGGTGGATGGCTATGAGTTCGCCGTGGACCAGGTGGCGCGGCGGCGGATCCGCCGCCTGACGGTGCGGCGGCTCGAGCCATCTGCGTCGGTGGAGGTGGAGTGATGACGTGGGCGGTGTTCGTCCTCGGTCTGCTGCTGGCCACGCTGGGTGCCACCGCCGGGAGCGCACTGATCGCGACCAGCCGGGCGGAGCTGGCCCGGTTCGCGGCGACCCAGCTTCGGGGCGGGGGCATGCCGCTGGCGCGCCTCGCCGAGGTGGAGCGCCTCCTCATCGCGTCATCGTCCACTACGTCGCTTGGCGTGCTGTTGCTGGGCGCCGCGCTCGTGGGACTTCTCGCGGGGGCGGGCCGGCTGACGTCTCTCCTGGTGCTGCTCCTGGTTGGCGTTCCGGCCGTGGTGGTCGGCGGCTACCTGCTGCCCCGGCTCTTCGCAACCCGCCGCGCGGAGCAGGCACTCCGGGTCACGCTGCCGGTGCTCCGCCCGTGGTCGGGCCTCCTCGCCCTGCTGCTGCCGACGGACGGCCCCGGCGCCGAGTCGCGGTTCCGCGCGATCCTCCGGGGCGGCGCGGCGGTTGATCCCGACGCCTCGGGCGAACTGGAGCTGGTTGGGGGCGTGCTCACCTTCGCCGAGCGGCCGGTTCGCGAGGTGATGACTCCGCGCACGGATATCGTGGCGATCGCCGAGGATGCCACCAAGTCCGAGATCGGCCAGGCCTTTGCGCAGAGCGGCTACAGCCGGCTCCCGGTGTACCGCGGCACCCTGGACGAGATCGTCGGCATGCTGCACGCGTTCGACCTCTTCCGGCTCGAGCAGGGGGCACCGCTGCCCATCCGTCCGGTCTCGATGGCACCGGCGAGCCGCGCCTGCGGCGACCTGCTCATCGACATGCAGCGTGAGCGGCGGTTGATGGCCGTGGTGCTCGACGAGTATGGCGGCACGGCCGGCATCGTCACGCTCGACGACCTGCTCGAGTCCATCGTGGGCGAGATCGTCGACGATGACGAGCCGGGCGTCGCCACCGGCACCGGGCCCGGCGTACTCGACACCGACGGCAGCGCCTCCCGCGAGGCGATCGAGACGCGCTTCGACACCCGTCTCCCGCCGGGCCGCTCGGCATCCATTGGCGGCCTCCTGGTGGAGCTGGCGGGCCGGATTCCGGTGGCCGGTGAGCGCTTCGTGGTGGCCGGCCTCGAATTCGACGTGGTGCAATCCTCGCCGAACCGGGTGGAGCGGATCCTCATCCGCACCACGCCCCCTCCCGCGATCGCCCTCCAGGGACGCCCCACATGAGCGACGTCGCCGAGCGCGAACGCGAGGGGCTCGTGAACGAGCTCGTCGCGCTCGTCCGGGACGGCAAGCTCGACCTGTTCGCCGGGCGCGCGGCCGACCTGGAGCCGGCCGACCTGGCCGACGTGCTCGCCGCCCTCGAGGACGACGAGCGGGTCACGGCGGTGCAGGCGCTGCCGGCGGAGATCTCGAGCCAGGCCCTGATCGAGATGCCCGACGAGGAACACGCAGGCGAAACGCTGGCCGCGCTCGATCCGGAACAGGCCGCCGACATCGTGGAGGAACTGGCCGACGACGACGCGGCCGACATCCTGGGCGACCTGGAGCCCGCGGAGCAGGAGCGGATCCTCAGCGAGGTCGAGGATGTGGGCCGCGCCGAACTCGAGAAGCTGCTGGTCTACGACGCGGAGAGCGCCGGCGGGCTGATGACCACGCGGCTCGTCACCGTGCCGGACACGGTCAGGGTAAACGAGGCGCTCGACGAGGTGCGGCGGCAGACGGAAGAGGTGGAAGACTTCTACGAGGTCTTCGTGATCGACGCGCGGCGGCGCCTGGTCGGCGTGCTCTCGTTCCGCGCGCTCGCCGTCAGCCCGCCCTGGCGCCCCGTGCGGGAGATCATGGAGGCCCCCGCCGTGACGGTCGGGCCCGAGGAGGACCAGGAGGAGGTCGCCCGGGTGCTCGCGCGCTACAACCTGCCGAGCGTGCCGGTGGTGGACATGGACGGGCGGCTGCTGGGCTGCGTCACGTTCGACGACGTGTCCGACGTGGTGGAGGCCGAGAACACCGAGGACATTCTCCGCTTCGGTGGTGTGTCGGCCGGCGAGGAACTGAAGGGCGACTGGCAGGCGGCAGTGAAGAGCCGTCTCCCGTGGCTCATGGTGAACCTGGTCACGGCATTCGTGGCGGGCGCGGTGGTTCTCTCGCGGCAGGACGTAATCGCCAAGGTGGTCCTGCTGGCGGCCTACATGCCCATCGTGGCGGGCATGGGCGGCAATGCCGGCACGCAGGCCCTCGCGGTGACGGTGCGCGGTCTCGCCGTGGGCGTGATCCCGCGCGATCAGGCCTTCCGCGTCGTGGCGAAGGAGATGACCGCCGGCCTGATCAACGGCCTGGTGAACGGCACCATCGTCTGCATCGTGGCGCTCCTGCTTGGACACGGCGCCAAGCTCGGCATCGTGGTATTCCTGGCGATGAGCGTCAACCTGCTCGTGGCCGGCTTCGCCGGGGCGTTCATCCCGATTCTGCTGGAGCGGGCGGGGGTGGACCCGGCGATCGCCTCCTCGATCTTCGTCACCACCTTCACCGATGTGTGTGGTTTCTCGCTGCTCCTCGGCCTGGCGAGCGCCCTCCTGGTCTAGCGGGTACGGTTACTGGTGGAGCGGCTCGCTGCGAGGATGGCGCAGGCGGCGCAGGGGCGTGGGCAAGGTCAGCTTGCTCCCCCAGTCCGCCCGGATCACCTTTCGCTTCCCCAATCCGGGGACGACTGGAGAAGGACAGGAACCATGAAGACGTCGACGCGCACACGGACCCCGGCCGGAAGCCGGAGCCGCCAGGCCACCATCGCGGCGGTCATGAGCCGGCTCGAGGCCATCCGTCCAGGACCGCACTGGGTCATCTCCTGCTACCTCAAGATCGAGCCGCGAGACCGGTCGCGGGGCAAGTACCTCATCAAGCTCAAGAACCGGGTGCGCGAGCTGCAGCGGGCCTTGCCCCGGCTGGGGCTGGAGCGCGCGGCCGCCGAGACCGTGCTCGCCGACCTGGAGCGGATCCAGCAGTACCTCCGCGCGCCCGGCAACCTGCCGGCGGCGCACGGCATCGCCCTGTTCGCCTGCAGCGGCCTGAAGCTGTTCGAGGCGGTGGCGCTGCCGTTCGTGCACCGCTCGCGGCTGGCGGTGGATCGCTCGCCGCTCGTCCGGGAACTGGTGGCGGCCCAGGAGGAGTTCGGCCGGGTCTACGCCGTGGTCACCGATCGTTCCGCCGCGCGCATCTTCGAGGTGACGGCCGCCGAGGCGAGGGAAGTAGCGGCGCTCACCGCGACGAGCACCCGGGGCGGCCGCTACCGGGGCGACCAGGATGCGCCGGGTTGGGGCGAGTTCAACTACAACAACCGCATCCGCGAGGAGAAGCAGCGTCATTACGACGCGGTGGCGCGGGCGCTCTTCACGCTCGACCGCGCGGCCCCGGCGCACGGAATCCTCGTGGCCGGCACCGGCAGCGACGCGGCGGCGCTGACGCCCTTCCTGCACCAGTCGCTGCAGGAGCGCGTGGTGGCCTCGGTCAAGCTGAATGCGCGCGAGGTGACCCCGGCGGCGGTGCACGAGGCAGCGCTTGCGGCGCGCGAGCTTTTCAAGCGGCAGGAGGAGCGGATCCTGGTGGAGGAAGTGCGCCAGCGGGCCGGCGAAGGCTGGGCGGTGAGCGGCGTGTCCGACACGCTCCGGGCCCTGGCGCGCGGCCAGGTGCGCACGCTCCTGGTGGCGGCCGACGCGAGCGTACCGGGATTCCGCTGCGGCCCCGGCGGACGGCTGGTGCTGGATGCGCGCGATTGCCGCGGCGAGGGCGATGTGGTGGCGGTAGTGGACGTGGTGGACGACGCGATCGAGGACGCGCTGGGCCAGCGCGTGGAAGTGAACGTCATCTTCGAGCCCGAGGCGGCCGCGCGCATCGACGGCCTCGGCGCGCTGCTGCGGTTCCGGTGATTCCCGCGGCGGTACTGTTCGACGCCGGCAATACGCTGGTGTTCCTCGACTATGGGCGGCTCGCCGCCGCGGTCGGCTCGCGGATGGGCCTGCCGCTCACCGAATCGGGCCTGCGGCAGCACGCGGCCGAGGCCGCACGCGCCATGGAGCAGGGCAGGCTCACCGACCGGGAGCGGGGCGCCGCGTTCCTCCTGACGCTGTTCGAACGCGCGGGTGTGCCGGCGGACCGTACGGAGGAACTCAAGGCGGCACTGCTCGAGCTGCACCAACGCGCCCATCTCTGGGGTGCCACCGAGCCGGGAACCGGCGACGCGCTCGCGCGGCTGAAGCGTGCCGGGGTGCGGCTGGCCGTGGTGTCGAACAGCGATGGGCGGGCGGCCACGGCGCTCGCCGCTGGCGGGCTGCTCGACGAATTCGAATTCGTGATTGACTCCGGTGAAGTGGGCGTGGAGAAGCCCGATCCCAGGATTTTCCAGATCGCCCTCGACCGCCTGGGCGTGAGCGCGGCCGAGGCGCTCTACGTCGGGGACCTCTACGAGGTCGATGTGGTCGGCGCGCGGGCGGCCGGGCTCGACGTCGTGCTGCTCGACCCGGCTGGTGCGCACGCCGGACGTGACGTGAGGACGGTCCGGTCGGTCACCGAGCTGGTTGACGGGCTGCTCGCCGCGCGTGCGGCATGATACGCCTCCTCCTTTCCTGAGCGAGTCACCATGGCGCGACCGCGCTCCAAGGACGAACCGGCTGACGCGAAGCCGAGCCGCCTCCGCGCACTGACCGAAGAATACCGCGCGCTCGCCGCCAGGCTGCGCGAGGGCGGTGGCGCCTCGCGCGTCAAGCGGATGCACGAGAAGGGGCAGCTGAGCCCGCGCGAGCGCGTCGCCAGGCTCCTCGATCCCGGGACCCCGTGGCTCGAAATCGGCCTGCTGGTCGCGTACGACCGGTACGACGGCCAGGCGCCAGGGGCCGGCGTCATCACCGGCGTCGGTGTCGTCCAGGGGCGCGAAGTGGTGGTGGTGGCGAACGACGCGACCGTGAAGGCCGGCAGTTGGTGGCCCGAGACCATCACCAAGATCCTGCGGGCTCAGGAGGTCGCGATGCGGCAGCGCATCCCGATCATCTACCTGGTGGACAGCGCCGGGGTGAACCTGCCGTACCAGGAGGGCGTATTCCCCGGGCAGTATGGCGCGGCCCGCATCTTCTACTACAACTCGCTCATGCGGCGCTACTTGCGCGTGCCGCAGATCAGCGCCGTCATGGGCAGCTGCATTGCGGGCGGCGCTTACCTCCCGGCACTGAGCGACGTGATCTTCATGGTCGAAGGCACGAGCTTCATGGGGCTGGGCGGGCCGAACCTGGTGAAGGGTGCCACCGGCCAGACGATCGACGCCGAGACCCTGGGCGGGGCGAAGGCGCACACGGAGCTCAGCGCCGTGGCGCACTACCGCGCCGCCACCGATGCCGATTGCCTGGCGCGCATCCGGGAGTACGTGGGTCGCCTGCCGGTGACGGGGGGCGTGCAGCATGCGCGTCGCGACACGAGGCCACCCGCGCGCGACCCGGCCGATCTTTACGACCTCCTGCCGCACGATCACCGGCTGTCGTACGACGCGCGCCAGGTGCTCGCGTGCCTCCTCGACGACGGCCGGCTGGACGAGTTCCAGCCCGACCTGGCGCGGGAGATGATCTGCGGCCACGGCCACGTCGAGGGCTGGCCCGTCGCGGTGATCGCCAACTCGCGCGGCATCATCCGCGGCCGCGAGGGCGAGCGGCCGCGGTTCGGCGGCATCATCTACACGGAAAGCGCGGAGAAGACCGCGTACTTCATCGAGACCGCGAACCGCGAGCGGCTCCCTATACTGTTCGTGCAGGACGTGAGCGGCTTCATGGTTGGGGCCGATGCCGAGCACTCGGGGATCATTCGGGCCGGCGCCCACTTCGTCGAGGCCATGGCCACGGCGACGGTGCCGAAGATCGTGCTCACGGTCAATCACGCGTCCGGCGCGGGGTACTACGCGATGGCGGGGCAGGGCTTCGATCCGGACTTCATCATCTCGTGGCCCACAGGACGCATGGCGGTCATGGAAGGGGAGTCGGCGGTGATGGCGGTGCACGGCGCCGAGATCGCGAAGGCCCAGGCCGCGGGAACGCCGCTCCCCGATGAGGTCCAGGCCTCCGTTGCCGACATGCGCGCCGACTACGAGCACCAGCTGGACGCACGGTACGCCGCGGCGCGGGGATTCGTGGATGCAATCGTTACCGCGGAGGAGACGCGCGACCAGGTGGCATTCCTCCTGCAGGTCACGTCCCGGTATGCGGGCCCGCACCTCGGCCCGTTCGTCCTGCCGCCGCCGGATCCTGCCGGCAGCATCTGAAGCTGGAATCAACGGGGGCCGCCGCCGGGGCGCTCCCGCCACACCTAACGCTGCTGAAGGGGGACGATGTGCGACTGCTGACCAGGGGATTGGGACTCGCGCTCGTATCACTGCTGGGTGTTTCGGGGGTGTCCGTGGCCCAGCAGACGGAGGTCGACGTCGGGGGCATGATCGGCGTGAGCCTGCCCACCAACGATGCGGCGGACCTGTACGTGCCGGGGTGGAATGGCGCCGGCACGCTCAGGGTCGTGCCGGCCAACTGGCCGGTCGGTGTGCAGTTCGACGGGATATACGCCAGTTACAACCGGGACACGCCGAACATCTTCGATCGCGGGCTGACCATCATTACGGGCGCGGCCAGCATCGTCTACCAGGTGGAGCTCGACGCGTCGTCGATCGAACCCTACTTCCTCCTTGGCGTATCGGTCAACAACCTCAAGGTGCAGGATCCGCGGACGATCGAGAGCTACGGGTCCGCCACGAAGATGGGACTCGTGTTCGGTGGCGGCGTTGCCTTCAAGAGCGAGACCGGCTGGTTCGCCCCGTTTATCGACTTCAGGATGCTCGGCATCTTCGGCAGCGACCCGCGCGAGGGCGCCTATGTCAACATGAGCCTCGGATTCCTCATCCTGCTCAAGGGGCGCCACTCCGCTCCATGAGTCCGACACGCGCCGCAGTCATCTGGTCGTCGATAACCCCGCTTCTCCTCGCTGCCCTCGGCGCCTGCGCGCCGAAGAGCCATCCACCGGTGTCGACGCCCGCGCCGGCCACCACGCCAACCCCAGCCGCCCAACCGTCCGGGCCGCCGGCCGCACCGGCCCAGCGCAAACTCCCTCCTCCGGTGCTCGCGCCGGAGGCGGCGTTCCGTCGCGGGTGGATGCCGCTCGCGCCCACCGGCGTCACCAGTTTCGCGGTGCAGCACCCGACCTACGATGGCCGCGGGGTGCTCATCGCGATCCTGGACAGTGGCATCGACCCCGGCATCCCCGGGCTCGGCCTCACGAGCACCGGCGACCGGAAGATCCTCGACCTCCGCGACTTCTCGGGCGAGGGCCGGATCGCGCTGACGCGGCTCGCGCCGGCGGGCGACACGGCCGTCATCGCGGGGCGCCGCCTGGGCGGGTTCTCGCACGTCCGGTCGATGGATGCCGATGGCCCGTGGTACGGCGGCTCGATCGCCGAGCTGTCGCTGGGCGACCCCGAGGCGGCCGACCTGAATGCCGATGGCGACATCTCCGACACCCTGCTCGTCGTGGTGACGCGCGCCTCGGATGGCTGGGTGCTCTTCGCCGACTGCAACGGGGACGGCTCGCTGAGCGACGACCGCGCGGTGCACGACTACCTCGTGGCCCGCGAGACATTCGGCTGGGCACCGAGCGGTGCCGCGCCCTACCTGAACCTCGCGGTCAACTTCGCGGAGCAGGATGGCCTGCCGACGCTCGACCTGTACTTCGACACGAGCGCCCACGGTTCGCACGTCGCGGGCATCGCCGCCGGGCACGACCTCTACGGCGTAAAGGGATTCGACGGCGTGGCGCCCGGGGCGCAGCTCATCGGGCTCAAGATCGCCGATGACGCGCAGGGGGGCATCTCCCGCACCGGCAGCATGATCCGCGCGCTCGACTATGCCATCCGGTTCGCCGAGTCGCGACGGATGCCGCTGGTGGTCAACATGAGCTTCGGCGTGGGCAACGAGGTGGAGGGCCAGGCGCACATCGATCACCTCATCGACTCGTCGCTCGCGGCCCACCCGGGCGTGGTCTTCACCGTCAGCGCGGGCAATGACGGTCCGGGGCTCTCGACACTGGGGTTCCCGGGGTCAGCGGCGCGGATCATCTCGGTCGGGGCGCTCTTTCCCGGCGTCTTCCTCTCGGCCGACGGATCGGACCCGGCGCCGGCCAATGCCATCGCCGACTTCAGTGCGCGGGGCGGCGAGGTGGCCGGCCCCGACCTGGTCACACCCGGCGTTGCCTACTCGACCGTGCCGCTGTGGGACCGCGGCGGCGAGCGCGAAGGCGGCACCAGCATGGCGTCGCCGCACGCGGCGGGTCTGGCGGCCAGGCTGTACTCGGCGGCGCAGCAGGAAAGCAGGTCGCCCAGCGCCTGGACCATTCGCCAGGCACTCATGGTCACGGCACGGCCGCTCGATGGCGCCACCTTCGTCGACGAGGGCACCGGCGCGCCCGACCTGCCGAGTGCCTGGGCATGGCTGCGTGCGCGACCCGACATCCCGGTCATCGCGGTAACCACCGCCGGCGGGACCACGGGCGCGTTCGTCGACGGCACGCTCGATGACAAGTCGGCCACCCGATTCGTGCTCCGCCGCGAAGGTGGCAAGGGCATGCTCGCGCTGCGCTTTCGCAGCTCCGCTCAATGGCTCGAGGCGCCGGCGGGGGCCACTCTCGGTGCCGATCCCGTCGTCGTAGACACCCGCCTCCGCGCCGCGTCGCTCACCAAGCCGGGCGTGTACGTCGGCGTGGTCACCGGATGGGGCAAGGACACTCTGGCCGGTCCGCTGGTCCGCCTGGTGACCACGGTCGTTGTGCCCTACCGCGACGCCGATGTCGACCTGAAGCAGCTCCGCATCGGGAGCGGACAGTGGGTTCGCGTGCCGTTCGCCGTCGACTCCGCCCAGCCGTTCACGGTGCACGTGAGCTCCGCCGCCGCCTCGCCGCCGCTGGCGTACCTGCACGAGCCGGCCGGGATGCCCTACCGCGACAACAATTCACGACCGGCGGGCGCTGGCGATCGCGCGGCGGTGTACGACGTGCTCGGTCGCGACGCGATGCGGGGCAACTACGAACTGGTGGTGCAGGCCTCGCAGTTCGAGGGGGCGAGTATCGACGTCCGCGTCCTGCAGTCGCCCGTACGCCTTGGCCTTGCCGGCAACAGCTCGGGCCTCGACGCGTCGGTGACGAACCTGACGCGCGATGGCGTCCGGGCCGATGTGGGCGCCGCGGTCGTGGGCGCGGGCCGGGTGGAGGAGGTGCAGGGGGCTGGCAGTGCGCGCCGGGACCTGCCCCTCGAGGTGCCCGCATGGGCGCGGGGCATCCAGGTTGACGTGCAGATGCCGCGCAGCGAGTGGGCACGCTACACCGACCTCGGCCTGAGCCTGTTCGACAGCGCGGGACGCCAGCTCGCGAAGGCACCGCTCAACTATTCGTTCGGCCGGCTCGAGCACGAGCTGGAGAACGGGCACGGGCCGCAGCGCATGACCCTCTCGCTATTCCCGGGGTTCGCGCTCCCGGAGGACGTGGCGCAGTGGGCGCTCAGCGTCTCGATCCGCTTCTACGCCGACTCGGCGCAGGCGCTGCGCCCCGGCGATGAGCGCGCCCTGACGCTCGGGCCGGGCGAGACGCGCACGATGCGCTTCATGGCCCCTGTGGCGGGACGGCCGATTCCCCAGGGGTACACTTTTCTCGGGCTGCTGCTCGCGCGCACCGGCGAAGACGAGATCTGGGCCACTGAGGCCCTGCTGGCCCCGCTCACAGGGGCCGGGGCGAAGTGACCGACGTGCTGCTGTCGGAGCTCCGGGGCGGCGTCCTGACGCTCACCCTGAACCGGCCCGACAAGCGAAACGCGCTCAATAGCACCCTGGTGGAAGCACTGCACTCGGCCCTCGACACCGTCGATCTCGATCCGGCGGTGCGGGTGGTCGTGATCCGCGGCGCCGGCCGCGATTTCTGCGCGGGCGCCGACCTCGACGAGCTGCTCGCCTCGGCCGAGCGTGCGCCGGCGGACAACGAGCGTGACGCCCTGCGGCTGGGCACGCTGCTCGCGCGGCTCCGTTCCTGCCCGAGGCCCGTCGTGGCGCTGGTGCAGGGTCGCGCCCTCGCCGGGGGTGCCGGGCTGGCGACCGCCTGCGACGTGGTGGTGGCCGCGGAGTCGGCACAGATCGGCTATCCCGAAATCCAGCGTGGGTTCGTGCCGGCGATGGTGATGGTGTTCCTGCGGCGGCTGGCCGGCGAAAAGCTCGCCTTCGACCTCGTGGCGACCGGCCGTGTGCTTGGGGCGGCGGAGGCACGGGCGGCGGGGCTGGTGACGCGGGTCGAGGCCGATGCCGGCTTCGAGGCGGCGGCGCAGGCGCTGGTCGACGGCATGGCCGGCTCGAGCGCCTCGGCGCTCCACCTCACCAAGCGGCTCTTCTACGAATTGGACGGGGTAAACGTGCGCGATGGGATCGCGCTCGGGGCGCGCATCAATGCGCTGGCCCGAACCACGGCGGACTTTCGCGAGGCGATCGCGCGGTTCCTGGCGCGCTGAGCCGCCCTGTCGCGCACTGCACGCGGGATGCCTATGTTGAACCATCCGAACAACCAACCTGGAGATACGATGGGCAAGATGATGCGATTGGCAGCGGTGCTGTTCGCCTTCGTTGCGTTTGCGCCGCGCGCCGAAGCCCAGGCACCCGCCGCAAAGCCGAAAGCGAGCCCCCTCAAGGCCGCAGCCAACGAATACAGCTTCGAGATCCGGCCTACGATCGGCCTCGTCATCCCGCTCGCCCCGTCCGGTGACGTCGGCTGGGACCTTGGCGGCAGCTTCCGGGTGAAGCCGCCCACCTGGCCCGTGGGCCTGCAGCTCGACCTGATCTGGATCGACCTGACCTCCAGCACGTTCCAGTTCACGCTGGATGGCGTCTACCAGTTCGCCACGTCCTCGTCCAGCTTCAATCCGTACGCGATCGCGGGTCTCGGCATGTACGATGGTGACTTTGGCCTCAACGCCGGTCTCGGCGCTGACTTCGCGATCTCGGGGTCGCCGATCGGCTTCTTTGCCGAGACCCGCTTCCACGTGGTGTTCGTGGCAGGCGACAACCCGAACCTGCTCCCGATCAACGCTGGTGTCCGGATCCGCTTCTAGATGCGACTTCGATTCATGACGCTCGCGCTGGTCTGCCTGGCTGGCGCCGGCGGCAGGGTCACGGCCCAGGAGGTCAGCGCCGGCGTCCGGGGAGGGGTTACCATACCGGCGGGATCCTATGGCGATTCCGCGTCGTCGCTCGGGACCGGCTGGAGTGTGGGCCTGGTCGGCCGGGCGGACTTCGACTCGTCGCACTTCAGCGTGCAACTCGACGCCGGGTACAGCGCCAACTCGATCGAGGGACCGCCGTACGGCACGGTGAGCGACTGGCAGGCAGGGCTCGGGCTGGTGTACCGCGTGCTGCCGGCATCCGCGAACCTGCGGCCGTACGTGCTGCTGGGCGGGGGAGTGGACTACTGGCAGGACAACAGCGGCAACGGGCTGACGCCGGCGCTGTACGGCTCGGCCGGGTTCGACCTGCGGCTGGATCCCATCATGCCGTATGCCGAGATACAGTACCGCAACGTGCTGACGCCCGGCTCGAACCTCAAGACCATCCAGCTCATCTTCGGGTTGCGCTACGTCGTACTCGCCCCCTAGGCGGCGCTACATGTTCCGTCGGTACTGCCCGCCCACCTCGTAGAGCGCCGCCGACAGCTGCCCGAGGCTGCACACCTGTGCCGCCTCCATCAACTGGGCAAACACGTTCCCCGACGACAACGCCGAGTGCTTGAGCGCCGCCAGGGCGAGCGGCGACTCCTCGGCGTTCCTCGCCTCGAAGGCCTCGCGCGACGCGATGGCGTACTCCTTCTCCCCGGGCGTGGAGCGGATCACCTCCGCCGGCATGGTGGTCGGCGACCCGGAGGGATCGAGGAAGGTGTTCACGCCGACGATCGGCAGGGTGCCGTCGTGCTTGCGCCGCTCGTAGAGCAGCGACTCGTCCTGGATCCGGCTCCGCTGGTACATCCGCTCCATGGCGCCGAGCACGCCGCCCCGCTCGGAGATGCGACGGAACTCGAGCATCACCGCTTCTTCAACCAGGTCGGTCAGCTCCTCGATGACGAAGCTCCCCTGGAGCGGGTTCTCGTTGCGGGCGAGGCCGAGTTCCTGGTTGATGATCAGCTGGATCGCCATCGCCCGGCGCACGCTCTCCTCGGTCGGCGTGGTGATCGCCTCATCGTAGGCGTTGGTGTGGAGCGAGTTGCAGTTGTCGTACAGGGCGTAGAGCGCCTGCAGCGTGGTCCGGATGTCGTTGAACGAGATCTCCTGCGCATGCAGGCTGCGGCCGGAGGTCTGGACGTGATACTTGAGCCGCTGCGACCGGTCGTTGGCGCCGTAGCGGAGCCTCATCGCCTTGGCCCAGACTCGCCGGGCCACGCGGCCGATGACGGCGTACTCGGGGTCGAGTCCGTTGGAGAAGAAGAACGACAGGTTGGGGGCGAAGTCGTCCACCCGCATGCCGCGGGAGAGGTAGTACTCGACGTACGTGAATCCGTTGGCCAGCGTGAACGCCAGCTGCGTGATGGGGTTCGCGCCCGCCTCGGCGATGTGATAGCCCGAGATGGACACGGAGTAGAAGTTCCGCACCTGGCGCTCGATGAAGTACTGCTGCACGTCGCCCATCATCCGCAGCGCGAACTCGGTGGAGAAGATGCAGGTGTTCTGCGCCTGGTCTTCCTTGAGGATGTCCGCCTGCACCGTGCCGCGCACGCGGCTCAGCGTCGATGCACGGATGCGCTCGTACACGTCGAGCGGGAGCACGTCGTTGCCGCTGACGCCGAGCAGGAGGAGGCCGAGCCCGTCATTGCCGTCGGGCAGTTCGCCCCGGTAGCGCGGGCGCGCCAGGCCACGCTCGGCGTAGCGCGCGTCGATGCGCGCGCTCACCGCGTCCGCCTCGCCCTGCTCGCGGAGCCAGCGCTCGCACTGCTGGTCCACGGCGGCGTTGAGGAAGAAGGCAAGGATCATCGGCGCCGGCCCGTTGATGGTCATCGAGACCGAGGTGGCCGGGTTGCAGAGGTCGAAGCCCGAGTAGAGCTTCTTCGCGTCGTCCACGGTGGCCACGCTCACCCCGGCGTTGCCGATCTTGCCGTAGATGTCCGGACGCCGCGCCGGGTTCTCGCCGTAGAGCGTCACCGAGTCGAACGCCGTGGAAAGCCGCTTGGCAGGCAGGCCGTACGACACGTAGTGGAACCGCCGGTTGGTGCGCTCCGGGCCGCCCTCGCCGGCGAACATGCGCGCCGGGTCCTCGGCCTGCCGCTTGAGGGGGAAGACCCCCGCCGTGAACGGAAACATGCCCGGTGGTGCCTCAGTGAGGAGCCACGTGAGGATGTCGCCCCAGTCGGAGTAGCGGGGCAGGCTCACCTTCGGGACGCGCGTGCCGGAAAGTGACTCGGTGAACAGGTCCTGGCTGATCACCTTGTCGCGGACCTTGAACTCGTAGCGGTCGGCGCGATAGCGCGCGACGAGGGCGGGCCATTCGGCCAGGAGCTGCCGTGATTCGGGTGTGAGCCGGGCGTCGAGCGCCGCGTGTTCCGCCTCGAGCTCAGCGATCCATGCCGGGGCCTTGCCGTCGGTGCGCTCCACGCGCACGACGCCTCCGTCGGCCGGTTCCTGCACGGCGAGCGCGGCCTGTCCCTCACGCAGGCGCAGCTGTTCCATGGCGCCATGCAGCTGGTACATGCGCCGCGCGATCGCGGCCTGTTCCTGCACGAACCGCGCGTACCCTTCGGAGCCCTCGACGATCTCGGCGAGGTAGCGGCCGCGGTCGGCGGGAATGATGCGCGCTGTCTCGCCCCCGGCCACGAGGGGACGCTGAGCCGAAAACGGGACGCCGGTCTTCCGCGCGATCGCCTCGAGTGTGGCGGTGAAGAGGCGGTTCATTCCCGCGTCGTTGAACTGGGCCGCGATGGTGCCGAAGATGGGCAGGCTCTCATCGGTCGCATCCCAGAGTTGCCGGTTGCGCTTGTACTGCTTGCGCACGTCGCGGAGGGCATCCAGGCTGCCGGGCTTGTCGAACTTGTTGATCGCCACGAGGTCGGCAAAATCAAGCATGTCGATCTTCTCGAGCT
>JAGGAG010000047.1 GCA_017889745.1 Gemmatimonadota bacterium | reverse complement strand
CGGCTGGCCGGCCCGCCGCGACCTTGCCGTCGGCACGAAGCTTCAGGTACGCGTAGATGTTCTGGATCTTGTCCATTTCGAGGCCCAGTGCGCACCACCCGGGCATGCCCTTGTCGGTCCGGCCCTGGCAAACGACGGTGATGAAGGCCGTCTGGTCGGGGACGGTGCCGCCATCCTTCAGCGACACGATCAGGGCCGGGGCGAACGACGTGCCCACGCCGTACTCGCCGTGGCAACGGGAGCAGTTGAGCTCGTACTGCTTCCACCCCTGATACGCGTTCTGGGGAATCGTGTCCCGCTTAACGGCCTCGACCTGTTTCTTGTAGGCTTCCCAGTAGGCGCTGTCCTGCGCTTCGGCGCGGGCAGTGCCGACGATCGTGAGGGCCGTGATCAGGGCGATGGCGCGAGCGACAAGGCGAATCGGTGAGCTGGTCATGCGGCTTACTGATCCTTTCACGCGTTCAGTTGGCCTTCGCCGGGGCGCCGGAATCGAGTGGCAGCATCGGCACGTTGAAGCTTTGCAAGATCTTCACCAGGTCGCCTCGCTTCTGCTCTATCACCGCCTGGAGGCTGTCGCGGAACTTGGTGTCCCGCCGGCGGACACCCATTCCCATGCTGTAGACAAACGGGATGCCCTGCACCGTATCCTCGGCGACCTTGTGCATGACGAGCGGCACCTTGCTCTGCTGCACGAAGTAGCCGGCGATCGGACCCCACACGATCGCGACATCGATGCTGCCGCCGAGCGCCCTGAAGATGTCGTCCGGGCGATACATGTCACTGTAGTTGGTCGGGAACCCCACCAGGTTCCCCACCACGCCATAGGAACTTAGGGCCATGGCGGGCGGTGTGTTCTCGGCGTCCGAGTTGAGAATGTGCACCCCGATACGCAGCCGGCGGAAGGTGGTATCGGCGAGTGAAGAAAGGTTTAGGCCACTATCCTCCCGGTAGACGATGTAGTACCCGGAGCGGAAGTAGGGGCCGGTGACGCCGGCGATGTCGAGCCCGCTCGGGGCGGTGATGGCGACATCGCAGTACCGGCCATTCAGGGCCCGGCTGAAGAACCCGCGACGCACCGGCCACCAGGCATATTCTACCCGCCAACCCCAGGTCTGTGCGATCAGCTCGGCGATCTTGATCTCGTACCCCTGACCGGCCTGGTTCGACGCGGGGAGGTTGTCGGGGTCGGCACAGACGCGAAGCACCCCGGCTTCCCGGCTGGTCGTGAGCTGGGTGCTGTGCAGGGAGTCTTCCTGCGCGGCGGCGCTGGTGGCCGTGAAGGCGATGGCGATGAGGGTGGCGACGCTGGTGCGCATGGTGCTCCGAGTCGTTCAGGTCCGGGCGGACACGGCCCGGAGGGAGTAGGCAATAATAACGAAGGCGTCGGCCAGGAGGGCAACGCGCCCCTCCAGCGCCGGCGCCTTCGATTTGACTGAGTATCCAACTGCACCGTGGGAGCCCGGCCGTAGCCGGACTCTCACGGGTGGAGCACTTAGAGCGAGAAGACGGTGAGCACGCCGCCCTGCGTTGAGAACTGCGCGGCGTCACCAAAGGCGCCGAGCGCGCCGAGACCGGCGGTCGGATCCTCTGCACCGATGCCCGCGGCCACGCCGATGCCAGCCCAGCCACCGATGCCCGAGAGCACTGCGACATACTGCTTGCCATCAGGTGCGGTGTAGGTCATCGGGTTGCCGATGATGCCCGACGGGGTCTTGAACTGCCAGAGGACCTTGCCGGTCTTCTGATCGACAGCCTTGAGCCAGCCTTCCATCGTGCCGTAGAAGGCGAGGCCGCCAGCGGTGGTCAAAGCGCCACCGTAGGCTGCGAGCGGCTCCTTGATCTCCCACGCGGTGGATGCTGCGCGGTCCTTGCCTGCCGTCGGATCCCAGGCGATGAACCGGCCGCGGTACCCGCCCGGGCCAGGGAACATCCGGACGATCGCGCCGACGTACGGCTGACCGGCCGTGTACTTCACCTCTACGCCCTCGTAGTCCATGCAGATGTGGTTGGTGGGGACGTAGAACATGCCGGTCATCGGCGAGTACGCAGCAGGCTGCTGGTCCTTGAAGCCGATCGCGGCCGGGCAGATGCCCTCGGTGTTCTTCTTCGAGGTGGTTCCATACCGCGGGTCCTTCTGCGGGATGCCAGTCGCCAAGTCGACCTTGGTCGCCCAGTTGACCGGGCCGTAGGGCTCGGCCTTCAGAACCTTCCCGTTGGTCCGATCGAGGGTGTAAGCGAAGCCGTTCCGGTCGAAGTGCTGCAGCAGCTTCTGGCCGCCCTTGTCGAACAGGGTCATTTCGTTGATGCCGTCATAGTCCCACTCGTCATGCGGCGTCATCTGATAGACCCAGGCCACGCTGCCATCAGCCGGGTGGCGCGCCCAGATGGACATCGACCACTTGTTGTCGCCCGGCCGCTGGTCGGGGTTCCACGAGCCCGGGTTACCCGAGCCGTAGTAGAAGAGATCGAGTTCGGGGTCGTAGGTATACCAGCCCCACGTCGTGCCGCCGCCGATCTTCCACTCGTTGCCCTGCCACGTGCTGACGCCCAGGTCCTTGCCCTTGTGCGAGGCATAGTTGGCGTTGCCGACACCATTCACGATGCCGACCTCGTCATCCGGACCGGTGCTGTACTTGGTCCAGATCTGCTTGCCGGTGTTCACGTCGAACGCCGTCACGCGTCCACGAACGCCGAACTCACCGCCCGAGATACCGGCGATGACCATGTCCTTGATGACGATAGGAGCATTCGTCATCGTGGCGCCCTGCTTGTAGCCGTTCGCCTCGACGCCAGCGTTGGACTTGTCCGGGTGCTTCGCCCGCCACAGTTCCTTGCCGGTCTTCGCATCAATCGCCAGCAATTCGCCCTGGAGCAGCTCGATGAAGATCTTGCCGCTCTTGTGGTAGGCCGTGCCACGGTTCACCAGGTCGCAGCAGGCGATCGGAATCGCGTCCGGCGACTGGTTCGGCGTGAGCTGCCAGATGATCGGCGCGCCTGGCTTGGAGAGGTCAAGCGCGTAGACCTTGTTCGGGAACGAGGTGTGCACGTACATCACGTTCCCGATGACCAACGGGTTGCCCTCGTGGCCACGAAGGGTGCCGGTGGAGAAGCTCCAGGCAGCCTTGAGGTTCGCCACGTTGGCGGTCGTGATCTGCTTGAGCGGGCTGAACCGCGACAAGCCGTAATCGTAGCCCGGCATGACCCATTCGCCAGGTGCGGCGCCATAGGTCCACGCCCCGGTGCGGGCCCCCGCCTGGGCGTTGGCGGACGCGACGGCGAATACGAACAAGCCCGCCGCAATACCGCCAGATATCACCTTCTGGCTTCTACGGTTCATACTGACCTCTTCATGAAGGGTGACTGCCACTGTACTACTGCACTGCGGGACCGACACCGCGCGCCCACATTGCGGGCGACCGGTGAGACTGCAGACGCGCCCTGGGAGGCGGCGCGACGTATGTGACAAGAGAAAGCCTGCGTACGAAGGACAGCGGTCGAGTTGGAGTCGGTAGGAGGGGCAACGCTCTGCGAGGCGGAACTAACGTCTTGGCGAATCGTATTATCCGCGTCGCGCCACCACCGCATGGCGCACCAAGACGAAGTCTCACGCCGAGCGGAAGGCCGGCGGTCGCGGGACTGATTATGGGAGGGATTCGTCATGGTAGTGCCTGGTTCTGCGCCATGATCCTCTACAGGATACGCCCGCGCCAGCCGATGTCAACAAGCGGTACGCACTGCCCTAAGTCGGGCGCTGCCAAATGTCTAACGTGCTAATCCCGTAACCTGAGCGCGGGGGCCAACCGTACGCCTTGGGATTGTTTCGGAGGTTGCATCCTGAGGCGCCTAGAATACGGCGGGAATCCGAGGCTGTCAATCTGCGGAAGCGCCACCCATCAAGAGATCTACCACAGCGCCCCGGTTCGCGAAAGCTCCAGTCACCACCAGACCCGCCGATCCCACCTGTTCCCTGGCTATACCCGCCAATCGTTCGGCGGCTCCATCGTCCCCCGCCAGCGCGTAAACGGCGGGTCCCCAGGAGCTCTGGCCCACCCCGGCGGCCCCGCTTTCCCGGAAGCGGGCAATGAGCTGCGCCGTTGGGCCGGGAGCAAACGGGCCGCCCTGACTGGCGGCAAACCAGCGTCCAGTAACCTGCTGGACCTCGGCCAGAGCCGCCCCGAAATCGCGAAGGTCGCCTTCCACGAGTGCTGGTAAGAGTTGCATCAAAATGAGATGGGCGATGTGCTCCACCTCACGTTCGGGCGGGGGAGGCAGCGACCGAAAGGCCTCGGCCTCCGCCTCGCCGCTCAGACCGGGGCTCGTGGCCGGCACGGCCACGACGCAGCGCCATGACTCCGGCATGGGTAGCCGCGTGAGCAGCGGCGCCAGGCCAGCTCCTTCCCGGCGGCCACCCTCCAGTACGAAACCGCCCCGCTCGAAGAGCCATGTTCCGACTCCGGAACGGGCGCCGCGGCCCACGTGCCTTGCCAGGGTCGCGGCGTCGTGGGGCCGACCGTACAGCTCGGCCAGCGCGCGCGCGACGCTCAGCGCCAGCTGGGTGCCGGATCCGAGCCCGCTGTGGGCGGGCATCGACTGGGTAATAAGGAAGCGCGCCCCTCCTGAGAAACCAGCCGCCTCGGCATACCGCTTGGCGAAGGACACTGCGCGCTCGGCATCCGGTCCGGTGGCGGTGAGGCTGTCGGCTCGCTCCGCTTCAAGCTGGAGTGCCGGCGCTGGCACGGCGGCGCCCATGCCCCCAAAGCGCCTTCCCAGCATCCCGCGGAGGTCGAGCACCCCGAAATGGAGGCGCGCCGGCGCACGGACCCGGACGCGTTCCACGGGGATGCTCATGCCCGGTCGGCGCTCGACGCCGGACGGGCGGCCACGTAGTCCGTCAGCAGGGCCCACGCCTCCCGCTCCCGGGGGCCAGCGGTCTTCTCCACCAGGATCTCGAGCCGCCCGAGTTCTTCCCTGATCTGCGCCGCCGGGAGCATGTGCACCCGGGTCGCCAGGATTGCCGCCTCCAGCACGGCATGCCTGGCCCGATTGAAGCCGATGAACTCGCGCCCCCGGCCCCGGTGCACGATGCGGGCGTCGATGCGCGAGCGGGGCGGGGTCGCGTCGATTGCCTCTACCTCGAGCTCCCGCCAGGAGCAGGCGGCCTCGAGCACGGCGCCGGCCACCCGCTCGGCGGGATGCCAGGGGAACTGGGGGCTGCCGATCGCGGCCTGGGCGAAGAGCAGGACATCGTCCACGAGGTTGAACACGGCCGTCCGATTCGCCGTCAGGTTGCGGAAGGTCGTCGTTTCGAGGAACGGCTTCAGGACCAGGCGCTCCTCTCCCCACTCCACGCCCATGGGGGCGAAGTTGACGTGCCCGCCGGCGTCCCGGCTGGTGATGATGCCCTCCACGATCATCGGCAACTAGTGCGTGCCTCCCAGGACCGGCAGGTCGACGTATGACGGATAGCGTCCGTTGCGGTAGACGCGATGGGTGGCCGCGCGGAAGTCGCCCGGTGCGGCGCTGAAGATGTTCGGGACGAACGTCTGCGGATTCCGGTCGTACGCAGGGAACCAGGTGCTCTGCACCTGCACCATGATCCGGTGCCCCGCCTTGAAGGTGTAGCTCTGCTGGTGCAGGTCGACGACATACTCGTTAATCGAGTTGGGCGCGATGGGACGCGCGCGATCGAATCCCTGCCGGTAGCGGCCCCGCAGGATCTCGCTCGAGACCATGAACTGGTACCCGCCCAGGACGGGCCCCTGGGTGATGGTGTCGGGAAAGACGTCGATGAGCTTGGCCACCCAGTCGGCGTCGCTGCCCGTCGTCGAGGCGTAGAGATGGGCGGCGATGTCGCCACCGATGGTGACGTCTTCGGTGAGCGGCTCGGTGCGCCAGACGAGGATGTCGGGGCGGCCGTCCACGAAGCGCTGGTCCTCGTACAGCCACGGGCGCCAGTGCGACCCGCGCGGATCGTACGTGAGTTCGATCGGCCGCTTGCGATACGGGATCGGGTGAGCCGGATCGGACACGTAGCTGTCGTACATCGAGCCCCGCGCCTCGCGGGGCGTCGGCGGATCGAACGACAGCAACCCTCCGGCGCGGAAGTAGAGCTTGCGAGGCGCTCCTTCCTTCGCCGGCCAGCTGTCGAAGCGACGCCAGCGATTGCTCCCGCTCTCGAACAGCGTGGCTTCGGCCAGGTCGAGCTTGCCCTTGCCCTTGAGCCAGAAGGCGAACCACGGCGCCTGGATCTCCTCGCGGAAGTACTTCCCCGTGGCGCTGCCGAAATCGATGTCGCCCACCTTCTGCCCGTCGGTCCGGGCCCAGCTGCCGTGATACCACGGGCCCATGACGAGGTAGTTCCGGTTGTTCCGGTCGAGCCGCTCGAGCGTCGCGTAGGTGGTGATGGCGCCGTAGAAGTCCTCCTGGTCCCACCAGCCGCCGACGACCAGCGTGGGAACGGCGACTTCCGTGAGCCAGGTGGTCAGCGCCCGACTCGTCCAGAAGGCGTCGTATGACGGATGCTCGGTGAAGTTCGTCCAGGTCGGCGAGCGCCCGGCAAGGAGGCGCGTGAGGTTCGCGAGCGGTCCCTGCGCGAGGTACCAGCTGTAGGTGTCATAGAAGCTGACCGGTGGCGGCACCGATTCGTCGCTGGACAGCTCAAGGTCGGTGGCGTACTCGAAGCCATAGCTCAGCCGGAAGGCGCCGTTGTGAAAGAAATCGTCGCCCAGCCAGGTGTCGGTCATGGGGGCCTGGGGCGAAATCGCCTTGACCGCGGGGTGCGGATTGATGCCCGCCATCGCGGCGAGCCAGCCGGGATAGGAGATGCCGAGGACGCCGACCGCGCCGTTGTTCGACGGCACGTTGGCGATGAGCCACGCGATCGTGTCCCAGGTGTCCGTGCTCTCGTCAACGCCCTGGGCGTCCTTCGGGTCATGCAACGGGCGGTTCATGACGAACTGCCCGCTGGAACCGAACCGCCCGCGGATGTCCTGATACACGAAGATGTACTGCTCGCGGGCGAGCTCGGCGTACGATCCATTCGCCTCGAGCGCCCCGCCCGACCCTTCGATGCCGTATGGGGTGCGCGTCAGCAGGAACGGGAGCGCGGTGCCACCCGCCGCCGGCGTGTAGATACGGGTGCTGAGCGACACGCCGTCCCGCATCGGGATCATGACCTGCTGCTCGCGGTAGGCCGGCAGGGAATCGCCCTGGCCGGCGACGGTTCCCGGTGCGGCCAGCAGCAGGAAGAGGACGGGCGTGAGGCACACGCGCATCAGCGGATCTCCAGGTGATTCGTCAGCGGCGGTACCACACCGGGGGCAGTTCCTCCGACGGCATCGACTCGGCGCTCCCGCCGTCGGCGGACACCGGCAGGCCGCTGACATCCCGGTCGGGGCCGAAGAGGAAGCGGGCCAGCATCCGGTAGCCCTGACGGGTGAGCACCGACTCCGGATGGAACTGCACCCCGTGCACGGGATGAACGGCATGGCGCACACCCATGATCTCGCCATCGTCGGACACCGCGTTCACCAGCAGGCCAGCGGGCACGGACTCGGGCGCGATGACGAGCGAGTGGTAGCGGGTCGCGACCAGCGGAGACGGGAGGCCGGCAAAGACGCCGGTGCCGTCGTGCGCGATGCGGGAAGTCTTTCCATGCATCGGGCGCATGGCCCGCACGATCTGGCCGCCGTAGGCCGCCCCAATGGCCTGGTGCCCAAGGCACACGCCCAGGATGGGAATGCGCGCGCCGAAGCGGCGGATGAGGTCGACCGAGATGCCGGCCTCCGCGGGTGAACAGGGCCCGGGCGAGATCACGATGTGCGATGGCTCGAGGGCCCCGACCTCGTCCAGCGAGAGCGCGTCGTTGCGCAGCACGACCGGCTCCTCGCCCAGCTCGGCCACGTACCGGGCAAGGTTGTAGACGAACGAGTCGTAGTTGTCGATGAGGAGGATCACGATGCGCGGCGGGCCAGCGTTCGCACGATGCCGTGCACCTTGTGCAGGGTCTCGCGGTACTCGTGCTCGGGGTCGGAGTCGGCGATGATGCCGCCGCCGCCCGAGAAGTATATCCGTCCGTTGCGCACCACACAGGTGCGAATCGCGATGTTCGTGTCCATCGCGCCCCCGTGACTGATGTAGCCGATGCTGCCGCAGTAGAGCCCCCGCTCGGTCGGTTCCAGCTCCGCGATGATCTCCATGGCCCGCACCTTGGGCGCCCCTGTGATCGATCCCCCGGGAAAGGTGGCGCGGAGCAGCTCGGTGGCGTCGACGCCGGGATTGAGCTCACCGAGGACGGTCGAGACCAGGTGATGCACGGTAGGGTGCTGCTCCAGCGTGAAGAGTTCGGGTACCCGGACGCTGCCGGGCCGGCATACGCGCGACAGGTCGTTGCGGAGCAGGTCCACGATCATGACGTTCTCGGCGCGGTCCTTCTCGCTCTCGGTGAGCTCGCGGCCCAGTGCCTGGTCATGCATCGGCCCGAGGCCCCGCGGCCGGGTGCCCTTGATGGGCCGGGTCTCGACCGCACGGCCGGAGAGGGCCAGGAAGCGCTCGGGCGACACGCTGAGGACCGTCACGTCGTCGCAGGCGAGATACGCGCCAAACGGTGCGGGGTTCTCGCGGCGCAGCCCGAGGTAGAACGCGAGCGGCGGCTCGGTCATCGGGGCCTCGAATCGCTGCGACAGGTTCGCCTGGAAGATGTCGCCGGCCAGGATGTACTCGCGCACGCGCTGCACCGCGCTCAGGTAGCCCCGCGCGGTGAAGGTGGAGCGCAGCCCGATCGCCTCCGCCCCCTCGAGGGCCAGCACGGGATAGGATGGGGCGGTTGCCGCGGCGGAACTCACGGCGGGAGCGAGTGGGAGAGTCCCGGCGCCGCCGCTGAGCAGCGCGCGGACTTCCGCCGCCCGCATCGCCGCATGCGTGCCGCGCGCGGCACCTTCCGCCGGCAGCCCGGTGGAGACGAGCCAGCACGAGCCGTCGGCATGATCCCACGCGATGGCCCAGTCGTACAGGCCGATCAGTGCGCCCGGCAGCGTGAGGTCGTCGTACCTCGCCGCCGGGCGGCGCTCGAGGACGCGTCCCCAGTCGTAGCTGAGGAACCCGAGGGCACCGCCGGCAAAGGGCGGCGCCCCGGTTGGCGCGGCGAGCGCGAGTGGTGCGAGTTGCTGCTGGAGCACCTGCAGCACGTCACCCGGCACCCGGACCCATTCAGCGCTGCCCGCCGTGCGCGTCTCCGTCCGCGGGCCATGCGCGCGCAGCATCAACCAGGGATCGGCGGAGAGGAAGCTCCACCGGCCCAGGTGGGTGGGGTCGGCGGCGCTGTCGAGCCAGACCAGCCACGGCAGTCCGCTCAGCCGCGCCGCCGCATCAGCGGCCGTGGGCGCGGGATCGAGCCGCTCGATGAGCAGCGTCATGCCGGCGGCCGTCCGGCGCGGCTGGAGCGCTGCGTGAGCGGAACGTGCTCGGACCGAGCATCATCCGGCGGCGTGAGGTAGCCCCATTGCAGCGACCCCTCCTGCCGGTAGGTCTTGCCGAGCGTGATGGCGAGCTTGGCCTTCATCAGTTCCTTCCCGAGATAGAAGGCGTGCGTGGCCTCCTCGACGCCAAGCTCGGCGAAGATCTGCTGGATGTCGGTGCCCCGCACGAACCGCTCGCGGTTGAACACGGTGATGGTGTCGCGGTCAGTGAAGATCCGGAAGTTGGGGTCCGTCACCTCGCGCTGGAGCGCGCGGAGTTCCGGCTCGGTGTACTCGAGGATGCGGGGGTCCTTCAGGGTGACGAGGCGGTCGTCGACGCGCTTGGGAACGGCCTTCTGGCTCACGGCATAGTGCATCAGCCGCCGGGCAACGTCGATCTCGCGCACGGAGCCGCGGGCCCAGGGAATGACCTCGGTCGTGAGCACGGCGCGCACCCCCACTTCCTCGGCGATCGCGATCAGCAGCGCGTTCATGCCGGTCGTATCGGCGGCGGTAAGCTCGGTGATGTTGCCGATGCCCATCATCTGCGGCACCGTGGGCCAGCGGCGGTGCGCCTCGGCGTATCGCTCGAGGGACGCCATGAAGCCGAACCCAATCGGCTCGATGATGGGGTCAATGAGGTACTTCACCCGCCACTTCTCGAGGCGCTCCAGGCTTCGCTCCAGCTCGGCGAACTGATCACCGGCGTCGGGAATCACCACGAACCGCTTGTCGCTGCCGGCGTAGGGCTCGACCACGTCGATGTTGCTCGCGTTCACGCTGAGCACCATCTCGGCGCCGGCGTCGAGAGCCGCCCGGATCTCCTCCCGGTCGAACGAGTCCACGCTTACTCTGAGGCCCGCGTCCCGGAGCTCGCGCACGACGCTCCGGAGCTCGGGAAAGGGACGACCCGGCGTGCAGCCGACGTCAATCACGTCGGCGCCACTGGCGCGGTAGTACTCGGCCAGCGCGCGGAGGGCCGCGCGCTCCATCCTGGGGGCGTTATTGATCTCGGCGAGGATCTCGATCTGCCAGGCGCCGTAGTTGGCCGCCCTGGCGGCGCGGCCGAAGTACTGGGGAATCTCGCGCAGGTCCTTCGGGCCCTTCTCGACCGGCACGCCAAGCCGTTCCGTCAGCGCCACGGCGTCGCCCTCGCAGAGCCCCGGGATCATGACGAGGTCGGTGCCCTCCGCCGGCGTGATCCGCTGCTTCGCGATCCAGTCGGTAGTCATGAGCGCGGCCACCGTGATCCGCATGACGGCGACGTCCCATGCGAACGGCAACTCGTGCTCCGCCAGGACGCGGAGGAGCGACGGTTCGGCGAGCTTGCCGGTGACGAACAGGACCTTGGTGGGGGCCGCCTTCACGTCTATTGCGGCTCGCCGCTGCGCACCCACTTGTTCGGCGTTCCCTCGAGGCCAGGGAACCCGGTGGCCGGACGCCACAGCACCACTTCCTCGATCTTGCGCGCGAGCTCGAAATCCTTGTCGGTGATGCCGCCGGCGCTGTGGGTCTGCAGCTTGACCGTGAGCCGTGCCCACGTGACCGTGAGATCCGGGTGGTGGTACGCCGCCTCGGCGATATACCCCACGGTGTTCACCAGCATGAGCGTCGCCTGCCAGCCGTCGGTCTTGTAGACCCGGCGGATCCAGCCGTTCTCGTAGTACCAGCCCGGCATCGTCGCCAGCTTCTCGGCGATCTGGGCCTCGGTGTAAATCGGTTCCTTGGCAGCCATGCAGATCTCCTCTCTGTCGCCTCGGGCCTACAGCACTACTCCACCGTTCACCATCAGGACCTGTCCGGTAACGAACGCCGCGGCGTCGGACGCGAGATATACCGCCGCGTGGGCCACGTCCTCCGGCGTACCCCATCGACCCAGCGGCGTCAGCTGTTCGACATGCGCATGCCACTCGGGCTTGGCCTCGTCGAAGAAGGCGGTATTGATGAAGCCGGGCGCGATCACGTTGACCCGGATCAGCGGCGCGACGTCCCGCGCGAGCGACTTGCTGAAGGCATGAATGCCCCCCTTCGCGACGGAATAGATGGCCGGGTTCTCACCGGCCATCCCGGTCAGCACGTGATCCCACCCCATGTTGATGATCACCCCGCCGCGCCGGCAAGCGCGGAAGAAGTCAACCGCGGTCCACGATGCCAGCACGGTGCCGCGCAGGTCCACGTCAAGGACCGCATCGAGTTTCTGCCGGCGGGTGAGCGACTTGCCCTCGCCGGTGAGGATGTCGGCGCCGGCGTTGTTGACCCAGGCGTCGACGGCACCGACCCGCTCCGACAGTTGGGCGACCAATTGCTCCGTTGCGCCCTCGACCGCCAGATCCAACGGGAGGACATGGACCGTGCCGCCCGCGTCGGTGATGACGCGCGCGGTTGCCTCTGCGCCGCTTCGGTTGCGCCTGTAAGTGATTGCCAGCAAAGCACCTGCGCGCGAAGCCGCGATCGCGATGGCCCGCCCGATGCCGCTCGAGGCACCGGTGACCAGCATGGTCTTGTCGCGAAGCGAGATACCCGGAATGGATGTCGTCACGTGGGCGCTGAACCTTGGTCGGCGGGGAGGAAGGGAAAACATACCACGCCATTTCGCCGGCGTGGAGCCGCGGCGTTGCACATGCCAGGCGCCCCTGCCGCTACAATTGGTGCATGCGACTGCTCGTCAGTGTACGTGACGCCGAAGAAGCCCGTGCTGCGCTCGCCGGTGGTGCCGACATCATCGACGCCAAGGAACCGGCGCTCGGGCCACTGGCCCCCGTGTCCCGGGCGATGCTGCAGTCCATCTGCGCGAGCGTCCCGGTGACGGTGGCGCTCAGCGTGGCGCTGGGCGACGCCCAGCCGCTGGCGCTCGAGGCTGTCGTCGCGTCGGTAGCGCCACTTCGGCGCCGGGTGGCGCTCTACTTCAAGGTCGCGGTGATCTCGGCAGCACCCGATGAGGCAGGCGACGGGATTGCGGCCGCGTGCCGGATGCTCGAGGGGCGCGCGGATCGACCCCGCCTCGTCGTCGCACGCTATGTCGACCAGCCATCCGACGCCACGGACCTGTCGCGGTGGATAGCCGTCTCGGCCGCGGCCGGGGCGCGCGGGCTCCTGCTGGACACGAGCCGGAAGGACGGGCCCGGTCTGTTCGGGTCGGTGGGCGCGCCATCGCTGGCAGCGCTCCGCGAGCAGGCAACCCGGCACGGCATCTGGCTCGCCGTTGCGGGGGGCGTAACCATCACGAACCTGGCGCAGCTTGCCGTCGTGGGACCCGATGTGCTCGGTGTGCGCGGCGCCGTGTGCCAGGGAACGCGCACCGATACCCTGTCGGCCGCGCTGGTGCTGCAACTACGTGACGCGCTTGCCCGCGTCAGCCGATCGCGGGAAGCTCCAGCGTTGCCGGTGTAGCAACGCGAACGGCGAGCCCTGCCGGACGGATGGTGCTGAAGGCCCGGTCTACCAGCGCCTCCACCGGTCCATCGACGCGCTTGAGCAGGATCAACACCTTCGCCCCCAAGGCCTCGGCGATGAAGGCGGCGATGCTGTCGCTGGTAACATCCCAGGAATGCGGCAGGGCGTCGACCCGGCGCATCCAGGCATGGGGCGCGAGCACGGGGATCAGGCCGGCTCTTTGCGCCGCGGCGATCTCGGCGGGATCATGAACGAGTCCGGCGCGGGCCAGGCGGTCGGCGATCAGCTGCGCCACCTGGTCCATCGCCAGGATCGCCATCCAGTGGGCGGCGTCATCCGAGAATCCGAGCGCGCGTTGCGCCAGGCGCACCTGGTCGGCGAAGGCGCCCCCGCCCGGGACGACGACCAGCGGCTGGTGGCGTCCCAGGCGCCCGATCGCCTCGAGTGCCAGGCGCAGTGCTGCCGGATCCCGGCAGATCGCGCCCCCAACTTTCACGACGGTCAGCCCCGGCTCAGCCACAATACCAGCCCGTGGAACTCATTCCTGTCCTCGATCTTGCGCGCGGTGTCGCGGTCCACGCAGTCGGCGGGGACCGCGCACGCTATGCACCGGTCCGATCCGTCCTGACCCCGGGAGTTCAGGGCGACGCCCTCGCCCTGGCGCGTGCCTATCGCTCCCTGCCCGGCGTTTCCCGCTGCTATGTCGCCGACCTCGATGCCATCGCGGGGCGGCCGGCGCAACGCGACCTGGTCGCCCGGCTGCGCTCCGACGAGGGTTTCGGCGGCCCCCTGCTGCTGGATGCCGGCGTGGCCTCGCTCGCCGACCGTGACCGTCTCGCGATTGACTCCACGGATCTGATCGTCGGCCTCGAGACCCTCCGCTCGTTCGCTGACCTGGCCGGCCTTGCGGCGCTGGGTCGCATCACCTTCAGCCTCGACCTGAGGAATGATGTCGCGCTCGTGACGGAGGACCTGAAGACCAAGACCCTCTCCACAGAGCCCGAGGCGCTCGCGCGGGGTGCGATCGGCGCCGGGGCACGCTCCCTGATTCTGCTGGACGTTGGTCGCGTGGGGCGCGGCGTGGGCCTGAACCTGGAACTGTTCGCGTCGCTGCGGCGGGCATTACCCCGGGTACCCTTGCTGGCCGGCGGCGGGGTGCGCGGCGCGGGCGATCTCGATGCGCTGGCGGGAATCGGGTGCGATGGCGTTCTGGTCGCCAGCGCACTGCACCGGGGCGTGATCGGCGCGGCGCCCGGAACCGATCAGTCCGCAGCCAGCGCCGTGCGATAGGTGGCCGATTGGCCGAAGCTCTCCTCCACCTCGAGCTCGAGCAGCGTCAGGTGGGTGTGACCTTCCGCCTCCAGCTCCTTCCGCAGCCGCACCGCCAGATACTGCGCCAGCATCTCCGCCGTCGAATTCTGGATCGGAAGGAGCGCGCAGTCCGACCTCGGGAACATGTACGTCGCCTTCCCGAAGTAATCCACGTGCAGCATGTCGCCTTCAGTGCGGTACGCCAGCTTGGGGTTGAGTGTCGGCAGCAGCACCTTGTGGTCGATCTCATCGGCCAGCTGGCGCACGATCCGCTTCAGCACGCTGAAGTCGAGCACGAAGAGGCACTCCGCGTCCACCTCTCCCTCGACCATCACGCCAACCCGGTAGTTGTGGCCGTGGAGCGACTCGCACTGGTGCCCACGAAAGGTGATGAAGTGCGCGGAGGCGAACACCAGATAGTCCTTGCTCACCTGCACCCTGAAGCTGCTCGGCACAACGCACTCCTTGGCTTGCGGCGTCCTTAACTGACGCGTAGTCCCCGCTCAATAATAACGACGAAAAGCGCGGCGGCCGTGAGATCGGCGGTCGTACCCGGGTTGCGCCGATTCGCGCGGTCCCGCAGCCCGGTATCGAACTGCGCGAGGCGCTTCCGTCCCGCCTCGGTTCGCATGCCGCCGCTGGCCAGCACCTCGGCGGCCTCACGGCTAACGGCGTCGGAGGCGTCGCGCCCGAGCTTCCGTTCGATGAGCGTGTCCCGCCGGTGGGCGAGGATGGTAAGCGACGTCTGGACCGCCGCGTCCGGCCACTCGAGGCCGGCGTCGAGTGCCGCCGTCAGGGTCGGTGCGCCGATGTCGAAGGTGATGGCAAAGCCCGTGGCGTACTCGGAGGCGATGGCGTCGCGGCCCGCGGCGAGGCCCATCGCGTCACGGAGCGGAATATCGGGCTCACCCGTCACGTCCTGACGGTCCGCCGTGCCGAGGCCGCCCGGTGCCGCGAGACGGATGGCCTGGTAGGCGAGGCGGGCGTCATCCACGGTGGTCGACTGCAGCACGCTCCGCACCCCGTCCCGCAGAGGGCCCTCTCCCCTGCGGAGCACGCCATGGGCAAGCGGGGCAAGCAGGAGCACGAGGCCCAGGTTGGTGTTCGCAGCCGTCCAGCGCCGCGTCGCCTCCACGGCCGCCAGGATGGTCGCGCCGAGGCCCTGCTGGTCGGCAAGCAGGAACGCGGGTCCGATGGCCGCCGCGCTCGCGAGGAAGAGCGCATGTCACCGAAGGCGCGACCTGGCGACACATTGCCCGGCTTGGGCGACGCGACCTCGAGCAGGCACGCCAGCTGTACCGCGCTGGCGACGTCGGATGGATACATGCCCTGCCTCGGTTCATGCCGGCCACCGCGGTGCCCGCCGCTGGCCGTCAGAATGGTCACGCCGCCCCGGAATGAACCACTACTGCTGGACGCCGATCAGCCCGCGCAATCCGCCGGTGACGAAGTTGCCGAAGTCGTTCCCGATCCGTCCGAAGGCGGCGCTGCCCACACCGGTCGTCAGCGCCTGCATGGAGGGGAAGCAGAGCTCCGCCTGGCGGTACACGGCGGGCGGCGTGCCGTCGAGATTGGAGATGAACTTCGTGAGGTCGGCCCGGACGAACCCGACCGCGGCCTGTTCCGTGCCCACAATCTGCAGGTGCTTCGGATAGTACTGCTCAAAGGCCGCGGCGTCGGTCGGCGTGCCATAGATGACCGTCGCGAGCGCCGGGCAGGGCGTGTCGCTTGCCGCACCGGTCTCCTCGCCGATCATGGCGATCAGGCCATCGGGCGCCACGAAGTTCTTGAAGTCATCGCCGACCGCCTTGAACCCTGCGGTCGCGATGCCCGCCTTCAGCGCATCGAGCGAGGGGAAGTACAGCTCCGCCTGCCGGTAGTACTCGGCCTTGGTGCCCTGCAGGGATGAGGAGAATTTCGTCAATTCTGCCTTGGTGAAGCCGATCTCCTGCTGGTGATCGCCCACGATCTTGAGGTGGGTCGGGTAGTACTTCTCGAACTTGGCGGTGTCCTTGGGCCACAGGTACAGCACCGTCACGATGGCCCGCGGCGGGGGCGGCGGCGTCGGGGCGACCGCGGCGGTGGTGTCGGCTGTCTTGGCAGCTTCCTTGGTCGGGCCGCAGGCCGATGCAAGAACGGCCGCTGCCATGAGCGAGGTACGGGTCAGGCTACGCATGTCCAACTCTCCTGGATGGGAACGAGGCCGCCGTCAGGCGGGATAGCACGACGCGCGCAGCACGTCCTGATTGAGCTGCCCGGCGTGGAAGGTCCGACCGCTTTCCGCGCTGGTCAGCCGCACCTCGGCGGGGCTGAAGAGCAGCGGGTCGATCGCGTAGAAATCCTTGTTGTAACGCTGGAAGACGTCGTAGAACGGCGTGCCGTAGTCGCGCGACGCCGATGCCGGCACCTTTGGCGCCAGCTCCGCGAGTTCGGAGTCACTGGCCTGCACGGTGAAGTGCACACTCCCTCCATAGAGGATGCAGTCATTCGTGCGCCCGATGGCACGGATGTCGTTCTTCGCCACCGGCGGCAGGGGAGCAAAGCCCACGGCACTCACGACCTTCGACAGGTCGAAGTGCAGTTGCTCGATCTTGTGCATCGCAGTCTCGACCACCCGCGCCGCGATCTGGACGCCCCCGGCGAGGCTTGCCGTCGGGGCCACGAGGAAGGTGAGCTGGTCGGGTGCGAGTTTGGCCTTGCCGGCCACCCACTCGGCCACGGCCTCGGTCGGCAACTGCCGGCCCTCGAGGACCAGGACGCCATGCCCCGTGGTCTCGCCGTACCCGAGCTTGCCGAACAGTTCCTTCTCCACCCGCGCGTGTGCGCGCAGCGGGCCCGATCCCATCGCGAAGAATCCCTCGGGCGAGATGGCCCAGCCGGCATACTGTGACGCCATGCAGCTGATCATCGGGTGATCGGTCCAGACGGTGAGCCCGGGCCAGGACTCGTTGCCGATCGTCACCGGCCCGAGCGCGACGTTGCCAAGGCCACCCATGCAGATCTCGGAGAGCGCGAGGCCCGCATCGTAGCCGCCGGGCACGTGCACGCCGCAGTCGATGACGCGCGCGCCGTTTCCGAGCCTGTGCACGTCGCATCGCAGCAGGTCGGCATGTTCTTCCATGCCGTCGGCGATGTCATTCGCGAGCTCACCCATGCCAAGCGGCTTCATGCGGGACTCCATTCGAGAATTTCTCCCCAGCCGGTACGGGGGCCCATCACGCCAGGTCCAGGGCGCGTCGCGCCGCGTCGGGAGTGATGACATACAGGTGATCGAGGACGGTACCTGACGCCTCGCGAATTCGCATGATGTCCACGATCTCCCGGTGCGTTCCGCCCGCCAACCCGTCCGCCAGGAGCGCCGCGCCCTGGGCGCCCTGCTTGCCATGCGACGCGAATCCCGTGAGGTGGCGCACGGGCAGGTCGCCAAGTGCCGCGGCCAGCCGCTCGCGAACGGCCGGATCGGAAGCGATCCGGCCCGATACCATGACTTCGCGCGCCAGCGGGGCGGACACGAGGAGCTGTCGCACCGCCTTCGCCGCGCCCTCGATGAAGGCATCGAATCCGGCACCCGCAGCGTGACGATCCGACGCGGCAACGGTGGTGACGCCGCCCTGAAACAGCATCGCCTTGTCCACCGTCCCGGCGAGGTATGCCACCTCGCCATCGAGCGCCCCCGCCGCCTGCCATCCGATCGGCCCGCTGCTGCCGCCGATGCCGTCAACAACCTGGCCGGCCTGTACCGCGATCGCCGCGGTGAACGCGCCGCCGAGCTCGAGCAGCACGAACGCGGTGTCGCGTGCGTGCGCCCCCAGCCGGACCGCCTGGTCATGGATACCGAGCGCAGCGGCGCAAAGCTTGTCGGCGGTGCCCATGTCGATGCGGTTGATCTTGCGATGTTCAGGGACGGTGTCGAGGTGTATGACGCCGGGCAGCAGGGCCAGCGGGAGTCCGGCGTCAGCGAGCGCTCGCGTCAACAGCCGCAATCCACCGATGCCGCCCTGTTCGCCCTTGCGGGCCAGGAAGGCCAGTCTGAGATCGTGATCGCTCGTTTCGGCCGCGCGGCGCAACGGCAGGCCATAGCCCGAGAGGCCTGCCACGAGGCCGGGGGCACCGTGCTCCGAGAGCGCCGCCGCAAAGCCGGTGGGATCCGCCAGGACGTCGGCGGTGGGCCACGAGCGGTCGATGACCAGCTTGCCTCCCGCCAGGCCGCACACGTCGATCGAGACCGTACCCGGGTCGATGCCGACGACCCGTGGCATCGCCTGTTATCCCTTCGACCCGGCCAGGAGTTCGCGCGCCACGTCGGCGATGGCCTCGGCGTCGAGGACCAGGTCGTTCCGGGTGAACAGCCGTGTCACGCACGCCTTGTGCAGCGTCGTCTTGAAGTTGCCGACACCGAACGCGCCGAAGCAGCGGACCCCGTGGTGCAGCACGCCGGCGTCGTTGACATCGATGCCCTCGATGCCCAGCGGCGGCGCAGCGTTCAAGTCCACGGCCACCTTGAGCGTGGGATGCCCGTGCCAGGCCGCCGTCGGCACCATCTGCACCCCCGCCGGGCCGGAGTTGAGCAGGATGTCCGCCCCTTCCAGCAC
>JAGGAG010000149.1 GCA_017889745.1 Gemmatimonadota bacterium | reverse complement strand
TCGTGTCGCTGATGCTCCACACCTTCGTGGGGCCGGATGACGCCGCCGTGCGCGAGGCGGTGCGCGCGCCCCTGATCGAGTACCTGCGAAGCTCGGTCAGCCTGATCCAGCAGTACGCGTGGTCCTTCCCGGCATTCAAGCGCCCGGGCCAGGCCACCGCCGAAGTGGACATCGCCGGACTCGAGCCCGCCGAACTCGACGCCCTGCTGGAGCACGCCTTCGAGCGGTACTACCAGACGAGCGGGCTGTTCGGCACACCGGACGCGTGCGTCGCGACGGTGGACCGGCTCAAGGAGATCGACGTCGACGACGTCGCCTGCCTCATCGACTTCGGTGTCGACGAAGAGGCCGTCCTGCGGCACCTTCCCCACCTCGATGAACTGCGCCAGCGGACGAGCCGGGCACAGAACGCCCCGGACATGTCGGTGCCGGCGCTGATCGCGCGCCATGGCGTCACGCACCTGCAGTGCACTCCCTCGATGGCGGGCATGGTGCTGCAACTGGAGGGCGCGCGCGAGGCGCTCGGCCGGCTCGAGCGCCTGATGATCGGAGGCGAGGCCCTCCCGGAGTCACTGGCGTCCGAGTTGCGGACGCTCGTGGGAGCCCGGGGCGAAGTGCACAACATGTACGGTCCCACGGAGACCACCATCTGGTCCACGACGCACCGCCTCGACGGAAGCACGGGCGCCGTGCCGCTGGGCACGCCGATCGCGAACACCACCTGCCACGTGGTGGACACGCACCTGGCGCTGGTTCCTCCCGGCGTGGCTGGCGAGCTCCTGATCGGTGGCGCCGGCGTGGCCCGCGGCTACCTGGGACGAGCCGAGCTCACCGGCGAACGGTTCATCCCGGATCCGTTCGACGACGCCGGCGCACGCCTGTACCGGACGGGCGACCTCGCCCGCTGGCGCACCGATGGCGTGCTCGAGTTCCTTGGCCGGCTGGACCACCAGGTCAAGATCCGCGGGTTCCGCATCGAGCTGGGCGAGATCGAGAGCCGGCTCCGGGCCGCGCCCGGCGTGCGGGACGCCGTCGTCATCGCCCGCGAGGACGTGCCGGGCGACAAGCGCCTGGTCGCCTACGTGACCGCGGGAGCGGGGACGGTCCTGTCGCCGGCGACACTACGCAGCACGCTGCGATCCGAGCTGCCGGAGCACATGATCCCGTCGCACATCGTCGTCCTGGCGGCCCTTCCGCTGACGCCGAACGCGAAGGTGGACCGGAAGGCATTGCCGGCGCCGGAACAGGTGACGGCCGCGTCGGAAGTGCCGTTCGTGCCACCATCGAGCGAGGTCGAGGAGACCATTGCCGGCGTGTGGCGGGAGGTGCTCAACATTCCCCGCGTCGGGACCGCGGAGAACTTCTTCGATCTAGGCGGGCATTCGCTCCTGGCAATCCAGGCGCACCGGCGCCTCAAGGAGGCGCTCCAGCGGCCGGTGACCGTCACGGACATCTTCCGCTTCCCGACCATTCGTGCGCTGGCCGACCATCTGGGCAATGACAACAGCGCCAGCACCCTTGCCGCCGCAACCGCGGCCAGGGCACAGAGTCGCAAGGCCGCGGCAAGCCGGCGCCTCCAGGCGCGGCGGCCAGGCGAATCATGAGGCCCGACGTGACGCAGCCGGTGGACCCCGTCGCCTATGAGAGCGCGATTGCCGTCGTAGGCATGGCATGCCGCTTCGCGGGCGCGCGCAGCGTGGAAGAGTTCTGGAACAACCTGCGCGACGGGGTCGAATCGGTGGTGCGGTACAGCGACGACGAGTTGCGCGCCGCCGGCGTGGCGGAAGACCTGCTCCGCCACCGCGACTACGTGAAGGCGGGCGCCCCGCTGCAGGACATGGAGTGCTTCGACGGCGCGTTCTTCGGCCTGAGCCCGCACGAGGCCGCGGTGATGGACCCGCAGCACCGGCACTTCCTCGAGGTATCGTGGGAGGCCTTCGAGCACGCCGGGTACGACCCGCGCCGATTCGCGGGATCGATCGGCGTGTTCGGCGGGTCGGGGCACAACGCCTACCTGCCGTACAACCTGCTCACCCGACCGGAACTGCTGGAGTCGGACGGGCTTTTCCTGCTGCGGCACACGGGCAACGACAAGGACTTCCTCACGACCCGTGTGTCCTACGTATTCGACCTCAAGGGGCCGAGCATCAACGTACAGACCGCCTGCAGCACCTCGCTCGTGGCGATCCACCTGGCCGCGCAGAGCCTGCTCAACGGCGAGTGCGACATGGCGCTCGCGGGCGGCGCCACGATCGAGCTGCCGCACCGCCGGGGCTACACCTACGCCGAGGGGGAGATCCTTTCGCCGGACGGGCATTGCCGCGCCTTCGACGCCGCCAGCCGGGGGACAGTATTCGGAAGCGGCGCGGGAGCGGTGGTGCTCAAGCGCGTGGCTGACGCCCTTCGGGACGGCGACACGATCCACGCCGTGCTGCGGAGCTCCGCCGTCAACAACGACGGCGGGCAGAAGGCCGGCTACCTGGCGCCGAGCGTGGACGGGCAGGCGCAGGCCGTCGCGGTGGCGCACGCCATCGGCGACGTGAGCCCGGACACGGTCACCTATGTCGAGACCCACGGAACGGGAACGCCGGTGGGCGACCCGATCGAGATCACGGCGCTGACGCAGGCGTTCAGGCAGGGCACGGACAAGGTGGGCTTCTGTCACATCGGTTCGGTGAAGGCCAACATCGGGCACACCGACACCGCCGCGGGCGTGGCAAGCTTCATCAAGGTGGTCGAGGCACTGAAGCACCGCACGCTGCCGCCACTCGTGCACTTCAAGGCGCCGAACCCGGCGTGCGGATTCGAGGGGAGCCCGTTCCTCGTCAATGCCGGGGCGCTTCCCTGGGACGCGCCATGGCCGAGGCGCGCGGGGGTCAACTCGCTCGCGGTGGGCGGAACCAACGCGCACGCGATCGTGGAGGAGGCGCCGGCGCCGCTGCCCACCACGCCGGGGCGGGCGGCCGAGGTCCTCGTGCTTTCGGCAGCGACCCCGAAGGCACTGGAGGCAAACGGCGAGCGACTCGCCGCCTTCCTGCGGGAGCATCCCGACACGAGCCTCGCCGACGCCGCGCACACGCTCCAGGAGGGCCGCCAGCCGCGCCGGCATCGCCGGGTGGTGGTCGCCGGAAGTACCGGCGAGGCGGCGGACCTGCTCGGCTCGAAGGACGCGCAACAGGTCTTTACGCACGCCAGCGACGACACGGAACGCTCCGTGGCCTTCATGTTCGCCGGCGTCGGCACGCAATACCCGAACATGGGGACCGGGCTGTACCAGTCCGAGCCGGTGTACCGTGAGGCCATCGACCAGTGCCTGTCGCTGCTCGCGCCGATGATCGATTTCGACCTCCGCACGCTGCTGTACCCGTCGTCGGCCAACGAGGCGACCGCTGCGGAGGAACTCGGGCGCCCATCGCGAACCCACCCCGCGGTGTTCATCACGCAGTACGCCCAGGCAAAGCTCTGGATATCATGGGGGATCACTCCCTCCGCCATGATCGGCCACAGCCTGGGGGAGTATGCCGCCGCCGCGCTCGCAGGAGTGTTCTCGCTCGAGGATGCGCTGCGCATCGTGGTTACCCGCGGCCAGCTGGTCGACGAGGTGGGCGAGGGCGGCATGCTGAGCGTTCCGCTGCCGGCCGCGGACCTTGCTCCGCTCCTCCCGGCCGGGCTGTCGATCGCGGTGATCAATGGTCCATCGCTGACGGTCGCGTCGGGGCCGGTTCCGGCACTGGAGGAGCTGCAACGCATCCTGGAGGCCCGCGGAGTGGATGCCGTGCGGCTCCGCACGACCATGCCAGCCCACTCGGCAATGCTCGACCCGATCCTGGGCCGTTTCGGCGAGTGCCTGAGACGGGTGCATTTCTCGGCGCCCACGATCCCGTTCACCTCGAATCTCTCGGGTACCTGGATCTCCCCCGCGGAAGCGACGAGCGCGGAGTACTGGGTACGCCACCTGCGCAGCACCGTGCGCTTCTCGGACGGAATCCGCACGCTGGCGGCAGACCCGGGCCGCGTGCTGCTGGAGGTAGGGGCCGGGCGAACCCTCGCGACCATCGCGCGGCAGCACCCGGACCGGCCCGCGGGCCAACCCGTGCTTCACTCGATGCGGCACCCGCGGGAGGAGGTCGCCGACCTGGCCTTCATGCTAGGTGCGCTCGGGCGCCTGTGGGCATTTGGCGTCGCCATCGACTGGACGCAACTCCGGCGGGGTGAAACGCGGCGGCGGATTCCGCTGCCGACGTACGCGTTCGAGCGCCAGCGCCACTGGATCGAACCGGCCGCGGCCGCCGCCAGCACGCCGGCGAGGTCCACGGCGCGGCGCAGCGACGTCGGCGACTGGTATACCCAGCCGTCGTGGCGACGCGCCCTTCCCGGCGGCCCGGCCGCTCTGCCGGCCGGACGCTATCTCCTGCTGGCGGACCGGGGCGGCGTGACGCGGGAACTGGCGCCGAGGCTGCGCGCGGCTGGGCATGACCTGGTGCTCGTGGAGGCCGGCGCCGGGTTCGCGCGCCAGCGCGACGGGTTCGTCCTGCGACCCGACGCGGTGGATGACTGGCGCGCCCTGCTGGATGCGCTGCACGCCGATGGCGGCGTCCCCAGCGCCATCGTCCATGCCCTGGCGCTGGATGAGTCGGCGAACCTATTCGATCCGGCCGCGGCACGCGAGGTGACGCGGGACGGCTTCTTCAGCCTGCTGGCCCTGGGACAGGCCCTGGGCGAACGCGACCTGACAGCGCCGGTAACACTCAGCGTGCTTTCGAGCGGAGTGCTGGAGGTCGCGGGGGAGCCGCGGCTCGAGCCGGTCAAGGCGACGATGCTCGGCGCGCTGCGCGTCCTGCCGCGCGAGATCCCGCAGCTCCGGACCCGGATCGTGGATGTCGTAGTACCGGAGGCGAGCTGGCAGCGGGGGCGACTGGTCGATCAACTCGCGGCGGAACTCATCGCGGAACCCGACGCCATGGTCGCCGCGTGGCGCGGCACCGATCGATGGGTGCAGGGCTGGGAGCCGACATCGCTGCGATCACCGGGTTCGAGGTCGACGCTGCGCCGCGGTGGTGTGTACCTCATCACCGGCGGTCTCGGCGGCATCGGCCTCGCCCTTGCCGAACACCTCGCGAAGACCGTCCAGGCCCGCCTGGTACTGGTCAGCCGCTCCGGCCTCCCGCCGCGTGACGCCTGGAAGGCCGTCGGGAGCGCAGGCAACGAGCGCGTGGCGCGGCGGGTCCAGGCGGTACAGCGCATGGAGAGTGCCGGCAGCGAGGTACTGGTCGCCCGCGGCGACGTGGCCGACCGCACGCGCATGACCGAGATCGTGGCCGAGACCGTGGCCCGATTCGGGGCGCTTCACGGGGTGTTCCACACCGCCGGCGTGCTCGATGACGGCATCGTACAACTCAAGAGCGAGGCGGCAGCCGCCGCAGTGCTGGCCCCGAAGGTCGAGGGCACGCTCAGCCTCGACGCAGCAACCCAGGGTGTCGCCCTCGATTTCCTGCTGCTGTTCTCGTCGACCAGCGCCATTGCAGGGTTCGCGGGACAGGTGGACTATGCCGCGGCCAATGCCTTCCTCGACGCCTACGCGGCAGCGCGCCGGGCGCGTGACGGGACCCTGGCGCTGTCGCTTGGCTGGGACGCGTGGCAGGAGGTCGGCATGGCGGCCGAGCTCGGTGCGGCCCTGGGCGGCACCCAGCCGGGCGGGGACGATCCACTCATCGGGCGGCGGGTGCGAGACACGGCGGATGAGCAGCTCTACCGCAGCACCGTATCGATCCAGCGCAACTGGTTCCTCGCCGAGCATCGGCTGCGCGGCGGTGCGGCGCTGATCCCGGGCACGGGCTACATCGAGGCAACCGACCGGCTCCGCTGGACGTAGCGGCGATCCGGCGCCGCTGCGCGGTCCGGACGCAGACATTCGAGGGGCAGCACCAGACGCCGCACCTCGACTTCGGCCCCCAATGGGACAACCTCCGACGGATCGACTACGGCGACGGTGAGGCGCTGGTGACGCTCGAGCTACGGGCCCAGTTCAGCAGCCTGCTCCAAGCGCATCCGCTTCACCCTGCCCTCCTCGACATGGCGACGGGGACGGTGCAGGCGCTGATCCCAGGCTATGACGAGGCGAAGGACTTCTACGTGCCGCTCTCGTATGGAACGTTGCGCGCCCACGAGCCACTCCGCCAGTCACTGGTGAGCCACGTGCGGCTTCGCCCCGACGAGGGCTCATCCGCGGACTTCGTGACGTTCGACGTGACGATCGCCGATGCGGCAGGCACCGTGCTGGTGGACATCAGTGACTTCGTCATGGCGCGCGTGAGTGCAGCACAGCTTGGCGCCCAGGGCAACGCGGGAACGAAGACCGTGCGGCTGGACGTATCCGAGGCGACTCGCGGCGTGGCCAACACGAGCTTCGCCGCCAGCCTGGCCGAGGGAATCCGCACCGCGGAAGGGATGTCCGTCATCGACCAGGTGCTGACACATCTCACCCCGGCCCACCTCGTGGTGACGCCCCGCCCGCTCGAGGCCATCCTCCGGGAACTGGATACCCCGGCTCCTGAGCCTGTGCATGCCGATGCGGCAACGACCGAGTCGGCCGGCGCGACGGACGCGGACGGCCCCGTCACGGCGACGGAAAGGCTGCTGGCCGAGCACTGGAAGAGGCTGCTGGGTGTAGCGCAGGTGGCGCGGAGCGACGATTTCTTCCAGCTTGGCGGCCATTCGCTGACCGCGGTCAAGCTGCAGCGCAAGCTCAGGGAGGCGCTGCCCGACCGGAGCATCGCCGTGAACGACATCTTCAAGTTCAGCACGCTCGCCGGCCTGGCCGGGCACCTCGACGCCGCCGCGGGCGGGCCCCCCGCCGCACCCGTCGTGCGCATTCCGCGCCGGAGCCGGGATGCATTCCGGGTGACTGAGCCGGTACCGCATCGCGAGGGGTCCACCGCGTCGTGACCGAGCAGTCGGCGCTCTATGCGTTCCCCGCCTCATCAGCGCAGGAACGGCTGCTGTTCCTCGATGGTGCGAATCCCGGCCTCCCCGCCTACAACGAGGGCGTCGCCTTCCGCCTGCGCGGGCACCTCGCCCTGCCGGCACTGCAAGCCGCCCTCGACCTGCTCCTGGAGCGTCATGAAGCGCTGCGGACGACGCTCGACGCGCCCGGTGGCGTGTCGCGCCAGGTGGTACACCCGGTGGCCCCCTGGCCGCTCCGGAGGGACCGGCTGGCCGAGTTGCGCACCAGCGCCGATGACGCGGAGGCCATCACTGCCTGGCTGAACGGGGTGAGCGGCGCGCCGTACGACCTGCAAAGCGGGCCGCTGGTGCGAGCGGCACTGCTCGAGGTTGGCCCCGACGACCACGTCTTTCTGCTGGGCGCGCATCACTCGATCTGCGATGGCGTTTCGCTCGACCTGCTTACCGGCGAGATCGCACGCGCCTATGGCCCGCTCCTTCGCGGCGAGCCGCACGGGCTCCCGGACGTCGAGGTCCAGTATCCGGATTTCACGCTCTGGCAGCGGGAGCAGACACCGGAGACCGTGGCAAGCGGGTCACTGGGGTACTGGCGCGACCGGCTGCAGGGACTCGACCTCCCGCTGACGCTGCCGACCGACCGGCCGCGTCCGGCGGTACAGACATTCCTCGGCGGCCACGTGCTGGTGCGGATGCCGCCGGACGAAGTGGCGGCGGTGGATGCGCTTGCCCGGGCGGAGCGGACCACCCGCTTCACGATCCTGCTCGCCGGCTACGTAGCGCTGCTCGCGCGGCTCTCCCGACAGGCCGACATCGCGATCGGCGTGCCGGTGGCGAACCGCGATGCCGAAGGCACCGACGTGGCCATCGGCTTCTACGCGAACGTGCTGGTGTATCGCACGGCAGTGGCACTGGAGCGGCCGTTCCTGGAGCTCGTTCATGCCGTGCGGCAGACCGCCGAGGACGCGCTCACGCACCGGAACGTGCCGTTCGACCACGTCGTCGACGCGGTACACCCATCCCGGAGCCTGGCACACAATCCCCTTTTCCAGGTGATGTTCTCACTGGCCGACGACCCGGAGACCGGCTTCCGGCTGGATGGCCTGTCGGCCGAGCGCCTGCCGGTGGACAGCGGCGGCTCGCGCGTCGATCAGTGGTTCAACCTGCTCCAGGGCGACGCCGGCGTGGCGATGCATATCGAGTACGACGGCGCCCTCTTCGACCGTGCAACGGCGGAGGGGATGGGCCTCCAGTTCCGGCGACTGCTGCAGAGCGCCGCGGCAGCACCGGGGACACCGGTAGACCGGCTTGCGCTGCTCTCCCGGGCGGAGCGCGCTCGCGTTGCCGATGAGTGGGCGAACTCAGGCACGCGGATACCGGCTCCCGCCATGCTGCCGGCGGCGGTTGCCGCCAAGGCCGCGGAACAGCCCGATGCGATTGCGGTAGAGGAGCTGGCAGGCGGTGCGCGCGTCACGTTCGCGGAGCTCGAGCGTCGCACCCGCGTAGTCGCCGCCGCCCTGCAGAGGCGGGGGGTGGGTCCGGGCGACGTGGTGGCGGTGCTGCTGGAGCGCGATGCCTGGCTTCCCGCGGTGCTGCTTGGCGTGCTCCGGGCCAGGGCTGCGTACCTGCCGCTCGATGCGTCCCTGCCCGAAGCCCGTGTCCGCTACATGCTCGATGCGAGCCTTGCCCGCGGCATCCTCTCCACGAGTACCCTCGGCGCCCGGCTCGCGGGAGAGCAACGCTGGCTGCTCGACATCGCGGAGCTGACCGGCGATGGGGCCACGCCGGACGCCAGCCCCTCGCCGTTCGACGTGCGTGACGATGACCTGGCATACGTGATCTTCACCTCGGGGTCGACGGGACAGCCGAAGGGTGTCGAGGTGACCCACGGGGCGCTGGCCAACTTCCTGGGCAGCATGGCCGCGGAGCCCGGGCTGGCGCCCGGCGACCGACTGCTCGCGCTCACGACGGTGACGTTCGACATCGCCGGACTGGAGCTCTTCCTGCCGCTGGTGACGGGGGCGACGATCGTACTGGCGGATCGTGATTCGGTGCGTGACGGGCGCGCGCTGGTGCGCGCGCTGGAGGAGCGGCAGATCAGCACAATGCAGGCGACCCCGGCCACGTGGCGCCTGCTCCTCGACGGGGGATGGGCCGGAACGCCGCAGTTGCGGGCGCTGGTGGGGGGTGAGGCACTTGCCCCGGACCTGGCGCGGGTGCTGGTTGAAAGGGTGCGGGAGTTGTGGAACGTGTACGGTCCGACGGAGACGACGATCTGGAGC
>JAGGAG010000046.1 GCA_017889745.1 Gemmatimonadota bacterium | reverse complement strand
TTGACGGCAAGCGTCATCTCGATGCCGTCGACGCTTTCCCGGCGTTGCCGGGACGCGACCGCGGCATTGTTCACCAGCACGTGCACCGCCGGAAAGCGCGCGAGCAGCTCATCGCCAAGTCGGCGCACCTCGGCGAGGCTCGAGAGATCGGCCGTCATCACCTCGAGCGCGTGACGGCCGGTGCGCGACGCGATCTCTTCCATGGCGCGCTCACCGTCCTCGCGGCGGCGGCACACCAGGACGGTCCGGAAGTCGGCGCGTGCAATTCCTTGCGCGATGGCCTTGCCGATCCCCCGGTTCGCCCCCGTGACGACGGCGACGCGCTCACTCATGCCATGCCGCCATGCCGTCTCGCATGATGCAGATCCGCAACGCTACTGACGCGCATTTCGGCATTCCTCCGGAGGTGACGTGGACCGTCCGACCGGTAATGATGAGGCACACTTCCCAACAGCATATCCCGGATCCGGATGCTCCTGATGCCGCAGCCCATACACTACATCCCCATCATCACAACGGTATTCTCAACGCTGTTCGCGGTGAGACTCTATCGCCATTGGCGCCGCAAGCCGCAGGCAACCTACCTGCTATGGTGGTTCCTGGGGCTCGTAACGTATGCCGCTGGCACGCTCACGGAGAGCCTGACCACCCTGTTCGGATGGTCGGAGCCGGTGTTCCGGATGTGGTACATCACCGGCGCCCTGCTGGGCGGCGCACCCCTCGCACAGGGCACCGTGTACCTGCTGCTGACGAAGCGCACCGCTGACCGGCTGTCCACGGCGTTGCTATCCGTGGTGGCATTCGGCGCAGTGGCAGTCCTCCTCTCGCCGATCAACTACGCGCTCGTGGATCCGACGCGCCTCTCGGGCAAGGTGCTCGCCTGGCACTGGGTCCGGCTCATATCACCGTGGATCAACCTCTATGCAGTGGTGTTCCTCGTCGGAGGAGCGCTCTGGTCGGCGTGGAAGTACTACCGTGACCGCGGCCAGGCCACACGGATGTGGGGAAACCTGGCGATTGCCGTTGGCACGATCCTGCCCGGAATCGGCGGCTCGTTCACCCGGTTTGGCCACGTCGAGGTGCTCTACGTCACAGAGCTCGTGGGCGTCCTGTTCGTATGGATTGGATACACTGTCATGTCGGGCGATGGTGGCCGTAGCGCCCATGCCACGCAGCGAGCGGTGGCCACAGTCTAGGCATCGGAACCGGCGCTGCGAGCACGAGCATCATTCCTGCAGCGCGAGCGTATGACTCTCACAGCCCGGGCGGCATGAGCGGTAACCGCTCGACCCGCCGGAAACCCTCGCACACACGATGTCAGGAGCGCACCGCATGATCGCTTTCACACGACGCCTTGTCCTTGGCCTGCTGCCGCTGGCAATCCTTGGTTGCAGCGACAGCGCCGGCGGCAACGGCTCGGGCCGGGTCTCTGTCGTGCTCACCGACGCCCCCGGCGACGTCCTGGCTGCGGTGGTAACGATCGACGAAATCTACCTGCAGGGGTCCGATGGACGGACCGTCCTCCGGGACCGGGACACCACCGTCAACCTCCTGACCCTGGCCAATGACGCGGCCGAACTGGTCCACGAGGCCGTGGTACCAGCCGGGCGTTACGAGCAGCTCCGCTTCGTGATCAGCGGCGCGTACATCGAGGTGGAAGGCGCGGGCGGCGCCTCGGAGATCTACGCCACCTCACCCGACTATGCCGGGCTCCCCGAGGGTGCGGTCGTAACGGGTGAGCTGCAGGCCCCGAGCCTGGGGCAGAGTGGCCTCAAGGTGCAGCTGGGCGGGGATGACAGTTTTGTCGTGCCGGAGGACGCGACGATCGTGCTGGTCGATTTCGACGTGTCGCAGAGCTTCGGGCACGCGGCCGGCAATTCCGGACGCTGGATCATGCACCCGGTGATCCGGGGTGCCACGATCACCACGGCCGCGGGAATCGCGGTCGACGTCACCCTTGGCACGGGTGTGACCCTGCCGGACCTTGGCGGCAATCCGACGACGCTGGCCAGCTTCAGCGCGACCGTAACCAACGCGGACAACTCGACCGAGAGCTTGCCGCTCACCGACCCCGAGGCGGACGGGACCTACACTGCGGAGTTCAAGTACCTGCTTCCGGGAGCGTATCAGGTGGGCCTGACGCCGCCGGTTGGCCTGACAGTGACAACGAACCCGGCACTTCCGGTCAGCGTGACGGCAACGTCGGGCACCACCGTGCACGTGCCGGTGTCGGTCACGACTGCCACGGCGCCGTAGCGCGGATCTGCGGATTACAGCTGCCTCGCCTGACCCCTGGGTCAGGTGAGGTACCTCGCAAACCACGCGACGCTGGCCGCGAACACCCGCTCCAGTTCCGGCGTGCTGCCGGCCCACGGATGCTTCGCGCCGAACGTATGCTGGCCGCCGGCAATCCATTCGTGCCGGCTGGCCGGGTGCCGCATCACCGCCGCCAGCCGCTCACCTTCCGCGAGTGGCACCGCCTCGTCCGCCTCGCCGTGGATCAGCAGCCACGGCGCGGTGATGCCACCCGCCGCGGCCACGATGTCGAGCCGGCCGGCGTTCTGCGCGTTGTCGTCGAGCACGTCGGTGTAGAGCGGAAGCACTTCTCCCGTCCTCGCGTTCACGACGTCGTGGCGACCCTTCTTCCTCCACTCTGCCATTACGTCGGCCGGCCACCGGTTCACGTCCGCGATCGCCGCCCAGGTAACCAGGGCGGTGACGCGCGCGTCGCGCGCCGCGGTGAGGATCGCGACGCCACCGCCCCGCGAATGACCCAGCAGGCCGATGACCGACGGCGGGGCGATGTCGAGCGTTCCCGCCGCCAGGGCGTCGAGCACGCGCTCGAGGTCCGTGAGTGCGGCGCTGATGGTGTCGTGACCGAACCGCTCGGGAAACACGAAGTTCCCCGCCGCGTCGACGCCCGCTCCGCTCAGGTTGAGGCTCACCGCCACGAAGCCGGCCCGCGCGAGCCGGTCGGCGAGCGGCGGGAACATCCCCCAGTCCTTGAATCCCTTGAAGCCGTGCACGATCACGACCGCCGGGCGCGGCATGTCCCGGCCGGCCGCGCGCACGTCGACCGCGATCGGGCCCAGCACGCCCGGCAGCTCGCACGACGTGATCGTCGGCGTCGCCATCAGGCCACCGCCGGTTCCAGCAGGTCGACCTCGCCGCGGGTCGCGTCGAGACGCGCCCGCACCCCCAGCGGCAGCGTCCACTGTTCGTCGATGTGACCCACCGGGAAGCCGTACGCCACGGGAATGCCGAGCCCCCCGAAGTAGTGCCGCAGCACCTCATCGAAGCCGAACGCGCCGTCACCGGTCTCGCGCCGCATCTCGGTGAAGCGGCCGACAATCACGCCGGCGAGCTTGCCGAGTGCGCCCAGCGCCCGCAGGTGCGCGAGCATGCGATCGACCCGGTAGAGCGCCTCTCCTGCGTCCTCCAGGAACAGGATCGCGCCGTCCAGGTCGGGAAAGAACCGCGTGCCGGCCAGGCACTGCAGCAACGACAGGTTGCCGCCGAGCAACGGCCCCTCGGCCACGCCCTCACGCAGCGTCACGATGCGGTTTTCCCGTGCGGCGTGCACCCCGGTGGGTTGCGGCAGCCGCTCGAGCCGGCCGGCGGCCTCCGGGACCCTCAGCACCTGGTCGAAGTGCCTGAGGCTGAACTCGGGCATCGGGTGCCGGGCGGTGGGGCCGTGGAATGTCACGACGCCGGCTTCCTGCAATGCTCCGTGCAGGAGTGCGGTGATGTCGGAGTACCCGATGATCGCCTTGGGGCGCTTGCGCAGCGCGGCGAAGTCCACCTCGTCCAGGATGCGCGTCATGCCGTAGCCGCCGCGGATGCACCAGACGGCGTCGATCGCTGGGTCGCGCAGGGCCGCGTTCAGGTCGGCGAGGCGATCGGCATCGCGCCCGGCCAGGTAGCCCTGCCGGTCGCGCACGTGCGCCCCACACACCGCCTCGAGCCCCAGCGCCTGGCACAACTCGATCGATCGGGTGACGTCATCCTGCTCGAGGCAGGGCCCGGAAGGCGCCACGATGGCGACGCGAGCGCCGGTGGCGAGGCACGGAGGTTGCGTTACAGGTTTTGACCGGGTCATGTCAGCCAATATAGATTGCCGCCGCGCCATCCAAGGAGAACGCCCTGCGCGCTTCGCAGCCTGCGCTGTTGGCAGCCGGCCGGATCATCGCCGACTCCCGTGACGCACTGATCGCCGACTGGGCCCGCCGCCTCGAGGACAAGCTCGCGGCCACGGGCATGATCCCCCGCTCATTCGTCGAGCGCGAATTCCGCCTGCTCGTCGAACTGTCCGGCCAGACTGTCGGCCCGTTCCGCCGCGAAGTCATGCCGATCTGGATCAAGGCGTGCGAGCAGTATGGCCGCGTCGGCTCGATGCGCGGGCTCGCCGCCGGCGAAGTGGTGGAGGAGCTGCAGCACCTTCGCGACATCCTGACCCTCCGCCTCGCGCCCATCGTCACGACCCTCCGGCCCCGTCAGGCGCTCGCCATCATGCTCCGCCTCAACCGGCTCGTCGACCGCGGCATCGCCACGGCGGTGGTGGGCTACACCGATGCCCTGGTCGCTACGCTCTTCGCGCGCAGCGGTGTGCCGGTGGCCGATGACACGGAGCACGATCTCGAGGAGATCGACCGGCACCTCACCCACCTCGAAGGCGAACTCGCCGCCCTTTCGCAGCGCAGTTGATGCCGACCGTCGCCTGGCTCGCGGCGCTGCCCTGGGCGGCGTCCTTCGCCGCGATCCCCCGTCTCGCACGCAGCAAGCCCAGCCTCAGCGACGTTGCGCCGGTCACCGGCCCGGGCGTCAGCATCATCATCCCGGCGCGCAATGAATCCGGGCAGATCGAGACCGTGGTGCGCTCCGCCCTGGCGTCGACCTACCACCCGCTCGAGGTGATCGTCGTGGACGACCGGTCCACCGACGACACCGCCAGGAAGGTGGCGGCCCTCGCGGCGACCGACCCCCGCCTGCGTCTCGTCCCCGGCCGGGAACTGCCGCGCGGCTGGTACGGCAAGCCGTGGGCATGCCAGCAGGGCGCCGATGCCGCGACCAGCGAGGTGCTGCTCTTCACCGACGCTGACACGACGCACCATCCCGACCTGCTCGCGCATGCCGTATCGATGCTTCGCGAGTCGAGGGCCGACCTCCTGACGGTGGCCCCGCGGCAGCTGGTCGTGAGTTTCTGGGAACGCGTCGTCATGCCCCACATCTGGGTCATGCTGGGCACGCGCTACCACCCGAGCACCGTCAACGCCGCCACACGGCCCAGGGACGTGATCGCCAACGGCCAGTTCATGATGTTCCCGCGCGCGAGTTACGAAGCCGTCGGCGAGCATGCCGCGGTGAAGGGTGAGGTGGTGGAGGACCTTGCGATAGCACAGCAGGTCGTGCGGCTGGGGAAGAAGCTCCACTTCGCCTTCGCGTACGAACTGATGGAGACGCGCATGTACCAGAACCTCGGGCAGCTGATCGAGGGATGGTCCAAGAATCTCTTCATCGGCTCGCGCCTTTCGTTCGGCCACCAGCCGCTGCTCCGGTTCCTGGCGCCGCTGCTCCTGGCCCTCGACGGCGTCTTCTGGCTGGCCCCGCCGGTGCTGCTGTGCGTCGCGCTCCTGGGCTACGCACACGCGTTCCTGCCGGCAGCGGCGATTGCGACCGCGTTGTCCGTGCTGTTCTGGGCGCTGATCAGCTTCGGCATGCAGGCGCCGATGTGGTACGGGCTGCTGTATCCACTCGGCGCCGGCATGTTTCTCGTGATCCTGGCGCGTTCGGTGTGGCGGGGCACCCGGCGCGTGGAATGGCGCGGCCGGGTGTACGACGAGGTGACGGGCCTCGCTACTGAACCCGTTCCACCTTCAGGCCCTGCGCGGGGATAGCGGCCGACAGGAGCCGGCCGTCCGGCGCCAGCACCAGGTCGATCTGCACTTCTCCGATACTCAGCTGCGCCTTCCCGTCCGGCTGCTGCACCAGCGTTCCGCGCGCCGTCTGCCCTCCGCCCAGGTTGAAGAAGTAGACCGCCAGCCCGAGCGAATCCCGCTTGGCGGCGACCTGCGCCTGGCGCAGTCCCACCTCGAGCATCCCGAATGAGAGGTTGAGGTATGGCACGACGCCTACTTCGGACGGGAAGATCCGGGTCACGAGCCCGTTGGACGTCATCTGGTCCACCGATACCGAGTCGCCCTTCACGATGATCCGCGCGCGCGAGATGACGCGGGCCCTCATCCGCGGATCAGGCGGCTTCTGCGACTCCATCACCTCGACCAGCGGCACGGTCCCATCGGGCGCCGTCACGACTGACCAGGTGTCCGCCACGTCCTTCCTGGTCGCGAGCGCGAGCGTGCCCAGCCAGGTCACGTCCCTGCGCTCGAACCGCTCCGTGGCCACCGTGTCCTGGTTCTTGAGCACGACGAATCCCGCCGAGTCGCCGGGCGCCGTCGAAGTCGTCTGGGCCGCCACCGGGGCGGCCGCAAGGAAGCTTCCTGCCATCAGTCCTACGATCATCCTGCCCTGCATGTCATCCTCCGTGGGGTCAATGACGCGGGGGAAGTCTTACCCTGCGGGCCCGGGAACGGAACGGGGGGGCGGTCGATTGATCCGCCGCGCGGTGGCGCGGTGCCGGCTCCTCCCGCCACGCGTGACATGGTGCGGTGTCCAGTGGGCACACCATGCCGATCGCAGCCCTCCTTCCGCAGGTCACTTGCTGGTCCGGCCTCCGGCGCCTCCTCACGGCGCTCGAGGTTCGCGGCGCGTGGCATCCCCTTGATCCTGAAGGGTTTGAAACCACCCCTGCCGCTGAAGTCCTGCGCATGGCGACACTGGATGCCCAGCGCACCCTCCCCTGGATCACCCTATCCGCGCGGGACGGACGGTGCGCCGGGCGCGCGGTTGCCCGCGCGCGGTCCGCCCTGGGCCGGCCTGCCGGCATCGTGTGCCTCGATGCCGCCCGGCGGCGGCTCGTCCTCACGGTGGCCATCGATCACCCGCCCGTGCTCGAGCTCTCTCTCGATCAACCCGACACCGCCGCGGTCGCGGCCCTGGAGCGCATCGCATCTCTGCGCGATCTCCCGCCGCTCGAGGCGGCGGCGCGCCTTGCCGAACTGCTCGCCATCGAGCCCCTTGGCGCCAGGTTCTTCCGCCAGTTCCGCCACACCTTCGAGCGCTTCCAGGCCGCAATGCCCGTCGGGCCATCCCCTGCCGACCGCGGCGCGCTAGCCCTGCTGCAGCTCACGCGCGTGCTCTTCCTCTACTTCGTGCAGAGCAAGGGCTGGCTCGACGGCCGGAGCGACTTCCTCGCACGTGCGGTGGACGATTGCCTGGTGCGCCGACGCCCGCTCCACCGCGACCTCATGCGCCCGCTCTTCTTCGGCGCCCTGAACCGTCCCCCTGCTCACCGGGGCGCCACCGCGAAGCGATTCGGCGCAATCCCGTTCCTGAACGGGGGCCTCTTCGAGCCGCATGCGCTCGAGCGGCGCTGGAAGATCGACATCCCGACGCCGGCGTGGCGTGACGCCTTCGACACTCTCTTTGAGGGCTTTCACTTCACCACTCGAGAGGGTGATGGCAGCGTGGTGGCGCCGGACATGCTTGGCCGGGTGTTCGAGGGACTCATGGATCCGGAACAGCGCCACCGCTCCGGCACCTACTACACCCCGGCATCACTCGTTCAGCGGCTCATCGACACCGCTCTCGCGGTTCACGGGGAACATTCCGGTATCCCGCTCGTCGACATCACGCTGCTCGATCCCGCCGTCGGCTCCGGGGCGTTCCTGCTCGGCGCGCTCGACCGCATCACCCACGCGACGCGGCAGTCGCATGAGAGCGCGGCCACGGCGCGTCGCCGCGTCCTCGCCCGCAACCTCTTCGGTGTCGATCTCGATCCGATGGCCGTGCGGCTGGCCGAGTTGCGGCTCTGGCTCGCCGTCATCGCCGATGACGAGACCACCGACCCGGCTGCCGTGCCGCCGCTCCCCAACCTCGATGCCGTCGTGCGCCAGGGCGATTCGCTCTGGAGCCGGCAGGGACTCCATCGGCCCGACCCGGCCATCGCTGCGGCACTGCGCCGGTCACGTCATGCGGCGATCAGTGCGGCAGGCAGCGCCAAGCGCACCGCCCTCCGTGCGCTCCGGCAGGCGGAAGAGTCGGCCGAGGCGTCGTCGCTGGAACGATCGATCGAGGCCGTCGAGGCGCGGATCGCCGAGATGCTCGAGCATGCGCGAGCGGAAACGTTGTTCGGCGGGCAGCGCGGACTGGCGCGCGATGAGCGGGCCCGTCTCGCTGGCGCCCGGGAAATGCGGCGCGACTTGCGCGCCGCTCGCCAGCAGCTGGTGCGCGACGGCGGCCTGCCCACCTTCGACTACTCCGTGCATTTCGCCGACGTCATGACCGCGGGCGGGTTCGACCTGGTCGTCGGTAACCCGCCCTGGGTGCGAAGCGAGGTGGTACCCCGCGCGCTGCGCCATCGCCTTGCCGAGCGCTATCGCTGGTTCCGGCCCGCCGCGAGCCGCGGCTACCGGAACTATCCCGACCTCTCGGTGGCATTCGTAGAGCGGGGACTCGAGCTGACGCGCGATGGTGGTGTGGCCGCACTTCTCGTCCCCGCGAAACTCCGGCACGCGGGGTATGCCTCCACCTTGCGTCGTGCCCTGGCCGCGACAACCACACTCGAGGTGGTGGCCGACATGCCGCCCGACGATGCGAAGACCTTCGACGCCACGGTATACCCCATGGCACTGGTGGTGCGCAGGACGCGGCCGGCCGACGGCCAGCACACCCGCACGGCGCTCGAGGCCACGGCACCTGTCGTCCCGCAATCGTCACTCGAGGGCGACGGACCATGGATGCTCGCCGGCGACGTGGTCGGCCGCGTCGCCGAGCGGCTTGGCAGGGAGTGCCCGCCCATCCGTGCGCGCTGGCAGTGCCGACTCGGCGTGAAGACCGGCGCCGACGACATCTTTCTCACGGTAGAGCCCGACATAGAGCCGCACCTGTTGCGCCGGGCCGTGCGCGGCCGTGACATCAAGCCCGGAAGGGTCACGCCGACCCGGTGGATCCGCTGGCCCTGCGATCCCGCCGGCGATCCGCTCCACACGCTCCCGCCTCGCGCGGCAGCGTACTTCAAGTCGCAGCGTCATCGCCTCTGCCGACGGGCCGATTACCGGGATGGCCCACCATGGACCCTCTTCCGCACCCGTGCTGCGCTCGGCGCGCACCGGGTGGTGTGGCCCGATCTTGCCCGGCGCCTGCAAGCCGCGGCACTCACCGGCGCCGATGCAGCCACCCTGATTCCCCTGAACACCTGCTATGTGCTCCTCACCACCGAGGCCCGCGCAGCACGGGTGCTGGCCGCACTACTCAACTCCACCTGGATCCGGGCACTCGCAACCGTGCGGGCACCGCTCGCCGCCAGCGGCTTCCGGCGGTTCAATGCGCGGGTCATCGAGAACCTGCCGCTGCCGGGCGGCGCCCTGGAGGATGACGTGCTGGTCCGGGCGGCCACCGCCGCTTGCTCCGCCGAGGGCATTGCTGCCATTGATGAGCGCGTGGCGCTCCTGCTCGGGCTCACCCTCGAGGAACGGAATGCGCTCGCCGGCATCGTCGCCGCTCATAGTTGCTGAAGCACTCGAGCAGGCGGGCGACCCCGGCGCCACGGCACTGAGGGCGGGAGCCGCGTCGCCGGTCGCCTCCGTAGCGCGCGCCATCGCGGCGAGCCTCCTTCCCACCCAGGCGGACATCGACTCGCCGGCGTGGCTCCAGCCATCGCAACACGCCCCGTTCCGTCGCGCCATCCACGCGCTCGAACGCCACGGCGGCGCGCTGCTGGCATTGCCGGTAGGCAGCGGAAAGACCTGGGTGGCTCTCGCGGTGGCCCGGCACCTCAACGATGACGGTCTCACGTCCGTGCTCGTGCCGCCGCCCCTCCGCGCCCACTGGCTCCGCACGGCAGGCGCAGCCGGCGTCCAGGTGGATATCCTCTCGCATGCCAGGGCGAGCCGCGGTTCGCTGCCCGCCAGCCGCGGCATGGTAATCATCGACGAGAGCCACCACTTCAGGAACCCGCTCACGCTCCGCTATGCCGCGGTGGCCCCGTGGCTCGTCGGCCGGCGTGCGCTGCTGCTTTCGGCCACTCCCGTGGTGAATCGGCTGGACGACCTCGCCGCCCAGTTGCGACTCACCGTGCGTGACGACGCCCTGGCCACGAGCGGAATCGGTTCGCTGTCCGTGCTGCTCGCGAGTGGGCTGGGCCATCCAGCGCTGAGCGACGTGGTGATCTCGTGAGCGAGCGCGACGACAGGCTCCTTCGCCTCATCGATGCCCTCGAGTTGTCGACCGACGGACCGGCGGCGGCACTGCTCCGACGGGTGTTCTGGCGCGCGGCCTCGTCGAGCCCGGCCGCACTCGCGGAAACGACAGCCGCCTACGAGCGCCTGCTGCTGCACGCGAAGGACGCGACACGGGCCGGGCGCGCAGTGACCCGGAGCGACATCCGGCGGTTCGCCGGCGCCGATGAGGCTCAACTGGTGTTGTGGGAAATGGTGGCGCATCCCGGGAAATGCGTCCTTTCTGTTGCCGACCTTCCCGGCCTCGCGGACATCCGGCGCGAGGCAACCATTGCATGCCGCCACGATGATGCGCGCGCCGCCGCGCTGCGTGCGCTGCTGTCCGATGACGTTCCCTCGCTTGTCTTCACCACCCGCCGTGCCACCGTCCGATATCTGCGCGACCGTCTCTCTCACATGCGTCCTGCCTGGTGCAGTGGCGCGCCCGCGGGCATTGGTCCGTTGCGCGCCCCGCGCGGCACGGTGCTCGACTGGTTCCGCAGCGACGCGCCTGTCAGTCCGCTTGCGCCACGTCACCTGATCACCACCGATGTCGCCGCGGAGGGACTCGATCTCTCGCGGTTGCGCCGCGTGGTCCACTACGACCTGCCCTGGACGCCGGCCCGCATCGAACAGCGCGAGGGGCGGAGCCGTCGCGGGGCCCGGGCACACCTGAGCACGAGCCAGGTCATTCCCCTCTCGTCAGCACTCGAGCAACGGCTGCAGTTGGGCGCCATCCTCAACCGCAAGCGTGCGTTGCCGGCGCGCGTGGGCGTGGGTGGGGGCGAGGAGAGCGTCTGGCACTGGCGCGAGGCGCTTGCACGCGACCTCGGCATGGGCCAGAGCATCACCGGCGTTGCTGTAGTTGCCGGGCCGGGGCCGGGGCTGCTCGCCGGCATCGAGATCGTCGAGTTGGCGGGAGATGGCGCTGCCGGCGCTGTCGTGGGCCGGTCGCTGCTCTGGAGCGGCGCGGGCGCGAACTGGTCCAATGAGGCCGAGGCGGTGCCCATGCTCCGGTGGGCGGCGCTGCAGGAGGACGCTGCACAGTGTGTCACTCGTGCCGAGCGCCGCGCGGCAGTCGGCCGGCTCGCTGCCGCGGTACGCGACCTCCTCCGGCAGCATGAGGCTGCCGCCTGGTGGCGCCGCGGCGACGCTTCCGCACGGACGCTGCTCCAGCGGCTCTATGCCATGGTGCGCCCCGCCAGCAGGGCGCGCGACCGCGACACCCTCACGCTCGTCGAGCGGGCCATCCGGTTCGCCGGCGGCGGTCACACCGCCGGCGAACGCATCCTGATCCAGCACCTCGCCGCTATGGATGATGCCGCACTTGTCCGGCGGCTCCCGCACCTCCCGGCGCCCGCCAGTGGCAGCGGGCTCCTCGGGGCCCGCCTCAGCGGCCTCATCGTCATCCGGGATGGTGACCTACCGTTCCCCGGGCGACGCGATACGTTTGGCGCCCATGACACGCTATGACACCCTGCTCTTCGATCTCGACGGAACCCTGATCAACTCGGTGCAACTGATCCTGGACAGCTATCACCACACCCTGCGGGTGCACGGCATTCCCGCGCGGAGCGACGATGACTGGCTCCGCGGCGTGGGCACGCCTCTCCGGGCCCAGTTCGCCGAGTGGGACGACGGCAGCGGGATGCTCGAGGAACTGGTCGCGACCTATCGCGAGTACAACCTGGCCAACCACGACGCGATGGTGACGGTGTACGACGGGATCGCGGCGATGCTGGAGGCGGTACGCGACGCCGGATACCGCACGGCGCTCGTCACCAGCAAAAACCGGCAGGGCGCGCTGCGGGGCCTCGACCTCACCGGCCTCACCCCGTATCTCGAGGAACTGGTCTGCGTCGACGACGTGGTGAACCCCAAGCCACATCCGGAGCCAGTGCACAAGGCGCTCGCGCTGCTGGGCGCCGGGCCGGAGCGGGCGGTGTTCTTCGGTGACAGCGTCCACGACATGCACTCGGGACGCGCGGCGGGCGTAGCGACGGCGGCGGTGCTCTGGGGGCCATTTGGCCGGGCCGACCTCGAAGCGTCGAAGCCCGACCACTGGATCGAAACGCCGGGGGAGATTCTGCGCCTGCTCAGCTCCTGAGCCCGATGAGCGGGGTGCCCCTCCGAAAAGGCTTGGCTGCCGGGTGGACCGGAGCGTGACGTCCATGTGCCCGGCCCCGAGGACCTTCGAGGAGGGGCACCCCGCTCGAGCGTTCCCGCACGACCCCCCGGGGCGAGCCAGGTGGAGCCTACGGCATGGCGGGTGGCGGCGGCAGCTGCGACAGGATGAAGGCATAGTCGAACGCCACGTCGCGCAGGCGGTCGTACCGCCCGGACGCGCCGCCGTGCCCGCCCGGCTGGAGCTTGATCTTGAAGAGCAGCGGGTTGGAATCAGTCTTCAGCGACCGGAGCTTCGCCACGTACTTCGCCGGCTCCCAGTACATCACCTGGCTGTCGTTCAGTGAGCTGCGCACCAGGATCGCGGGATATGCCTGCGCCGAGATGTTGTCATACGGTGAGTAGCTCACCATGTAGTCGTAGGCCGCTTTCTCGTTTGGATTGCCCCACTCCAGGTACTCGCCCACCGTGAGCGGCAGGCTCGCGTCGAGCATCGTGTTCATTACGTCCACGAACGGCACGTACGTCACCACGGCGCGATAGAGATCGGGCCGCATGTTGGTGACCGCTCCCATGAGCAGGCCACCCGCGCTTCCGCCCGTGATGACCAGCCGGTCAGGCGACGTATAGCCCTGCGCGATGAGGTACTCTGACGCCGCGATGAAGTCGTCGAAAGTGTTGCGCTTGGTCATCATCCGGCCGCCGTCGTGCCAGGGCTTGCCCATTTCCCCGCCACCGCGCACGTGCGCCGTCGCTATGACCAGGCCCCGGTCGAGCAGGCTGACGTTGTTCGACGAGAAGAAGACGTCGTTCGGAATCCCGTACGATCCGTAACCGCCGAGCAGCATCGGGCGCTGGCCGTTGCGGACCAGTTCCTTCCGGTACACCAGTGAAATCGGGATCCTGGCGCCGTCTCCGGCCGCGGCCCAGATACGCTCCGACGCGTAGTTGCCCGGATCGTACCCGCCCAGCACCGGCTGCTGCTTGAGCAGGGTGCGCGCGCCGGTCTTCACGTTGTAGTCGTACACCGAGGTCGGCGTGATGAGCGATGTATAGACGAACCGGAATTCGGGGGTCGCAAACTGGTAGTTGTCCGAGGCATATACCGCGTAGGTCGGCTCCGGAAAGCTCACGTCACGCGGATCACCGGCCTCGAGGTTGCGTACCCGGAAGTGAACCAGGCCCTCCTCGCGCTCGGTGGTGACGAGGTGGTCCGAGAAGCCGTCCACGTCCTCGAGCATGACGTCCGGTCGATTCGGGATGACCTCGGTCCAGTTGGAACGCCCGGGATCGCGGACGGGCGCCGTGACCAGGCGGAAGGTACGGCCGGTGTCGTTCGTACGGATGTAGAACCGGCTGCCCACATGCTCGACGTAGTACTCCTGCTCGTCGATCCGCGGCGCCACGACCCGCAGCGTGTCGGACGGCCGGTTGGCGGGCAGGTAGCGCACCTCGCTCGTGGTGGCGCTCCCGATCAGCAGCAGGACGTATCCGCTGCTGCGGGTGCGGTAGGTGTAGATGCCGTACAGCTCATCGGTTTCCTCATAGAGCAGTTCGTGCTTCCCGCTGCCGAGTTCATGGCGGAAGAATCGGTGCGACCGCTTTGTCACCGAGTCTTCCTGGGTATAGAACAGCGTCTTCCCGTCGGTGGCCCACGTTACCGACGTGACCCGGCTCGCGAGCGGTCCGCTGATCACCCCGCTGGTCAGGTCCTTCACGAACAGGGCGTACTGCCTGAAGCCGGTGGTATCGACGGTATACGCGAGCTTGCGGCCGCCATCCGCCGGCTCGTAGGCACCGACCGAAATGAACGGGCGCTCACCCGCCATGGCGTTGAGGTCGAGGGTCACCTGCTCCGGCGCCGTCATGCTGCCGCGGCGCCGGGCGTAGATCGGATACTGCTTGCCTTCCTCGGTCCTGGAGTAGTAGAAGTAGCCGCCGCGCGGGTAGGGGACGTTCTGGTCGGTTTCCTTGATGCGGCCAAGCATCTCCGCATACAGGGTGTCGCGGAGCCCCGCCTCGCCCTGTTCCATGGCATTGGCATACGCCTCTTCGGCGGCGAGATACGACAGCACCTCGGAGCTGTCCTTGTCCCTCAGCCAGAAGTAATCGTCCACCCGCCGGTAACCGTGTATCTCGGTGACGTGAGGCTTTTTCGCGGCCAGCGGCGCCGACTGGGCGTGCAGCGGCACCGTGCCGAATAGCAGGAGGGAAAGAGCCAGCGGGAAACGACGGCACCAACCCCGTTCTGAGAGCATGCGACGCTTCCCCCTTCCATTACCTGAGGCCAGCGGCCTCGCGTATCACGGTGGTCATGCCCGACCAGTCGAGGTTGCCCTTGCCCCGCGCCATCGCCTCCAGGAACCGGCTCCGCAGCAGGTCCGCCAGCGGGAGCGGCACCTGCAGGCTATCACCCGCCTCGAGCACGAGGCGCATGTCCTTGAGGCCAAGCGGCATGGCAAAGCCGGGCGGCGAGAACTGCTGCCGCACGATCATGCCGCCGTAGCCGTGCACCACCGGCAGCCCGAAGAGCGTTCCGGTGAGCATGCCGAGCAGCTGCTCCGGTGCCACGCCGCCCTTTTCACCGAGGGTCAGCGCCTCACCCAGGGACTCGAGCAGCGCCGCGAGCATGAAGTTTCCACAGAGCTTGGCGATCGCCGACTCCGCCGCACCGGGCATCGGGAACGTGCCCTGGCCGACTGCCGCGAACAGGGGCCCGAGTTCCGTGATGTCGGCGCTGCTGCCGCCCGGCACGATGAACAGCTTCCCGGCCGACGCCATCTCGGGGCGGCCGAACACCGGGGCGTTCACGAATCGCTGTCCCCCCTCGGCGTGCATCGCGGCCAGTTCCGCCGCGAGCGCCGCCGAGATGGTGCTCATCCCGACGTGAAAGCCCCCAGTCGCCAGACTCGCGGCAAGCTTCCCCTCGCCGAAGGTCACCGCTCGCACCGCGGCGTCCTCTGCGAGCATGGTGATCACGACGGTCGCGGGATGCACTGCCTCCGCGATCGTGCGGCAACTGGTCGCGCCCTCCACCGAACCCCCGGACCGATTCCAGGTGCGCACGTCGAACCCGGCCAGGACCAGGTTCCGTGCCATGGGCTGGCC
>JAGGAG010000148.1 GCA_017889745.1 Gemmatimonadota bacterium | reverse complement strand
ATCCGTGACCATGTGGCGGACGACCGCGCCCTTGGTGGGGATCTGCAGGAGCGTGGACTGCCCGGTTTTCGGGTCGAACCGGGTCATCGCGTCGCCCCTGGCGTTGTTGTACCAGATCGCGTCATCGGGCCCGATCGCGATGCCGTAAGGCCCTTCACCAGGGAACAGGGCCGGCCATTCACGCACCTTCGAGCTGCGCGGATCGAGGGCCCCGAGATAGCCCCGCCCGTAGTCGGTGTACCAGACGGTGCCATCGTCGGCCACCTGCAGGCGCCGAGGCCGTGCTCCCTGCGGCAGCATGAACTCCGTCATCGCGCCGCTCGTAGTGTCCACCCGGCCCAGCTTGTTGGTGCCGAGCAGCGCGATCCAGATGTGACCGTCGGGCGCTGACACGATGCCATAGGGCACCGAGTTGGCCGTTGTGCTGGTGAAGTGCCGCACCTGCCCGGTGGCGGGGTCGAGCCGGCCATAGGTGTTGTTGTTGGCGTCGGTGTACCAGATGACGCCGCCGGCCCAGATTGGGGTGTGCGGGTGGGCCGTCGCCGCTGGCAGCGCGTACTCGGTGATCTCCTTGGTTGCCGGGTCGAGCCTCCCGATGATGCCGGTGCGCTGGCCGGTGTACCAGACGCCGCCGTCGGGAGCGACCACGATGCCGTGCGGCCCCGAGCCCGGCGTGGGCGTGGGATAGTCCGTAATGATCCCGGTGGCCGGATCGAGCCGCCCGATGTAACTGTTGGTCTGGTCCGTGTACCACACGATGCCGTCGGCGCCAACCGCCGGATCGTGCGGGAAGTTCCCGGGGCGTGACACGACATACTCCCTGATGACGGGAGTGACCGGCGGCGCCGGGACGGCACCGGCGAGTGCGACAAGGAGAGCGGCGCGAACCACCATGATGTCCCCCGATGATGTAACGAGGCTGGTTCTCAGGCCCTACGGCCCCAAGGGGCGGGGGTTTCCGCGGCCATGAGCGACTTGATCAACGCGGTGATTCAGCGTCGCTTCACGCGGCCGGCGGTGCAAGTGGAGCCGGCTCCGGTGCTGCGCTGGGCGGCGGTGGCGGTGGTGCTGGTGCCGGCGCCCGATTCACTGCTGCTGGTGCGGCGGGCCGAGCGGTCGGGTGATCCGTGGTCGGGCCAGATGGCGCTGCCGGGCGGGCGGCGCGAGGGCGATGAGGACCTCCTTTTCACCGCGATCCGGGAGACCGAGGAGGAGGTGGGGCTGGTATTGCCCCCCGAATCACTGGTGGGTGTGCTCGACGACATGGCGCCCCGCACCCCGGTGCTGCCCCCGATCGCGGTGCGGCCGTACGTGTTCCGCCTGGATCGCCGGACCCCGCTCGACCGGATCAGCGAGGAGATCGCCGCCACGCACTGGGTGCCGCTCGCCAACCTGCTCAGCGACGATACCTATGCGAGCGCCGACGTGCTGGTACGATCGCAGCAGATGCGGGTGCCGGCGTTCCGGCTGGAGGAGGGTACGGTGTGGGGAATGACCGAGCGGATCCTGAGCGACCTGCTGAAGACGTGAGGGCGCAACGTGACGGTCTACGAGCCACCGCCTCCGCTGGCCTTCCACTGCGAACTGAACCCGATCCAGAAGCGACGCTCGATGAGGCCGGTCCAGTTCTCCGGAATCTCGTTGAAGAGGTTGTCGACGCCGGCATTGAGGCTCAGGGCGGGGAGGACGCCCAGCTGGACGCCCAGGTTCCATTGCAGGAACGCGCCCTGCTCGCCGGTGACGGCGGTCCCGCCCTCGAACGCCTGTCCCACTAGTGGTGCCGGGCCGGTGTACAGCGCCGTCACGTCGCCCCGCAGCCCCCGCAGGAGTCCCCAGGTCTTCGTCGCGCGGAGGCGGCCGGTATTCGCGGCGCGGCGGTTGAGCGGGAGGTCATCCACCAGGTTCCTCGCATCGAGGTAGGTATAGCCCGCCATGACCGACCACGTGCCCGACGCCCATCGCGCGCTCGCCTCGACGCCTTGCGTGCGCGCCACCGCGATGTTGGTCGGGGTGAATATGAGCAGCCCCGCGTCGGTGAACCCCGCGGTGAAGAAGTCGATCAGGTTATCGACGTCGTTGCGGAAGCCGGCCACCTCGATGGTGAAGGTCGGCCATGGGGCCCACGTCACCGCGGCGTCGATGGCCCAGGAGGTCTCGGGCACCAGATCGGGGTTGCCCACGATGGTGTAACCCGCGGCAATGTTCATGAACGTCCAGCCCCGCTCCTTGAAGCTCGGCCCGCGGAAGCCGCGCGCCATCGAGCCCTTGATGCGAAGCTGGTTCAGCGGTTCCCATGCCACCCCGACGCTGGGCGAGAGGTTGCCCTGCCACTGCGAGTTCCAGGTATAGCGTGCGCCGCCATTGAGCAGGACCCGTCCCAGGCGCAGTGCATCCTGCGCGTAGACCTCCACCTGCTGGTCCGAGGCCTGCTCGCCCAGCAGGCGATCGGGCGCGTCTACCGCGCGCAGGCTCAACTGGACGCCGGCGTCCAGTGAGTTGCGACCGGACCGCCGGCTGTGCGCGAGCAGTGTCCGCAGCAGCCCTTCGGTCTGCGGTGGCGGACCGGAGTTGGCAATGGGGAGGTCGCCCTGCGCCGAGCGGTACTTGTACTCGTAGCGTTCGGCGAAGACGCGGGCGCGCCAGACGCCGCCCGCGCCGTCGATGGTCGCCTCCGTCCAACCGGAGACGCCCTGGTTGTCATTGAAGCCGTTGAACCCGCCGCCGATCGGCCAGCGCTGCCGCTCGTAGTAGTAGGTCGCATCGGCGCGCAGCGCCACGCGGCTGCTCGCCGCATAGCGAAAGGTGCTGCGCACGTCGTAGATGAGCTCTTGCGGGTTGCCCCCGATCGCGATGCCCGGAACCACCTCCTGTTGCCGCGCCCCACCGGTAACGCTGAAGCCGAAGTTGCCGAAGGTGCCGCCCGCATCGCCGTAGCCCTCCAGCCGCCCGAACGATCCGGTGCGCGCCGTGAGGCCGAGCTGCAGCGTTTCGGGCGGCGGCTGGGTGACGAGGTTGATGACGCCGCCCAGCGCGTCCGAGCCGTACACCGACGACATCGGGCCCTTGGTCACCTCGATCCGCTCGACCGCGACGGTGGAGAGCCGGCTCAGGTCGGTGTTCTGCAGCAGGCTGCCCCCGACCGGTTCGCCGTCGAGGAGGACGAGGACCCGTGACTCGCCGATGCCGCGAATCGAGATGCTGGTGCCCGATGGCGGGCTGGGGATGGTCTGCAGGCCGGGCAGCTGCGAGACAATCTGATCGGCGGCCACCGCCGCCTGCGCCTCGATTTCCGCGTGCGGAACCGTGACGACGGGGGCGGTGATCTCCGCGGCGCGCTCCTCGAAGCGTCCGGCCGTGGTGATGAGTTCGGGCAGCACCACAGCCAGCGGGACCAGCGTGACTTCGATGCTCGCCGTCGCCGTGGGCAGCGCCATGCGGGTGGCGCCATAGCCGATCGCGATGATGCGGAGCGAGTCGGGGCGTACCTGGACCGCGAGCCGGAACCTGCCGTCGGCGTCAGTCCAGGCGACCGGGCCCTTCGGCAGCGGGCTCACCTGCGCGCCGCTCACGGGGTGGCCGCTGACGGCCTCCCGCACGACGCCCTGTACGACCTCCTGCGCGCCCGCCGCCGTGGGGGCGGCGAGCGCGAGGAGTGCCGCCAGGCGCAGCGACCGGGTCACTGGATCTTTTCGTACCGGATCGTGGGGTGCCCGGCCTCGCCGACCGTGGTGCCCGTGGCGCTGTAGTAGCTGACTACCTGGAGCTTGTACACCGAGGTGCCGACCCTCACGAGGAAGATGTTGAAGGTCGGCGAGAGCCGGTTGTCACCGGCGAGGCTGTAGAGGAAGACCCCGCTGTGGCTCGTGATCGAGTTGGGGATCGGGCCGGACACGAGCGCCACGAACGCGCCGTACTCCGGCGCATCGTCGGCGCCGGTCACGGCATCGAAGATCTCGCTGGCGTCGAACGGAAACGTGCCGGCCTGGCAGCCGGCGTTGATCTCGAAGGTGTACGCGCGCGTCACCTTCACATCCCAGCTGCAGTCACCCGCCGTCGGCGTCACCACGGCCCCGCTGGCGAGGTTCACGCCGGCCTCGGTGAGCGTGGAGAGATCGACCGCGACGCTCTGTGCGGCGCCCAGTGTTCCCGGGGTGGTCTGCAGGCGATAGCCGAAGGTGATGCCACGCATCCCGTCGGTCGGCGAGAGGCTCGGGTCATTCACGATGGCCTCGACGCGGATAACGGCGTATGCCCCCGCCCCGGCGCCCGACGCGCGACGCAGCTTCCATACGGCGGCGGGGTTCGGCAGCAAGCCGGTCGCCGTCGGGCGGAACCAGCCGGTGTAGTCCGGTGCCAGGCCCTCGCTGGTGAAGCCGGACGATGGAATGTCGGCGGCGCTCACTGCATCGAAGGCCGGCTTCTGGTTCTCGGGCGTGAATGCGAGCACCTCATCGTTCGTCGCGGCGGCATTGTTGGCCAGGTTGAACCCGGTGACGCTACCGGCCCCGGCCACGCCGCCGTTGAGGCGGACGGTGTACCGGCGGAACGCCATGTCCCATGCCGTTGACGTCGTGGGACTGGTGACCTGGACGACGCCGTTCGACGCAAAGCTGAAGTAGGTGAAGGCGGTGTTCGAGCTCGCATCGATCTCGAGTTCGCCCGACTGGGGCACGGGCGCGGTCGTCTCGCTCGCGCACGCAGCAAGGACCAGGAGGACCGCAAGGGCCGGTACCGCAGCGCGGGTGCGGCAGGCAGTCTGATTCAGCATCAGCATTGAGAGAACCCGTGGAGGAGTGAAGTGAGGGACAGAAAGCCAAGGTAGGGCGCGCCCACGGGGCCCAACAGTTCGGATCGCTACGGGGGCGAGGTAGGGAGAACTACGGGGAACGGGGAACGGGAAAGGGGGAGGGGGCTCGCGTTGCATCCGCCGCGTTCCAGCGCTAATTCTCCCCATCACCACGATCGAGGGTTGCCACCATCGTACGGGATGAGGCCGTTCGCGAGCCGCTGAGCCGCTCGGTTGAGGACTATCTCAAGGTCATCTACCACCTCTCCGAGGACGGCCGGCCTGCGTCCACCAGCCAGATCGCGGAGGCGCTGTCACTTGCCCCACCGTCGGTGAGCGGCATGGTGAAGCGGCTCTCCGAGCTGGGACTGCTCACCCACGAGCCCTATCGCGGTGCCACCCTTACGGCCGAGGGCCGGCACGAGGCGGTGCGGGTGATTCGGCGGCATCGCCTGCTCGAGGCCTATCTCGTCGGGTTCCTGGCCTACACCTGGGACAGTGTGCACCAGGAGGCGGAGCGGCTCGAGCACGCCGTGTCCGACGAGCTGGTGGAACGGATGGCGGTGGCGCTGGGGCATCCGACCGTCGATCCGCACGGCGATCCGATCCCGGATGCGCATGGTGCGGTTGCCCGGCCCACGCTCACCCCCCTGGCCGACGTTCCGGCGGGAAGCAACGCCGAGATCAGGCGGGTGGATACGAGCGACGCGGAGCGGCTTCGCTACCTGGCAGGGGCGGGGCTGGTTCTCGGCGCACGCGTGCGGGTGCTCGAGCGGCAGCCGTTCAGCGGACCCATCACGCTCGAGGTGTCAGGCCGGAGCCAGGTGCTGGCGCATGACATGGCCAAGCTGGTGTACTGCGGTGCCTAGCGCGCGTCGGTCAGTGCCTGCTTGATCCTGTCGATCGAAACAATCGTCCAGGGATCTTCCTCGTTGAGCGCCGCCAGGTAGAGCGACACGAAGTCGCCCAGCAGCGCCAGGCTCAGCATCCTGGCCAGCAGCGTGGTGCCGGTGGCCCTCACCCGATGTACTTCGCCGGCGCGCGCCACCAGCCCGAGCGTCACCTTCGCGCGCAGCTTCATGCGGTCGCTCTCCGTGCCGTCCTCGAGCAGCAGCGTCACCCAGCGCGTCACACCCTGCCGGTGCGCCCCCTCCCATCCCAGGATCTCGTTGTGGTTCATCTCGGGCAGCGCGTGCACGAATACATGCTGCTTCGCGTTCTCGTTGACCTGCCCCTTCCACCTTCCTGCCACCACCGTCTGCCATCCGCCGAGTCCGTAGAGCACGCCCACGGCGCCGGACAACGCCAGCGCGAGGCGCTTCGCCTCATTGGCGGTGGCGGGTGATTCCGCCAGCCACGACCTCGACGCGGCCTCGGCCGCGCCCGCCGCGCCGGTGATGTCCTGTGGCGGCAGGAGGCCGAGCCTGGTGGC
>JAGGAG010000045.1 GCA_017889745.1 Gemmatimonadota bacterium | reverse complement strand
TCCGCTCGTCGTAGCCCCAGGTCGTGCCCAGCTCGCACGCCACGGTGCCCGTGGACTTGAGGAGGGTCACGCCCGCTTGCGTGTCGGCGGCGCAGGTCTGTCGTTCGCCTTCCTTCGACGCACAGACCACCGCCGGCGCTGCCACACTCGTGTCCTGTGCCTTCAGGACGGAGGGCATGGCTGGACAGGCAAGGGCGGCCACCACTGCGGCGACCGCCCGGCATGGACGATTCATTCTTGTGCGACCTGACGGTGTCAGTGCCCCTTCGTAACGGCGTATGGGTTGCCACCCAGCGCGTTGGAGATGTCCGCGATGGCCTTCTGCGCCCGCACGCTGTTGCCCGCGGCATCGAGGGGCGGCGAGATCACGGCGATGCCGAACTTCCCCGGCGAAACGGCGATGATGCCGCCGCCCACCCCGCTCTTGGCGGGCAGGCCGGTGAGGTACAGCCACTTGCCGGAGTCGTCGTAGAGGCCGGCCGTGGCCATGACCGCCAGCACCTCGGGTACGTCAGCCGCCTTCATCACCTGCTTCTTCGTGACGGGATTCACGCCGCCGAAAGCGAGGGTGGCTGCCATCGTCGCCAGGTCCTTCGCGTTGACGCCCACCGAGCATTGCTTGGTGTAGATATCCACGGCCTGGAGGGGGTTCGCCTTGATGTAGCCGTACGCGTACATCAGCATGCCGATGGCCTGGTTCCGCTGGTTGGTCGCGGCCTCCGACTCATAGACATCCTTCAGGACCGTGAGCTGCCGGCCGGCGGCGGCGTTGTAGAACCCGGAAATGCTGCCCCAGATTTGGTCGTAGCTCGTACCCTGGACCATGCTGGTGGCGGTGATGGCGCCCGGATTGACGAGCGCGTTCATTTCCGCGGCGCTCTCGAGCTTCGACCCACCGAGACCCTTGTAGGACCACTCCACCGACACGATCGAGTTGAACCGCATGCCGGTCGCGTCCGCCCCGATGGTGTTGATGATGGCGTCGGGGCTCTGCTGGTTCATGACCAGCGCCATCGTGTACACCTTCGAGATCGACTGGATCGACACCTCGGTCTTCACGTCGCCGGCGGTGTACACCTTTCCATCCGCAGTCACGACCGCGATGCCGAACAGGTCGGGGTTCACCTTGGCCAGCGCCGGGATATAGTCGGCGTTCTTGCCTTCCTTGAGGCCCTTGTACTTGGCGTAAGCGGCGCCGATAGCCGCGGTGACCTGGGCTTCGGTCTGTGCCGGCGCGGGCGCCGCGCCGACCGGAAGGAGGAGGCCGGTCAGCAGCGCCGGGACGGCAATGCGCCGAGCGAACGCTGCGCCATGTGAAGTGTGTTGCATGCTCACTTTCCTCCGATTGTAGCCTTGAAGTTGTACTTGCCCGAGACCTGGAGCCGGAAACCGCCGGTGTCCCATCCATCGCTGAAATTCGTGCGATGGATGTATTGCACCTCGGGGCCGAACATCATGCCGGGGATGGGATAGAACAGCAGGTTGACGAGGGCATACTGGCCCTGGTGATATGCGCTGGGGGCCTGGCCGTCGGTGTTGTCGATGTTGACCATGGACCAGCCGATGGTGCTCGACCATTTCTCGTTCCAGTTGCGGTCGTAGAAGGCCACGAGGCCAAGCACCGGGACGGCCTTGCCGACGATGGGCGTGACCGGGTCGGTGAAGTTGTTCTGGATCCCGATGTCCACTGGCGCGTCGTTCATGTAGTTCTCGACGCCCTCGCCGTAGATCACCTCGAGCCGCAACGTCCCCTTGGAATCGGTCCTGATGTTCGAGCTCAGGTTGAGGCCCCAGCCTACGTCATCGCCGGCGAGGTCGAACGCCTCGTTGCCGAGGTCGTCCCACTTCATGTAGCGGAGGATGCCGGCAAGGCGGACATATCCCCAGCCGTGGCCGCCAGACTTGTAGCTCGCCGAGAAGTCGGGCACCGGGAAGCGCGCCACCACGTCGGTCAGTTCCACGCGGTCGGCGTAAATTCCCTGGTCGCCACTGGCGCCTGGCCGCTCGAGGGCGAACTGCAGCGTGTTCTTGCCCTGCATCGGGGTCCACCGGAACTGCACGTTCCGGAAGAACACCATGCCATTCGGGCCCCAGTAATCGAGCGAATTGGGGAAGATGTCGAGGTCCATGAACGGGCTCTCGGCCTGCCCCATGAGGAACTGGCCCAACTCGGCGTAGGCATGGCGCAGGCGGATCGTGGTCTGCCCCGCATCGCCTCCAGTGCCGTAGAGGTCGAAATCGAACACGGCGCGGGCCTCGCCCAGCTTGCTGGGGGCGTGGGCGCTGACACCGAATCGGGTCTGGCGCACGCCGAAGAAGAACTGCCCCGACTTGCCGAACTCGTTCTCGAACGCCGGCAACTTGGTGGGGCGCGCTCCATCCAACCATTGCGGGTTGATGCCCGTGTCATAGATGGCGTCGGCCATCGCGAATCCGTATATGTCGAGTCCCGCCTTGCGGGTGCTGTCCGCGTCCTGTGCCACCGCCCGCGCCATCGGGGCGAGCAACAACACCGCCGCCGCCAGCCAGGCCGTGATGGTCCGAACCAACAGCCTCACGGGTATCTCCTTTCGCAGCAGTTAGCCGCGCTTCACTTTTCGCCACGACTGCCGCGCAGCCATCTCCTGCACGTTGGCCCCGTTGCCCTTCCGTATCTCCGAGGCATGTGGCTGCCTTGATCGCACCGGAGGTACGAGCCACCCGGGAAGGGTCACTCTGCATCCGTTTGAGAACAGACAATTGCGCGTGAAGAGGTCTTTAGTGGATCAATGGGGACGAGGCATGCCGAAGGAGAAGCTCGTGCGCGACTGGCGCAGTGACCCGACGGTCGATTGACAGGGAGAGGGGGGGCGCCGAGGTTCCGGGCTTCGCAGCGGAACCACGTGGGACCAGGGGGAGGATGCTATGCGTTCTGTATGGGTTGGTGCTCTAGTGATGGTGGTGGCGGCCCTGCCGCTGGCGGCACAACAGCCGTGCGCGGGGCCGGGCATGGGTAAGGCTGGTCAGCAGGACGACCACATGGCGGCGATGCACAAGGACCATGATGCGATGATGGCCCGGATGGACTCGGTGGATCAGGTGCTGACACAGCAGGTGGCGGCGCTCAATGCTGCCAAGGGTTCGGCTCGCACCGCAAAACTCGAGGCGGTCGTGCTGACCCTGGCCACCAGCCAGCTCGCCATGCGCGAGCATATGAAGAAGATGATGGAAGGCATGGACGGTATGGGAGGCATGGGAGGTATGGGCGGCATGAACGGGGGGAAGGGCATGGGCATGTCTGGCGGGCCTCCGCCTTGTGCCCAGCCGGCCGACAGCGCGAAGCAGCATCAGCACTAGCCGACGTGCCGCTGCCCCGCGAGGGCCCCGGGTCTTCCCGGGGCAACCTCGCGAGGGTCAGGGCGCCGTCTCGAAGCTGCCCACCCAGGCGGCAGGAATCGGGTTGTCCGGTCGCTCATCGTCCCACACCGCACTGCTGATCCACCAGCGGGTGCCATCCCAGAAGACCATCAGGTAATTGACGCCGCGTCCGGTGAGCGGTCCGTCGGCGGTGCGGCGAGTCTCGTACACGCTGCGCACCTGCGCCACGTTGCCGAACCGCTCGATGCGCGAGCCGATCTCGGTTTCGAAGAAGCCGTTCCTCACGAACGAGTCGTTCGTCTTACGCCGGTACTCTTCGGCCGTCAGGATCACGTACACCGGCTTCCCGTCCCGCTCGTCCATGGCCACGAACGTGGCGCCCTCCATGTACAGCGTGCTGTCGCGGCGCCAGTCGCGCGGGGCACCAGGCGGGCCGCTGATCACCTCATAGAAGGCCCGCACGATCGCGGGAATACTGCCCACATCGGCGGGACTGGCGGCCGGCGCCTGCGCCGAGAGCGATGGCGCACGACCGCCGAGCGCGACGACGAGGCCGATGGCAAGGGTTCGCATCCTGTTGGGCACCTGTCGCTCTCCGGATGGGGGTTGGTACCTTGTCGCATGCTTCACATCGACCTGCTCGTGCCGCTTACACAGCTGCAGTCGCACCTTCTGTGCGGCGGCGCCCTGATCGCGGTTTCCATCGCATTCCTGGCTTTCATCACCAGCGAAGTCACCGGAAACTACAGTCAGGTCGACAGGCTCTGGAGCATCCTGCCGCCGGTGTTCGCCTGGTGCTTCGCCGCTGCCTCGCACTGGAATCAGCGGCTCGTGCTGATGGCGGTGCTGGCCACGGCCTGGGGCGCGCGCCTCACCTTCAACTTCTGGCGGCGCGGAGGATACTCGTGGCCGCCCTGGCGCGGTATGGAGGACTACCGCTGGGCCGTGTTGCGCTCCAGCCCGGCCCTCGCGGGCCCGTGGCGCTGGCGGCTGTTCAACCTGGGCTTCGTATCGCTGTACCAGGTGCTGCTGTTGCTGCTCATCGCGCTGCCGTCGGTCGCGGCCGCGGGCGAGGCGCGGCCACTCAACCTGCTCGATGCCGGTGCCGCGGCCTTGTTCATCGGCTTCCTGCTCCTCGAGACTGCGGCCGACCAGCAGCAGTACGAGTTCCAGACGGAAAAGCACCGGCGCCGTCGGGCCGGCGAGCCCCTCGACGGTGAATACGGGCGCGGGTTCCGGTCCTCGGGCCTGTTCGGCCTGGCGCGACACCCCAACTTCGCCGCGGAAATGGCGATCTGGTGCACCTACTACCTGTTCAGCGTGGCCGCGACCGGAGAGTGGCTCAACTGGTCGGCCATTGGCGCCGTGCTGCTCATCCTGCTCTTCCAGGGCAGCACGCAATTCACCGAGAGGATCTCACGCGGCAAGTATCCCGAGTACGAGGAATACCAACGGCGCGTGCCGCGCTTCATTCCGCGTCCATGGGCCCGGCGCCCGGTGTTCTAGCGCGCCTCGCCCTTCGTCCAGGTCTGGTTGCCGCGGTTGAGGTCGGGAAAGGCATTCTCGGCGTCGATCTGCACCTTGAGCACCTCGGGAACCCGCGGGATGCGCCCCGTCGTGCTCCGCCTTCCCGTCAGCCACACGTCTACCGGCACCGAGATGTGCATGATGCTGCCGCCCGCCCGGGTCACCGTGAGGTTGATCGGCATCGGTGCCAGTCCGCGGTCCTCGACCGTGATGGCCACCGAGTCGCCTTCCTCCGTCACTGAGCCGATCGCCTGGTCCAGCGGCCATGCCTGGTAGAACCAGCTGATCCAGAACCAGGAGAGGTCGCGGCCCGCCACGTTCTCGAAGGTGTTGAAGAAGTCGGCCGGGTCGGGATGCCGTCCGGTCCATCGTCGCCCGTATTCGATCAGCGCCCGGTGGAAGGTGGAATCGCCGAGGATCGCACGCAGCGCCACGAGTACCTGTGCCGTCTTGTTGTAGTTGGAGATGAAATAGAGGTTGGGCGGAAAGAGGTCGCTCCATTGCATCAGCGGGGCATCATTGCCCGCCCGCGCGGTGCGCGTGTAGCTGGCCCGCTGGCCCTGCTCCGTGTCGTTGGGCCGTCCGCCGCTGCGGGGCTCCCCATACAGCGCCCGCATCGCCTGCGCGGTATTGAACTGGGTGAGCCCCTCGTCCATCCATGCATGGCGCGTCTCGTTCGAACCCACCTGCATCGGGAACCACATGTGGCCGGTCTCGTGCATGAGGTCGCCGGCCAGCGAGAGGGTGTCCGCCCAAGGCTGCATCAGCGTCATCATGGGGTATTCCATCCCGCCGCTGGTGAGCACCCCCTCCATCGACGTCATCTGGGGCCAGGGATAGGGCCACAGCCATGTGGACAGCTGCTCGATCGCGTCGCGCGTGAAGCGGGCGCCGCCGATGGCCCACGCCGCAGCGGGGGGACTCGCCCGGAAGAAGCTGTGGATCGCGACCGTGTTCGTGGTGCCGCGCGTGCGGTCGGGCACGAGCGCGGAGGTGGCGTCCCACAGGTAGTGGTTGCCGGTGCCCCAGGAAAAATCGCGCACGTTGCTGGCGGTGAAGTGCCAGGTCGACGTGGAGCCCTTCGTCACGAGCGCGTTGCCCGTGCCCAGGTCCGCGGCGGCAATGATATGCGACACGTTCCGGCTGCCGCGGATCGTCGCAAGCCGCTCCAGGGTACGGGGCGTGAGCACGGAGGCCGAGTCGCGCAGCGTGCCCGTTGCTCCCACGACCCATCCGCGTGGCACCGTCAGCCGCACGTCATAGTCGGCCATGTCCATGTAGAACTCGGCGCCGTTGATGTACGGGTCGGCGACCCATCCGTTCACGTCGTCGTACACCGCCACCTGCGGATACCAGTAGCCGAGGAAGTAGACGTCGTCCTCGCGGCCCTGGCGCCCGTCCGACGGGGATGGCGGTGGGGTGAATGACCACTCGAAGGCGAAGGCCGCGCTGTCGCCCGGGCCGATCGGCCGCGGCAGCTTGAGCCACATCACGGTGCCGTAGACCTCGTAGGCCGCCGATCCGGTGTCGGAGTCGAGCTTCTCCGGCCGCAGGGTAACGCCCTGGGCCTCGACCCGCGCGAGTGTCACTCCACCGGTGATCGGCACCGGTTCACGCCGCGGGCTCCCCGGGGCGAAGAGGTTCTGCCGCAGGTGCACCGCCACCGCGCGCAGCGTGTCGGGTGAACGGTTCTGGTAGACGACACGCTCGCTGCCGGTGAGCCGTCTCTTCCCGGGATCGAGCCGCGCGTCGATCTGGTAGCGGGCCCGCTGCGTCCAGTTGCTGGCACCTGGTTGGCCGGTCCGGTCGCGCGTGCCGAGCTCCACCGCACGGGTGAAGTTGCGGGTCTCGTACACCGGCCCGGGGATCGGGCGGCCGCCCCTGGCCGTCGCCGCGGGATCCTGCACCGGAGCGGGTCGGGTCTGCCCGGCGAGCGTTGCCACCGTGAGCGATGCGGAGAGCCCTGCCAGGATGAGCCAAAGTGCGAACCGGTGAACCGGCGGTTGAATGGCGCAGGGCAAGCGCGACCTCACGGGCGGGAAGATCCAGCTCCTCACTTGGGCGGGCGGCGGTTCAATTGGTAGATCAGCGTGCCGAGGAGGCCTAGCAGGGCTGCGGCAGGACCGACGTAGAAGAACCCAGTCATCACGGCCTCCATGCTGCTGTCCGGCCTCGGAGACCCGAGGACGTTCACGAGGCCGATCCCGATGGCAACCCCGAGTCCGTAACCCAGGATCCCCCCGAGCAGCGCAATGCCGAACTTTCTCATGTCTCAGGAAGCGCCACTGTTCAGGTCATTCTTGCGCATGAAGGCATCGAGCCCTTCGGCCGCGCGGCGACGGACGGCCCCTTGCATGGGGGGAGACCAGCCGAGCAGGAGTCCCCGGAGCCCGAACGCCTGCCGGGACCAGGCATAGAGGTCGAACCGGTCCACGTGTCCGTGGAACAGCCCATCGCGGAACTGGAACGATGCGTCGATGCGATTGTGTACCGGCCGTCCGGTGGCGGAGAAGGTGTACCTCGCCTCCCAATGGGCGGCACCCCTGTTGGCATCGGCATGGATGCCGGAGACCTCGATGTTCAGGTCGCGGGCGCGCTCGCACAGCATGCGCCACATGGCGCCGATGCGCGGGCCGCTCAGTTCCCCGAACACCGGATCGGTGAACGTTGCGCCGGGTCCGTAGCAGCCGGCCATGGTCACGTGGTCCCGCCGCGCGAACGCGGCGTAGAATGCCCGGATGAGGTCCGCGTTCGGCGTCATGTTACGGCTCGATCACCGTGATCGGCTGGTTCATGACATCCGGGCGACTGCCTGCAGCATCCGCTCGCCGGCCGCGAGCGCCTTCTTGATGTCCACCGCAGGGCGCGTGATCACGTCCAGCAGCCCACGCAGGTCCGCGGTGATGGGCCGCGCGACGAATACGCGGAAGCGGCGCGCGCTCCGGTAGAGCTGCCCCGCGATCGCCGGGAGGCCGAGCTGGCCGGCGCGGCCCTGGTCGGTGAGGCGCTCGATCCGCCCGTCCCGCATCCGAAGCGGAAGGTCCACGCTGAGCATGGTCTCGCGCGAGGGATAGTCGATGAGCAGCTCGCCCGGCGCGAGGCCCACCTCGCGCGCGACCGCGTCCTCCACCCGCTCGAGCACGGCCGGTTCGTCCGACACCCACTCGCGCGCGCCCGCGGGCACGTCGCTCGCCGGCAGCTCCATCGCGCGCTTGAAGAGCCGCCGGCCGCGCACCGCGCGCGCCAGCTCACTTCCGTTCCGCGTCAGCTGCTCCATCACCCCTTCGTCCGTCGCGTCGCTCACTTCCTCCGGCCGCAGCGTGCCCGCCGCCACCGCCTGCCTGACAGCGCGCTTGAACATGCAGGTCGCCGACCGCACCGCGTGGTGCCAGTAGACGTTCCGGTACATCTGGTACTTGGCGAAGAGCAGCGACTCGAGCGCGCTCACGCCCTTCTCGAGCACGCCCACCTCGAGGCGGTTGGCGGGCGTGCGCACCAGCGTCAGCGACGCGAGCAGCCGGTCCACGTCGACCGTGCCGTAAGGCACGCCGCACATGTGCGCATCCCGGCTCAGGTAGTCGATCTTGTCGAGGTCGAGCGACCCGGAGATGAGCCCGACCACGGGGCTGGTGCTGCCGCCCACGATGAGGGCGCCAATGTCGCGCGCGAACCCGGGCCCGCCGATCCGCTCCAGGTGCTCGCCCAGTTCGCCTTCCACCAGCCGCATGACGCCGAGTTGCTCGTGCGAGGGAAAGCCGGCTTCCTCGAGCGTGTGCGAAAAGGGGTAGTGGCCGATGTCGTGCAGCAGTGCCGCGAGTCGCAGCGCCGTGCGATCACGCTCGCTCACCTCGGCGAGCTCACCGCGCTCCTCGAGCGAGGCGAGCGCCAGGCGCGTGAGATGGTAAGCGCCGAGCGCATGTTCGAACCGGGTGTGGGTGGCGCCGGGATAGACGAGGAAGGCGTGGCCCAGCTGGCGGACGTAGCGCAGGCGCTGCACCGGCGCCGTGTCCAGCACCGCCAGGGCGGCCTGGTCGAGGCGGATGTTGTCCCAGAGCGGGTCGCGGACGACCTCGAAGTCGCTCGTAGTCAGTCCTCGTCCCGCTCGTCGGCCAGGCGCCAGTGCTCCGGCGAGCGCCACAGGCTCGAGAGGATGAGCTCGCGCATCAGCACGAACTCCTTCGGCAGCCGGTCGTACAGCCGCTCGAAGAGCATTTCGTGGCCGAGGATCTCCTGCTTCCACGCCTCGGTGTCGACGCCCATCAGCTCGGTGAAGGTCTCGGCGGTGAAGCCGTCCAGCCCTTCCCACTCGAGGTCGTCATAGCGCGGCATCCAGCCCAGCGGGCTCTCCGTCGCGCCCGCCCGGCCGCTCACCCGCAGGAAGATCCACTCGAGCACCCGCATGTTCTGGGCGTAGCCGGGCCAGATGAAGTGGCCCTGCGCGTCCTTCCGGAACCAGTTGACGCAGAAGATGCGCGGCGGGTCGATGATCTGCCGCCCCATCTGCAGCCAGTGGTTGAAGTACTCGCCCATGTGATAGCCGCAGAACGGCAGCATCGACATCGGGTCCCGGCGCACCTGGCCCACGGCACCGCTGGAGGCCGCCGTCGTCTCCGACCCGATCGTGGCGGCGAGGTAGACGCCGAAGTTCCAGTTGGCCGACTGGTACACCAGCGGCACCACCGACGCGCGGCGGCCCCCGAACAGGAACGCGCTGATCGGCACGCCCTCGGGATCCTCCCACGCAGGGTCGATCACCGGGCACTGCGAGGCCGGCGCGGTGAAGCGCGCGTTCGGGTGCGCGGCCTTGCGGCCGCAGTCGGGGGTCCACTTCTGTCCCTGCCAGTCGCTCAGTTCCGGCGGCGGGACCTCCGTCATACCCTCCCACCACACGTCGCCGTCGGGCGTGAGCGCCACGTTGGTGAAGATGGTGTTGGCGCGGATGGTGGTCATCGCGTTCGGGTTGGACGCCTCCGAGGTGCCCGGTGCCACGCCGAAGAACCCGGCTTCCGGGTTGATGGCGTAGAGCCGGCCATCCTCACCCGGGCGGATCCAGGCGATGTCGTCGCCTACCGTGGTCACCTTCCATCCGTCGTAGGGCGACGGCGGCACCAGCATCGCCAGGTTGGTCTTGCCGCACGCGCTGGGGAAGCCGGCGGCGAAGTACCGCTTCTCGCCCGCCGGGTTCTCCACCCCGAGGATCAGCATGTGCTCCGCCATCCAGCCCTCGTCGCGCGCCATCACCGACGCAATGCGGAGGGCGAAGCACTTCTTGCCCAGCAGCGCGTTGCCGCCGTAGCCCGACCCGTACGACCAGATACTCCGCTCGTCGGGGAACTGCACGATGTACTTCTCGGTGTTGCAGGGCCACGCCACGTCGCGTTCGCCGCGCGCCAGCGGCTTGCCCACCGAGTGCACGCAGGGCACGAATTCGCCCGCGCCCAGCGCGTCGAGCGCCCCCCGTCCCATGCGGGTCATGAGCCGCATGTTGACCACGACGTACGGCGAGTCGCTCAGCTCGACCCCGTACTGCGCCAGCCGGGACCCGAGCGGGCCCATGCAGAAGGGGATGACGTACATCGTGCGGCCGCGCATGCTCCCGCTGAACACGCGCCGCAGCGTCTGCCGCATCTCCTTCGGGTCGACCCAGTTGTTCGTCGGGCCGGCGTCCTGCCTCCGCTGGCTGCAGATGAAGGTGCGGTCCTCCACGCGGGCCACGTCGCCGGGGTCGGAAAGTGCCAGGTAGCTGTTGGGGCGGAGGGCGGGATTGAGGCGCTTGAGCGTGCCGGCGGAAATCATCTGTTCGCAGAGGCGCTCGGATTCCGCCGCGGAACCGTCACACCAGTGGATCGCGTCGGGCTGGCAGAGTTCCGCCATCTCGGCGACCCAGGCCACGAGCCGCTCGTTCTTGACCCAGCTTGGTGCCCGGGCGGTGGAGGCGGCCGATGGGGCCGTGGTCATGGACATGAAGTCTCCCGGTCAGCGACTGAGCTGGATGGTCGTCGGGGTGTGATAGGCCCGCTCCGCCGTGTTCCGGTCGCGCGCCGACGGGGCCGTCACGATCGGGTCGGAATACATGAGGTCGTCGGGGTCGGGCGAATGCTGGAAGATGCCCAGCGCGTGGCCGAGCTCGTGCGCGGTCGTGAGGTTGAGGCAGGTTTCGACCCCCGGCGTGCCCTCGGCGAAGCGCAGGTCGATGAAGACGTGAAACGGCGGCGTGAGAATGAGCGTCACGGGGTCCAGGGGGACGTCCGTAGCTCCCTCACACTCCCGTGCCATGCTCCGCAGCAGCCGGATCTTTGCCGGCGCCTGTCCGGCGACCACGATCACGTCGGCATCCAGCGAGTCGCTGACCATCTCGCCCCGGAACTCGCCGTAGAGAAACTGTGCCTGCCAAGTCTGGATGGCCGCCGTCGCATGGTTGGGGAGCCCGAGCGTGTCCTGCGCCCAGATCCTGAGCGGCAGCGACGACCCCGGCCAGGCAAAGGCCAGGGTGTCGGTGCCGCCTTCGGCGGTCGGCTCGAACAGGCGCCACTCATAGGAGTCGGCCCGAAGCGGCGCGGCGGAATCACCGCAAGATGTGGCCAGGGCGAGGAGCATCCAGGGCAACAGGCGACGCATCATGGCTTCGCCGCCTTCCTGAACCTGAGCCCCACGCCCAGCGACACCTGCGGTACCCACTGCGTGCCGCCGAAACCGACCAGGGTCGTCTGGCCCGGTGTGAGGGTGTGCGTATCCGCCCGCGCGCTGATCATGAAGTCGAACGTCGGCTTGAAGGGCACGTAGTAGTCGAGTCCTGCGCTGAAGAGTGCGTTCCAGCTGCTGCCCTGCAGGAAGATCCCGGCGTCCTCGCTCGGGATCGTCCAGATCATGCCGATGCCCCCGCGCCAGCGAAGCCGCTGCACGATGGGGCCGTCGAGGTTGGCGAGGAAGCTCAGCGTCGTGAGGTTGCCGAGGTCGGTCGACGAACCCGCATAGTCGGCGCTGTAGCCACCCCACGCGCCCGTCGCCTCGAGGCCCACGTTCACCTTCGGCGCCACCGGGAGGCTGGCGCCGAGGCGGATCAGGGGCGCGATCGACTGCTGGGTCGTGATCTCCTGGCCCGCGATGTCGTCGTGCAGGAGGGGTGCCGCCCACACTGCGCCTAGCTGGAGATAGAGGTCGGGCTGCTGGGCCTGCAGGATGCCGGGGAGTCCGACGCAGAGGACGGCGGCACAGGCAATGGGGAAGGGACGCATCATTGGCCGGGGAAAATGGCCACCCGGAGGGGCAGGGTCAACGAGGCGCACCCCGGGCGTATGCGCGCAGCCGCCGGAGCATCTTCCGGTCGTTGGTCACCTCGTCGTCTCCCTTGGGTGTCTCCAGGATCTTGATGACGTGCTGAAAGCGGCGGTCGCGCATCACCCGGCGGAAGGGCTCCGGCCCCAGGGTGCCCTCCGCGATGAGCTCGTGCCGGTCGCGGCGCGAGTCGAATGGGGTCTTCGAGTCGTTGAGGTGCAGCACTCGCAGGGCCTCGAGGCCGAGATGCCGGTCCCACTCCTTCCACACGCCGTCGAAGTCGCCGACCAGGTCGTAACCCGCGGCGTACAGGTGGCAGGTGTCGGCACAGAAAGCCACGCGGTGCCGCACGTCCTCGGGCAACGCCTGGCGGAGCTGGGCCAGTTCCTCGAACCGGCTCCCTAGGGCAGTGCCAGTTCCTGCAGTCGTTTCCAGGAGCACCATGACCTCCCCAGGAACGCTGCGGAGGGCCTTGGCATAGCTTGCACTGTTGCGTGCGAGCCCGGCTTGTGGATCATCCATGTAGTTGCCCGGATGAGACACGACAGAGGGGATCCCAAGTGCAGTGCAGCGCTGCAGTTCGGCCGTAAACGACAGTACTGACCGCTGGTTGAGTACCGGGTCGGGGGACGCCAGGTTGATGAGGTACGAATCATGCGCTATGACGTTGCGTAACCCACTGTCCGAGAATGCCTTGCGAAACTGGTCAGCGGTGGCTGGGTCGATCGATGGGTCCCGCCACTGGTTGGGAGTCTTGGTGAAGAGCTGGATCGCAGTGGCGCCTATGGCGACACCGCGGCCCGGCGCTGTCGCCACGCCGCCCTGCGTGCTCACGTGAGCGCCGAGGCGCTCGGTCGTTCCGCTCATCCTCCGCTCCATTCCTGATGGACACGCCCGTTCCGTCCGAGACCCCGCGCCCCAAGGTGCTGCTCTCCGGTGACGCGGCCGCGCGCCCCGCAGGCCTCGAGCGGGCCCTGGCGCGCGCCGGCTTCGTGGTGCTGGAAGCGGCGGACGCCGTCGGCACGGAGGACGAGCGTACCGCGGCGCTGGCGCTCGTGACGCTGATGCCCAACGGCACCGGCCTCGAGAGCCGCTTCGCGGAAGCGCAGGCACGGGTGGGTCCTTCGGTGCCGCTGGTGCTGCTGCTCGCGGCCGCCGATCCGGAGCATGCCGCCTACGCCCTTGCGGCCGGCGCCGCCGACGTGATCCAGCCGCCGGTGCATCTCGGCGAACTCGCTGCACGACTGGCGGCCCGGCTGCGGGAGCGGGAGCAGGGCATGGCCACCAGGGTCGCGAGCCAGATGGCGCCGCTGCTGCAGCGGGCCGGCGGCCCGCTGGGCGTGGAGGAAGTGCTCGGCGTCGTGGCTGGTCGCCTGGCGCATGCCCTCGAGCTCGCGCGCTGCGATGCGCTCATCGTGCACCCGGGCGAACGCCACGCGCGTCGCGTCGCGATCGTGCCGGCGGAGCAGTTCATGGACCACCGCATCGACCTCTCCAGCTGGCCTGCGCTGGTGGATGCGGCGCGGTCGGGAGAGGTAGCCATGGTGCCGACGCCGGCGCCCGCCGCCCGGGCCCACGGCGACACCGAGGCGCCGACGGCGATCGCGCTCCCGGTGCGCGGGCGCGGCAACGTGGCGGTGGTGTTTCTCCTCGTGCCCCGCGCCATGCGCCCGATGCTCTCGGCGGCCCAGCTCGCCTTTGGCCGTGAGCTCGCGGCGGCCGCGGGGCCGGTGCTCGACGAGGAGCCGGGCGCGCTGGCGCCCGACGGCCATCGCGACCCGCTCACCGGGCTCGAGCGCGGCCGGGCCCTGGAGCATCGCATTCGCGTGGAGATGGAACGGGCCCGGCGCTATGCGCTGGGTGTGGCGCTGGTGCTGCTGGACCTCGACAAGTTCTCGGCGGTGAACGCCGTCCACGGAAGTGACGCGGGAGACCGGCTGCTCAAGGAGTTCGGCGCGCTCCTCGTGCGCGACGTGCGGGTGCCCGACTTCGTGGCGCGCGTGGGCGGTGACGAGTTCGCCCTGCTGCTGCCCGAGACCGGCCTCGAGGGCGCGCGCACCGCCATCCGCCGGCTGCGCTACCGGATGACTGATCCCGGCTTTGCCCGTGGGCTGGACGTGCGCCCGACCGTCACGGCAGGCGTGCTCACGCTGCCCTGGCCCGACAGCGACCGCCCCGACGATGTGCTGGCCCTCGCCGAGGCGGCGCTACTGCGTGCCAAGGCACAGGGCGGCGAACGCATCGGAACGTTGTAGCATCGTCCCGCTCACCGCTCACCGCTCACCGCTCACCGCTCACCGCTCACCGCTCACCGCTCACCGCTCACCGCCTCCGCAGCCACGCCGTCGGATCCAGCGCGATCTGGTTCTCGCCCCGGATCTCGAAGTGCAGGTGCGGCCCATAATCGGAATTCGCGCCGCCGACCGTGCCCACCGTCTGGCCCCGCACCACCTTTTCGCCCTGCTTCACCGCGGCACTCTGCAACTGCATGTACAGCGACCAGTAGCCGTTGCCATGTTCGACGGCGACGGTGAGCCCGTACGTGCCCACGTTGCCGACCAGTCCCACGTTGCCGCCCTCCACCGCCTTGACCAGCGTGCCGGCCGGCGCGCCGATGCCGATGCCGTTCCAGCGGATCACTCCGCCGCTCGCCAGCGTGTCCCGGCCGAACTTGTAGACGATCGTGCCCTGCACCGGCCAGTCGAGCTTGCCGAGGTCGGCGGTGGTGAGCGACCCCGCCGCCGGCGCCACGCCCCGGGCCGCGGCGCGCGCCGTCTCGTCGCTGCGGCGCTTGTCGGCCGTGGCCAGCAATGAGGTGAGCCGCGCCGCGTCCTTCTCCAGCGTGGAAAGCTGCTGCTCGGTGTTCCTGGCGCTCCGCTTGAGTGCCTGCATGCGCTGCGCGCGCTCGTCGACCAGCGTGCCGTACCGCTTGAGCTCGGCCTCGCGCTCTTCCTTGGTGCGGTCGAGTTGGGTCCGCACCTCGAGCACGTTGTTCCGCTGCGCCGCAATCCGGTTGCGGAGGGACTCCACCTCGCCCACGAGCTGCCGGTCCTGCTGGCTCGTGAGGTAGAGGTACTTGTAGCGGCTCACCAGTTCGCCGAACGACTCGACGGTGAGGAGCACCTGGTACACGTACAGCTGTCCGCGCTTGTAGATGTCGATGAGCCGCCGCTCGAGCACCGCATTCCGCTCGGCGAGGTTGTCGGTGGCGAGGATGAGTTCCGCGGTGTTCCGGTCGAGCTGGGAGGACAGGCCGAGCGGTCCGGCGCCGCGGAACAGGGTATATGCCGCGAAGGCGAGGGCCAGGGCCATCAGCCCGCCCAGGATTCCCTTGAGCGCCCCTTCCAGCAGGAACGGCCCCCGGATGAACCAGTTGGTGGCGCCGACCACGCGCATGATCGCGATCTCGCGCGCGCGCTGCATGATCGTGAGGCGGATGGTGACGCCGATGATCACCACGGCGATCAGCCCGAACGCGGCCCCGATGATGAGCCCCACGACGCCCGCCATGTTGCGCAGCTGGTCCAGTCGCGCGATCCAGTCGCGCCCGTAGCGCACGTCCTCCACGAAGGGGAACCCGCGCACCCGGTCGGCCACGCCGGCCACGTGCGCCGCGTCGCGGAAGCCATCCTTCAGGCGGATCTCCAGCGAGGCGGGCAGCGGATTCACCTGCAGGTCCCGGTAGGCATCCTTGAACTCCACCAGCTCCCGGCGTGCCTGCACCAGCGCCTGGTCCTCGGACACGAACTTCACGTCGGCCACCTCGGGGAAGCTGGCGATGTCCTGCGAGGCGAGCGTGATCGTCTCGGGGGCAGTGCCGCGGAGGAGGAAAGCCACGACCTCCACCCGTTCCTCCACGCCGCGCAGTGCCTGGCGGAGGTTGAGGGCCACGAGGCCGAAGAGCCCGACGGTGAAGAGCGAGAAGGCGATCGCCGTGATGGACAGGAGCGACAGCAGCGGCGCGCGCCGGAACGAGAGCAGCGCCTCCCGGAAGAGCAGGTTCATGTGAGTTCGTCCGCCTTCTCGTCGGCCGCGCTGTCGTAGACCACGGCCCCCTCGCGCATCTCGATGGTGCGGTAGGTGGTCTGCCGCACCAGGTCGAGGTCGTGCGTGGCCATCACCACGATCGTCCCCGAGGTGTTGATCTCGCGGAGCAGCTGGAAGACGCCGCGGGTCGCTCGCTCGTCGAGGTTGCCGGTGGGCTCGTCGGCCACGAGGATCGACGGGTCGTTCACCAGCGCGCGAGCGATCGCCACCCGCTGCTGCTCGCCCCCCGACAACTCGCGCGGGTACGCCCGCGCCTTGGCCGCGAGCCCGACCTGCGTGAGGACCCGCATCACCCGCGCCGGAATGGTGTCGCGCCGCGCCCCCGTCACCTCGAGCGCGAAGGCCACGTTCTCCGAGGCGGTGCGGTCCTCGAGCAGGCGGAAGTCCTGGAAGACGATGCCGAGCTTCCGCCGCAGCTTGGGCACGTCCTCGCCGCGCATGGTCTGCACGGCGTAGCTGGCCACGCGCACGTCGCCGCTCGACGGCCGCTGTTCGGCGAAGAGCATCTTGAGGATGGTCGACTTTCCCGCGCCCGAGTGACCGGTCAGGAAGACGAACTCACCCTTGTTGATGGCGAAGGAGACGTCCTTGAGGGCCAGCGCGCCATTCGGGTAGGACTTGAAGACGTGTGCGAAGCGGATCACTCAGCCATCCAGCGCCTGCTCCAGGTCGGCGATGAGGTCATCGGCATCCTCGATCCCGCAGCTGAGGCGGAGGAATCCATCGGGGATGCCCATCGCCGAGCGGCCCTCGGGGCCGAGCGCCCGGTGCGACGTGAGTCGGGGTTCGGAAATGAGGCTCTCCACGCCCGCGAGGCTCGGTGCGTGGGTGATGACTTGCAGCCGCCCCAGCATGCGTTCGGCGGCGGGGCCACCACCGGCCAGCTCGAGGCCCAGCATGCCGCCGTACCCGCCGAGCAGCCGGGTCGCCAGCGCATGATCCGGGTGCGAGGCGAGGCCGGGATAGTGCACCCGCGCCACGGCCGGGTGCACGCTGGCCCAGGTCGCTACCGCCAGGCCGTTGCTGTTGTGCCGTTCCATGCGCACCGCGAGGGTGCGCATGCCGCGATCGATAAGCCACGCCGAGTGGGGGTCGAGCGACGGGCCCCAGAGCTTCATGAGGCGCGTCACTTCCTCGATGAACGAGTTGCTGCCCGCCACCGCGCCCGCGATCACGTCGCTGTGCCCGTTGAGGTACTTGGTGGCGCTCGAGATGACCACGTCGGCGCCGTGCTCCAGCGGCCGGAAGTTGATCGGGCTCGCGAACGTGGCATCCACCAGCAGCCCGACGCCCGCCTGCCGCGCGATCTTCGCGATCGGCACGAGGTCGAGCACCCGCATCAGCGGGTTGGTGGGTGTCTCCACGAAGATGGCCCGGGTGTTCGGGCGCAGGGCCTGGCGCCAGGAGCGCGGCTCGTCGGGCGCCACGTAGGTCACCGTGATGCCGAAGCGCCCGAACTCCTCGTCGAAGAGCGTCTTCGTGCCGCCGTAGATCCACGAGCTGGACACGAGATGATCGCCGGGGCGCAGCATGGCCAGGTGCGCCAGGGCCGTCGCCGCCATGCCGCTCGACAGGAACAGCGCCGTCTCCGCGCCCTCGAGCATGGCGTACTTGCGCGCGATGTCCACCTGGTTCGGGTTGTTGCCGTAACGGGTGTAGAGCACCTCGTCGTGCGAGCCGATCGGGTTGGTGAAGGTGCTCGACTGCACGAGCGGTGGCGCCACCGGGCTCCAGTCGGGCCGGCGGTGCGGAAGGCCGTGAATCGCGGTGGTGGAGGGACCCTGGCGCCGGGTCATGCGAGCGGGAGCCTCACGAACCCGCCGGTGGCGCGGCGGCAGACGCCGAGACCCAGGGCGGCGTCGAGCGCAGCGGCGGTGCGGCCGTCGCTCCACCCGAGTCGCTGCGACAGCGCGGCCGCTGCCAGCGGCGTGGCCGGCTCGAGGGTGTTGAACAGGTGCTGTACGTCGCAGGGCACCGAGCCCAGCAGCGTGATCGACCCGTCGGCCAGCACCGCGACCGCGAGCTGCTGGTGCTCCAGCACCGCGTGGATGGATTCCCACAGGTGCTCGTCGAGGCCGCGGATGGCCACCACTCGCCCCAGCCGCTCCTGCGCCATCCGGACCAGCTTGGCCACCACCTCGTCGGCGCAGCTCAGGTCGAGCAGCACCACGTCGGAAAAGTCGAGCATCGCCGTTTCCCATTCGGAGGTGGCGAGCACCGACTCGATCCGCCCGCGCACCGCGACGCCGGTCGGGCGGGTGACGAGGTTGAGGTAGGGTGTGGTGACAGCCTCGCGCAGCACACGCGCCACCGCGATCGTCTCGATCACGTGGTGCCGGCTTCCTGGGCGGGAATGGTCACCTGCAACTGGGCTCCGGGAAAAAAGGAAAGCTCTTCGACGAGCGGGACGTCGTCGTCCCACGCGGGGACGATGGCGATCCGCGCCGTGCCGCTGCGGACGCTGATCTTGCCCTGCCACCGCTGCAGGTAGCGCTTGATGCCGGCCAGTCCCTGCCCGCGGCCCGGGTCGCGGAACCGGCTCACGCCCTGGATCAGGGCCGCCTCGAGGGCCGTGCCGTCGCGCCAGCGATCGCCGTAGCGCTTGGCCTGGGTGGGCTCGAGCGAGCGGCGAAAGCCGATGCCCGAATCGCTCACCGCGATCACCGCCACGCGGCGCCCGAGACGCCTTCGGTAGTTGTACGCCTGCACCGCGACCCAGCCACCCGTGCCCGCGTGCTCCACAATATTCTGACATGCCTCCGAAAGCGCCATGGCGAAGCCCATTGTCGCCTTCGCTTCGAGCCCGAGCTCGCCGGCCAGGATGCGCGAGGCGCCCTCCTGGATGCGGCCCACGACCTGGTGCACGTCCTCCGTGGCGCGCACCGGCGTGATCTCGAGCAGCGAGTCGGCCGGCTGCGTGCCCCGCGCCTTCGGCAGCTTCCCGTGGAACTCGAACAGCCCGCCCGCATGCTGGAAGAAGGCGATGCGCCCCCAGTAGCTGCGCACCTCGTCGGCGGCCGGCACTGCGAGCAGCGGCTTCTCGCCGCCCGCTTCCGTGATCGCCTGCGCGGCGGTGAGGAGCCCGATCAGCGCGTACGGCGCGGCCCATTGCACACCCCGGGCGTCGAAGAAGAGCCGGTCGCTCGGCGGCCACGCACCGATCGCCGTGGCGAGCTGGTCGAGGCCCTGCTCGTCGAACTGCGCCGGGACGTCGACGATCCGGCTCACGGCGTCACCAGCTCGCCGCGGAGGTGCTGCGCCAGTCCGCGGGCTCCGCGGAACGACGCGTTTCTTGAGGCGGCATCCACCGCACTCCGCAGCGCCGCCTCGGTCGGCTCGCCGGCCAGAAGGTGGGCGCAGAGCGCGGCGCCGAACACGTCGCCGCAACCGGTGGGGTCGGGATCGGCTACGTACGGGGCGGGGATGAGCGCCGTGCGGATGGCCGCCGACTCGTCCGCCCCCGGTGCCGCCACGTACACCACGCCCCGCGGCCCGAGCGTCACCGCCATCAGCTTCACGCCCTGCGCCATCGCCTGCGCGGCCACCGTGAGTGGGTCGCGCGAGATCTGCTGCATCTCCTCCTCGTTCATCTGCACCACGTCGAAGCAGCCGAACCATGCCTCGGGGTCGCGCAGCGGCTGCAGCGTCCGGATGCCGTCGTGCTGCATGCCGAGGAAGAGGCTGTGCAGGTCGGCGTAGATCGGCTTCCTGAATCCCTGTCGCAGGGCCTGGGCCGTGCCCATGCACATCTCGAAGCCGGAGATGAAGTTGACGTAGAGCGCATCGAGGTCGCTCACCATGGGGCCCAGCTCGCCCCAGTTCCAGGAGGGCACGCCCCCGCTCATGCGCTCGCAGCGCCGCTCGGCGGACTGGTAGCGCAGCACGACCCGGTTGTTGGGCACGGGCACCTCGATGCAGCGCCCGCCCGGCACCAGGTGGGTGAGCGTGTTCATGAACCGCGCCGCCTCGGCGCTCAGGTCGCGGCCCACCTTGATGAGCGGCACGATCTGCCAGTCGGGCGGCAGGTGCGCGTCGAGGCTCGAGAGCGCATACGCGATCCCGCCCCACTCCTCCACCGGCGGCGACGCGGGGTCGCGGCCGTGGATCACGTCCCATACCAGCGATCCGACGACGCCGAGCTTCTTCGTCACTTCGCCTCCTCCACCAGGAACGCGCGCGCCGCGCCATAGACGCCGGCGGTGCCG
>JAGGAG010000243.1 GCA_017889745.1 Gemmatimonadota bacterium | reverse complement strand
CCTGCCGTCACCCATCCACATGGGAATGGCGCTCGAGGCCGGCGCCCGGCTGTTCGGAGCCGGGCCGCTGCAGCTCGGGGATCTGCTGGTCCGTGAGGGCCTGGTGCTGGAACCGGGAAAGCCGACCACGCTCCAGCTGGTGCTCCAGCCGCCTCAGGATGGCGTCGCCGGGTTCCGCGTCTCGAGCCTCGACGCGTCCACGGGTAGCTGGCACCTGCACGCCACGGGCACGGTGGCACGCGGTGAGGTGACGTCCGGCGTGCCGGAACCGATCGCCGACATCGTGCGGCGGGTGCAGGAGCCGGTCGACACGGAGCGATACTACGGATGGCTCGGCTCGCTCGGACTCGAGCTTGGCCCCCGGTTCCGCGGCGTGGAACGCATCGTTCGCCGCGATGGCGAGGTGCTCGCCACAATGCGCCTGCCCGGGGCCCTTGCGGGCGAGGCGGGTGCGCATTGGCTGCATCCAGCGCTCTTCGATGCCTGCTTCCACGTGATTGGTGCGGCGCTTCCCGAGAGCGAGCGGGCGTCAGCGGGCGCGTTTCTCCTGCTTGGAGCCGACCGGATGCGGATGCACGGCCGGCCGGGCGAACGCTTCTACGCGCACGTGACGAACGTGCAGGCTCACCGGCATGGCGGAGGCGCGCTCGAGGCGTTCCGCGTGGATGTCCGGCTTCTCGATGACGATGGCACCCTCCAGGCGGAGTTCGAGGGCGTCCAGCTGAAGCGGGCCCGCCCGGAGTCCGTGTCGCGCGACCCGCTGCCGGCACAGGTAAGGCGCCTGCTTCACGAAGTGGTGTGGCGGGAGGTACCCCGGTCCACCGGCCGGCTGCCGTCGCCTCCCGAGCTGGGCGGGCGGGTCGGCCCGCTCGTCGATGCGCTGGCGGCGCGACACGGCCTCGGGGCCTACGCCGAATTTCTGCCTCGCCTCGACGCGCTGGCTGCGAACTTCGTCGTGCGGGCGCTGCGGGAGCTTGGCTTCGACTTCCTGCCCGGCACTCGGGTCACGGCTGCATCGCTCCGCGCTCGCCTGGGCGTGCTGCCTTCGCACAGCCGGTTGTTCGCGCGCATGCTGGCGATGCTGGTCGAGGACGGCCTCCTGATCGCCGAGGGTGAAGGACTGCGCGTGGCCGCAGCACCTCAAGTCGTGGACGCGGATTCGGCTTGCGAGGCATTGCGCGCACGTTTCCCCGAGTGCGAGGCGGAACTGGAGGTCACTCGCGCCGGCGGTCGCGTGCTCTCACAGGTGCTGCGCGGCGAGTGCGATCCGCTCACGATCCTCTTCCCGAACGGATCGCTGTCGATGATGGAGCGCCTGTACCAGGAGTCGCCGCCGGCACGGGCATACAACGGTCTCGTTGCCGAGGTCCTGCGGACGGTGGGCGCGACGGCCCCTTCGGGCCGGCCCCTGCGCATCCTCGAGATCGGGGCAGGGACCGGCGGCACCACGGCTCACGTCTTGCCAGCACTCGAAGGCATCGCGATCGAATACACCTTCACCGACGGATCTCGCAGTCACACTGGCGCACGTGCACAAGCTCCTCGCGCCAGGCGGCCTGCTGGTGATGCTGGAGGCGACCGCGCCGCAGCGCTTCGCCGATCTCACCGTCGGACTGCTGCCGGGATGGTGGGCCTACTCGGATGTGCAGCGCCGGGACTACGCGCTCATGCCGCGCCGAGCGTGGACCGGACTGCTGGCCGATAGTGGCTTCGAGGACACAGTCGCCATTCCCGGCGAGACGACCGACGCGGTGCTCTCGCAACAAGCCGTGCTGGTATCGCAGGCGCGGTCGGTCACCCCGGACCGGCCTGCGCGGTGGCTGGTCGTGCCGGATGCCGGGGACTTCGCCCACGAGGTGGTGCAGGCCCTGCGCAGCGCCGGCGAAGTCGTCGAGGTGCTCCCGCATGCCGACGCGGCCGAGCGCGGCACGGCGCTCGCTTCCGCCCTGGGGTCGGGTCGCGCATGCCGTGGCGTCCTGCACCTGGCGGCACTCGACGCGGCGCTGCAGCCCTCCACGACCGCCGAGTCCCTGATGCTGGGTCAGGAGCGGCTCGTGCGCGGCATGCTGGGCATGGTCCGGGCGATGGCGGCGCAATCGGGCGATGTCGTGCCGCCGCTCTGGCTCGTGACGCGCGGGGCGCAGGCGACAGGTGGTGCTGAAGGGGCGGATCCCGGGCAGGCGGTGCTGTGGGGCATGAGTCACTCACTTGCCATCGAGCATCCGGATCTCCGGTGCCGGCGCGTGGATCTGGACCCGGTGGTTGATGCGACCGCGGCCGCCGGACAGCTCGTCTCGGAGTTGCTGTCGCCCTCGCCGGAGGACCAGCTGGCCCTGCGGGCAGAGCGCCGGATGGTGCGGCGCCTCGTCCCGCGCACGGCGGAGGCGGAGCCGGGCGATCTCGTGTCCACGATGATCGACCCCCAGCGGTCGTATCTCGTCACGGGAGGGCTGCGCGGACTCGGCCTGCGGGTCGCGGAGTGGCTCGTCGAGCAGGGCGCGCGTCACGTGGTGCTCATGGGCCGCCGCGCACCCGACGCTACCGCTTTGGTGGCGATGTCCCGGATGGAAGCTGCCGGGGCGCGCGTCGTCGCGGTGCAGGGTGACGTGTCCGTGCGCGTCGATGTGCAGCGTGTCCTGGATCTCGTCCGGGACACGCTTCCGCCGCTGGCCGGGGTGGTGCACTCCGCGGGAGTGCTCGATGATGGCATGCTCACAACGCTCTCCTGGCCGCGCTTCGAGACCGTCATGGGTCCCAAGGTGCTGGGCACCTGGCACCTGCATGCGCTGACCAGGGATCTGGATTTCCTGCTGCTCTTCTCGTCCGGCGCGTCGGTGGCGGGCGGCGCCGGACTCGCGAATCACGCCGCGGCCAATGCCTTCGAGGACGCGATGGCGTGGTACCGGCAGGCGAGGGGGCTGCCGACCCTCAGCATCAACTGGGGGGCGTGGGCCCAGATCGGCGCAGCCGCGGAGCGCGGAGTCGACACCAGGGGCCTGCTCCGGTCGATCGCCATCAGCGACGGGCTCGCCGCCCTCGAGCACGTGCTGCGGCGGCCGGCGACCGGTGGCCTGTTCCGCCCGCCGCAGCTGGCCGTGCTCGCCGCCGACTGGTCGCAGCTCGAGGGAGAGGCTGGCGGACGCGGCTCAAGCCGGTTGTTCAGCGAGCTGCGCTCTGAGGCCCTGCCGACGGCGCGGCGGCACGACGGCGCCGCCGCCGGGCAGACGTTGCGCGAGCAATTGGGCGCCACCACGCCCAATCGCCGGCGCGCGCTGCTCCGGGACCACGTGCGCCAGTTGACCGTGCAGGTGCTCGGGATGCGGCAGGCGAGGGACCTCGACGTGAACGAGCCGCTGCGGCAGCAGGGGCTCGATTCCCTGATGGCCGTCGAGCTTCGCAACCTGTTGAGCCGCGCGGTGGGCCGGAAGCTGCCGGCCACCGTGACCTTCGACCACCCGTCGGTGGCCGCGCTCGTGGAGTTCCTGGCGCAGGAGATACTGGCTGCGGAAATCGGTGCGTCCGCTGACTCCCTTCCCCCGCCCGGGTCGCCGGCCGCCGCCACTGATGAGTTCGACACCTTGACGGACAGCGAGATCGCGCAGCGACTGTCACGCCATCTCGATAGCATTGGAACACCGGAGGTTCCGTGACCGACCAGCACTCTCCCGATTATCCCGTCCTGCTTCGGCGCTCGCTCCGTGCCATCGAGGAGCTCGAGGCCAAACT
>JAGGAG010000147.1 GCA_017889745.1 Gemmatimonadota bacterium | reverse complement strand
AAGGGCGACGACGTGATGACGGTGGGCGGGATCGTCGGCACCGTGAAGGACATCAAGGAAACCAAGGAGCGGGGCGAGGTGCGGGTGACGATCGAGACCGGCACGGCGCAGGTGGTGGTGGAGCGTTCGCGCATCATCCGGGTGGGCAACGATTCCGCGCCGGGAACCTCCGCGCCGGTATGAGCCGGCTGACGCTGCACCTGCTCGGCTCGCCGGTCCTTCGCCAGCGGAGCGCCGACGTGGCCGTCGTGGACGACGACGTGCGGCGCCTCATCGACGACATGTTCGAGACGATGGCGGTGGCGAAGGGCGTGGGCCTGGCGGCGAACCAGGTGGGGGTGGCGACGCGGGTGGCGGTGATCGATGCGGAGGGGCAGCGCTTCGCCATGGTGAACCCGCAGATCGTGTGGAGCCAGGGCCGGCACACGGCGGAGGAGGGGTGCCTTTCCATTCCGGATGTCTTCGGTGACGTGACGCGGCCGGCGGAGGTGACGCTGGAGGCGCTGGACCGCGAGGGCCAGCCGTTCCGGCTGGACGCGAGCGGGCTGGTGGCCCGCGCGATCCAGCACGAGATCGACCACCTCGACGGGATCCTCTTCCTGGACCACCTCGGCGCGCTGCGGCGCGCGATGCTGCTGAAGCGTTTCCGGAAGGAGAACGCGGGCAAGGGGTACCTGAAGGAAGTGCGCGACGCGGAGCCGGAGGAAGCGCGGCAGGGCTAGCCGCGATGCGGATCCTCTTCTTCGGGACGCCGGCGTTCGCGGTGCCGTCGCTGCGGGCGCTGCTGGGGGCGGGTCACGAGGTGGTGGCGGTGGTGACCCAGCCGGACCGGCCACATGGGCGATCGCGGAGCGTGGTGGTGGCCCCGCCGGTGAAGGTGGCCGCGGTGGATGCGGGTCTGCTGGTGCTGCAACCGGACAAGCCGGTGGGCATTCAATTAATCGATCAATTAAGTGCGCTTCGGGCGGATCTGGGTGTCGTGGTGGCCTATGGCCACATCCTTCGCCCCCAAGTCCTCGCCATTCCCCGCCTCGGCATGATCAACGTCCACGCCTCCCTCCTGCCCCGCTGGCGCGGAGCGGCACCCGTCCAGTGGGCCATCCGGAGCGGCGACCGCACCACCGGCGTCACCATCATGCAGATGGAAGCGGGGCTCGACAGCGGGCCCGCCTGGCACGTGCGCGCCACCCCCATCGGACCCGGCGAAACCGGTGGCGCCCTGACCGAGCGGTTGAGCCTCCTGGGCGCGGAGGCCTTGCTGGAGGCCCTGCCCCGGCTCACCGGCGGCGCCAGGCCGGTGGCCCAGGACGAGAGCGCGGTCACCCTCGCGCCCAAGATCGACCGCGCCGCCGCACACATCGACTGGAAGCACGGCGCCGAGCAGCTGGCGCGCCATGTGGCGGCGTTCGACCCGGTGCCGGGAGCGTGGACGACGCTGGCCGGCGTGGACGTGAAGGTTCTTGGCGCAGCGGCCGCAGGGAGCGCGACGGGCGCGACGGGCGCAGCGAATCTCGGGACGCCCATCGCGCCGGGAACGGTGCTGCGCGCCGACGATGTGCTCGAGATCGCCACCGGCGATGGGATCCTCCGCGTGCGCGAAGTGCAGCCCGCGGGAAAGAAGCGGCAACCGGTCGCAGAGTGGGTGCGCGGGCGCGGGGTCGCGGCGGGAGCGCGGTTCGCATGAACCTGCCACGGGTGCACGCGATCACCGATGCGCGGGTGCTGGCATTCCCCGGCTTCCTCGAGGCCGCGCGGCGGCTCGCGACCCTGGGCGCCCGCGTCGCCATTCACCTGCGCGACCGGACGGCGAGCGGCCGGGCGCTGGCCGACCAGGCCGTTGCGCTGCGCGACACGCTCGCGGGAACGGGCACGGCACTCATCCTCAACGCGCGGCCCGATATCGCCGCCGCGGTGGCGGCGCAGGGCGTCCAGCTCGGTGAGGGCGACCTCTCGGTGGCCGATGCGCGGCGGGTGTTCCCCCGAACCTGGGTCGGGCGATCGGTGCACGGCGTCGACGAGGCGCGGGCCGCGGCACGCGAGGGCGCCGACTACCTGATTGCAGGAACCACCTACCCAAGCGCCTCGCACGCCGGGCAGGCGCCGCGGGGCACCGGGTTCATCAGCGAGATCGTGGCCGTGGGGCCACCGGTGCTCGCGATCGGTGGCGTGACCCCGGAACGGGCGGACGAGGTGCATGCCACCGGCGCGCACGGGGTCGCGGCCATTCGCGGGATCTGGGGTGCGAGCGACCCGGCGCAGGCCGTGGCGCGGATGCTCGAGCCATGGGAGGCCCGGTGAGCGAGATCGAGATCACCGTCAACGGAGACCGTCGCATGGTTCCGTCCGGCCTGGACCTTCCGGGACTGCTGGCGCATCTCGGCCTCGCGCCCGAAACGGTGGTGGTGGAGCACAACCGGAAGATCGTGCGCCGCGCGCAACTCGCCGGTGTCCCCGTCGCCAGCGGCGACAACGTCGAGATCGTGCACTTCGTGGGCGGCGGGTGAGCGCGGCAGGCGGCTTCCTGGTGCGGCGGGCCACCCTGGATGACGCGGACCTGATCGCGCGGCATCGCGCGGCAATGTTCACGGACATGCACCTGCTGGCGGCAGACCGGGCGGCGGACCTGAGGGAGAAGACGAGCCGCTACCTTCGAGAGGTGATGCCGAGGGGCGAATATGTCGGATGGCTGGCGTCGCCGGCCGACGCGCCGGGCTCGATCATCGCCGGCGCGGGCGCCCAGCTCCGGAATACCCTGCCCCACCCGCGGGAACCGGCGGACGCGCCGCATGGCAGGCAGGCGATCGTGCTCAACGTGTACACCGAGCCCGCCTGGCGCGGCCGCGGCGTCGCGGAGCTGCTGATGCAGGCCGTGCTCCAGTGGGCCGGCGACACGGGCCTGCATGCGCTGGTGCTGCATGCCTCCGATGCCGGGCGCCCGCTGTACGAGAAGCTGGGCTTCAAGGCGACCAACGAAATGCGCTACACCGGCAGGCTCGGCGCCCTGCCGGGCACGGTGAGCACGAAGGAACAGACATGACGACCACGGATGCCGCGGCGGAGACCGCACTGCAGTTCGACACCCCGCTGACCATCGGCGGGCAGACGTTTCGCTCCCGCCTCATGGTGGGCACGGGCAAGTACCGCTCGAACGCCGAAATGGTGGCGGCCATCGACGCATCGGGCGCCGACATCGTCACCGTCGCCGTGCGCCGGGTCGATCTCGACCGGACGAAGGAAGCAGGCGTGCTCTATCACCTGTCTCCCAGGCGCTACTTCCTGCTGGCCAACACGGCGGGGTGCTACAGCGCCGACGAGGCGATCCGCTACGCGCGGCTTGGACGCGAAGCGGGCTTCAACGACTTCGTGAAGCTGGAAGTGATCGGGGACAAGGAGACGCTGCTGCCCGACGCCGAGGGGCTGCTGGAAGCAGCGCGCGTGCTGGTGAAGGAAGGGTTCCAGGTGCTCGCCTACACCAACGACGACCTGATCACGGCGCTGCGGCTGGAGGACTCCGGATGCGCGGCGGTGATGCCGCTCGCCTCTCCCATCGGGAGCGGGCTCGGCCTGCTCAATCCCTACAGCATCCGCACGATCAAGCGCCGGCTCTCGGTGCCGGTGATCGTGGACGCCGGCGTGGGTACCGCGTCCGACGCGTGCCTCACGATGGAGCAGGGAGTGGACGGCATCCTGATGAACACGGCACTCGCCGAGGCGCGTGATGCCGTGCTCATGGCGCATGCGATGCGCGGTGCGGTGGAGGCGGGCCGGGCGGCGTATCTCGCGGGGCGGATGCCACGGCGGGAGGTGGCGATTCCCTCGTCTCCCGAGCACGGGATGCTGAATAGATGAAGCGGACCGGCGGCGCGGCGGGCAGGCGGCCTGCACCGACGCCGGCCGGGCTCCCCGCGCGCCGCGCGGCGTTGGAGGTGCTGCTCGCGGTGCGGCGGGGCGAACCGTTCGACCATGCGCTGGCCCGCGCGCTCGGTTCCCTGCCCGACGTCGACCGGCGTCTCGCGCACGAACTCGCCGCCGGCGTACTGCGCCGGCAGAGCGACCTCGATGCCCGGCTCATCCCCCTCGTGCGGCATGGCTGGGGAAACGTCGAGCCATCCCTCCGTGAGGTGCTCCGGCTCGGGGCGTACCAGCTGGTGGCACTCGACCGCGTCCCCACGCATGCGGCCGTCTCCACGGCCGTCGACCTCGCGCGCTCGCTCGGCGGCAGCAAGGCGGCGGGCTTCGTGAACGCGCTGCTGCGCAATCTCGGGGGACGCGCCGCCGCGCCATCGCTGGCCATGGACCCGGCCGCCCACTTCGCCGCGCTCTACTCCCATCCCGACTGGCTGGTGGCGCGCTGGCTCGAGCGCTACGGCCAGGAGGACACTGTCTCCCTGATGGAATGGAACAACGCGCCGCCCGCGCTGGTGCTGCAGCCGGCGCGCGAGGACGACGTGGCCCTGGAAGCGCGCTGGCGCGCGGCGGGCCTGGAGCCGGCGCGTGCCACGCTCCGCGGCTGGCTCAGTCCGGCGCGCCGGCCGGCCGACGTGCCCGGATTCGCGGAGGGAGCATTCATCGTGCAGGATCCGGCCCACGCGCTGGTCGCGGCGTTCGCGGGCGTGGAGCCCGCGATGCGGGTGTACGACGCGTGCGCCGCCCCGGGGGGAAAGTCGATCGCGCTCGGCCGCCAGGCGGCACTCGTCGTGAGCGCCGACCGGACGCTCGACCGGGTGCGCCGCCTGGCGCAGAACCTGGCCCGGGCAGGCAGCGGACGGGAGCACGCGGTGGTCGCCGACGCGCTGCATCCGCCCGTGGTACCGGCCGATGTCGTGCTGCTCGACGCCCCATGCCTCGGCACCGGCACCTTCGCCCGGCATCCCGATGCGCGCTGGAAAGTGAGCGCGGACGCCCTCGCCCGGCTGGCCCAGCGGCAGGGGGAACTGCTCCGCGCCTGCGCCGACGTCGTGCGGCCGGGCGGCTGGTTAGTTTATGCGACGTGTTCGCTGGAACCGGAAGAGAACGAGCACCAGGTCGACGCACTGCTGGCGCGCGACGGCCGTTTCGAACGCGATCCCGGAGACACCGTGTCCGCTGAACTGCGCACCTCGCGCGGGGACCTGCACCTGCTGCCGTTCCGTCACGGCACCGACGGCGCCTACGCGGCGCGGCTCAGGCGGCGCGCGTGAAGTTCGGCCGTCGCAACCGCGAGCTGTCGATCTCGCCACCCGAGTCCGAGCCGGCGCCAGCCCCGGAGCGTGCGCCGGCGCCAGCATCCGGGCCGACCAACTCGGCGTCATCGCCGGGCACCGGCCGGCGGATCGCGCGCGATGTCAGCTTGCTGCTGCTCATCTTCGTGGTCGGGTTTGCCATTGCCTTCATCTGGCTCACGCCGGGGCCGCTCCTGGCCACCGACCACGCGACACCCGATGTGGTGGGGATGGCGGGCGACCGGGCGGAGGTGCTGCTCGGGCAGGCGGGCTTCAAGACGAAGCGCGCGGAGTCGCGGCAGCACCCGACATACGAGGAGGGAACGGTCATCTGGCAGGACCCTGCGGCGGGGACGGTCCTGCCGGAGGGCACGCCGGTGACGCTCACGGTGAGTGACGGGATCGCGCCATATGCGGTGCCCGACGTGTCGCGGCTGCCGCTGGACCTCGCGGCCAAGGTCATCGAGGCGAGCGGGTTCCGCATGAGCCGGCCGGACACCGCGCGCTCGGCGGGTCCGGCGGGGATCGTGGTCGAGGTCCGGCCGGCGATCGGTTCGGTGCAGCCGGCGGGCACCAGCATCCAGCTCGTGGTCAGCGCCAGCAAGCCCGCCCTGCCCGCCGCCAGCGAGGAGACACACCGATGAGCGTGCGCATTGCCCCGAGCATCCTCTCGACCGACCTCGGACGCCTCGCCGACCAGGTGCAGCAGGCGGAGGAAGGAGGCGCGGAGTGGCTGCACGTGGACGTGATGGACGGGCAGTTCGTGCCCAACCTCACGTTCGGCGCGCCGCTCATCAGCGCCTTGCGGCGCCTCAGCGAGCGGCCCCTCGACGTGCACCTCATGGTGGAGCGGCCGGAGCGGTACATCGCGCAGTATGCCGACCTGGGCGTGTCGGTGTTCACGCTGCATCCCGAGGCGACGCACCATGTGCAGCGGCATCTCGCGTCGATCCGCGAGCGCGGGATGCGGGCGGGTCTCGCGCTCAACCCGGGCACGCCGCTGTCGTTCCTCGAGGAAGTGGTGGACGACGTGGACCTGGTGCTCGTGATGAGCGTCAATCCGGGGTTCGGCGG
>JAGGAG010000146.1 GCA_017889745.1 Gemmatimonadota bacterium | reverse complement strand
ATTACTTTTCCCCCATGCCGCCGTCGTTCTTCTACCGCCAGACCGAGGGGATCCGGATCACGGTTCGGCCGGAGTACCTGGCCGAACAGTCGCGGCCGTCCCAGCGGCACTTCGTGTTCGCTTACCGGGTGCGCATCGAGAACGTGGGCCAGCAGGCCTCGCAACTGGTGAGCCGCCACTGGCACATCCACGACTCGGTCGGGCGCGACACGGAGGTCGAGGGCGAGGGGGTGGTGGGGGAACAGCCGGTGATCTCCCCCGGCAAGGTGCACGAGTACCAGAGTTTCTGCGTGCTGCAGTCGGGCAGCGGCCACATGGAAGGGTCGTATCGTTTCGTGCGCGCCGACGGCACGTCGTTCGACGCACTCATCCCCCGATTCATCCTCGATGCCGAGCAGGCACCCGGACCTGCCCACTAGGCCCCTGGTCCAGCCCGAGCCGCGCCTCACCGCGGCCGAAACACGGGAGCAGTTCGCCACCGCGGTGACGGCGTTGCGACTCGAGCCGGGCCACTGGCTCGTGGCGGTGTCGGGCGGCCTCGATTCCGTGGCCCTGCTGCAGCTCGCGGCGGAGATCGGCCCGGCGCACGGTATCATCCCCATCGTCGGTCACGTGGACCACGGCATTCACCCGGACAGTGCCTCGGTCGCGGCGCTCGTGCGCCGGCACGCCGAGCGCCTGGGCCTCGAGTTCCGCTCGGAGTCGCTGCGGCTCGATGCCGACAGCACGGAGACGGCGGCGCGGCGCGGGCGCTACCAGGCGCTGCGCAGCATGGCGCGGAGCGTGGCGGCGCGCGGCATTCTCACGGCACATCATGCCGACGACCAGGTGGAGACGGTGCTGATGCGGGCGCTGCGGGGATCAGGACCGGCGGGGCTCGCAGGCATGGAGCCGGCGCGGCGGGTCGACGTGGTGCGGCCGGTGCTGCAGTTCTCCGGGAGCAGCCTCGCGAGCGTGGTGGACGAACTCGGCCTGGAGTACTGGGACGACCCCGCCAATGAGAACCCGGCGCACCTGCGCAGCTGGATCCGGCGCGACCTGATTCCCCGCTTGCGCACCCGCCTGCCCGACGTGGACGAACGGTTGCTCGACGTGGCAGAGCAGGCGCGTGATCACCGCACCGCGTGGGAGCAGCTGCTCAACCAGCTGCCGGGGCTCGACCTGATGGAAGGTGATCCCGCCTCGGTCGCGGCCTTTCCCTGGTTCTCGAATGACACCCCCCTCGCCCGCCAGCTGCTGGCGACGTTCGGACGCCGGGTTGGCGCGCGCCTCTCGCAGCACGCCGTGCGCCGGGCCCTGGCACTGGTGCGGGCGGGTGCGAGCGGACGGCGGGCCGAGATGGGGCACGGCTGGGAGGCGGAGTTCTCGTTCGGGCGGCTGGTGCTGGAGCGCCCGCTCGGCGTGACCCAGGCGCCGGTGCAGCTCGATGGCGACCTGGGGCGGCTGGTGTGGCAGGGCTGGCAGATCCGCTGGCGCCGGGCGACCGCGGGCGAGGTGGTGCGGGGCGGGCTCGTTACCTGGGTCACGCCCGGTGCCCTCTCAGTGGGCGCGCCGGTATCGGGCGAGCGGCTGCAGCCACTCGGATTCTCGGGGCGCCGCCCGCTGGTGCGCCTGCTGCAGGAGGCGCACGTGCCGGTGAGCCGGCGCCGCGGCTGGCCGGTGGTGCGGCGCGGCACCGAGGTCATCTGGCTGCCGGGTGTGTGCCGCTCGGCGGCGGCGGTACCGGCGATGGACCGCGAGGCCGTTCAGTTGATCTTCGAGCCGTCCTGAACCGGGCCGGCGCTCACCCCAGGAGCCGACGATCCATGTCCATTCCGCCTGACGCGCTGCGGCGCACCGGGGGCGTTGCCATCAAGCGGATCGTCTTCGATGAGGGGACGATTGCCCATCGCGTGCGGGAGATGGGACGGGAGATCACCGCGGCCTATCCGGACGGCGACCTCCTCCTGCTCGGCCTCCTCAAGGGGAGCTTCGTCTTCATGGGCGACCTGGCCCGGGCCATCGAGCGGCCGCTGCAGGTGGATTTCATCGTGGTCAGCTCGTACGGCAAGGACACGACGTCCAGCGGCAACGTGCGGCTGCTCTACGACCCGGCCACCGACCTGGCGGGAAAGCACGTGATTGTGGTGGAGGACATCATCGACACGGGAAGGACGCTGCAGCGCCTCCTGTCGCTGCTCAGCGCCCGCCAGCCGGCCAGCCTGGCGGTCTGCGCACTGCTCCACAAGAAGCTCGCGCCACCCCTTCCGGAGGTCCGGTTCGTCGGGTTCGAATGTCCGCCGGCCTTCATCGTCGGGTACGGGCTGGACCACGCGGAGAACTATCGCCACCTGCCGTTCATCGCTGATCTGGGATGACAGCTGGCGGGCTTCGGTCGCCCGCAGTGGCTCGGTTGCCCACTCCACCGGATCGATCTATGATTCCAAGTTCGCTAGGCGCTTCAGGTTGGGCCTTGCGACGGGCATGTCGGCCGACTGCATTGAGTTGGCAGTTCGGCACCGGTCATGCACTGCAGTACCTGATGCACGTGAGTACCGTCGATATGGCAGGCGCCGGACAGGGCGCGGGCTCCGCAGCATGTCAGCCGGGCAGCGATTCGGGGTTGCGGAGCCGGGTGAGGCATCGGCGGGTAGGATGTAGATATCGGGCGATCGCGTCTTCCTGGCGGTCTGCCGGTTTTCGTCACCCGTTCTTGGTGGACCTGAAAGCAATAGATGGCTGAACGCATGCCGCGTCCCCCCCGGCCGAGTTGGGGGAACATGGGCAAGAACCTGGCGCTGTGGCTCCTCGTGGGCCTGCTGGCGCTTGCGCTGTTCCAGATGATGAGCCGCCAGCGCAGTCCCACGGCGGAATTTTCCTACAGTGAATTCAGCCACGAGCTCGAGCGCGGCAACATCGCGCGCGTCGAGGTGTTCGATGGCAAGCGCGTCGAGGGCGACTTCAAGAGCGCGGTGACGCAGGATGGCCGGAGCGCCAAGAGCTTCACGGTGCTGCTGCCGATCGCGAACAGCGAGCAGTTCATGAAGCGGGTCGAGGATGCCGGCGTGCCGATCACCGCGCGCGAGCCCAAGGCCGGCTTCAGCGCCGTGCTGATCAACCTGCTGCCATGGATCGTGATGTTCGGGCTCTGGTTCTTCCTCCTGCGCCAGCTGCAGGCCGGCGGCAGCCGCGCGTTCGCGTTCGGGAAGTCGAAGGCGAAGCTGCTCACCGGGGACACGCCGAAGCTGACGTTCGCCGACGTGGCGGGCTGCGACGAGGCCAAGACCGAACTGCAGGAGATCATCGAGTTCCTCAAGGATCCGCAGAAGTTCACGCGGCTGGGCGGGCGCCTGCCCAAGGGCGCGCTGCTGGTGGGCCCCCCGGGTACGGGCAAGACGTTGCTGGCGAAGGCGGTGGCCGGCGAGGCGGGACGTCCGTTCTTCTCGATGTCGGGTTCCGACTTCGTCGAGATGTTCGTGGGCGTCGGCGCGAGCCGCGTTCGCGACCTCTTCGAGCAGGGCAAGGCGCACGCGCCGTGCATCATCTTCATCGATGAAATCGACGCGGTCGGCCGTCACCGCGGCGCCGGCCTGGGCGGCGGGCACGACGAGCGGGAGCAGACGCTCAACCAGCTGCTGGTGGAAATGGACGGCTTCGAGTCGAACGACGGCGTCATCCTGATCGCCGCGACCAACCGTCCCGACGTCCTCGACCCGGCGCTGCTGCGCCCGGGACGGTTCGACCGCCAGATCGTGGTCGACTCGCCCGACGTGCGCGGACGCGAGGGCATCCTCCGGGTGCACACGCGCAAGATCCCGCTGGGCGCCGGTGTGGACCTCGCCACGATCGCGAAGGGCACGCCGGGCATGGCGGGCGCCGATCTCGCCAACCTGGTCAACGAGGCCGCGCTGCTGGCGGCGCGCAACAACAAGACGCTCGTGGACATGAGCGACTTCGAGGAAGCGAAGGACAAGGTGATGCTGGGCGTCGAGCGGAAGAGCCTCGTGTTGAGCGAGGACGAGCGCAAGCTCACCGCGTACCACGAGGCCGGTCACTCGGTGGTGTCGCTGATGACGCCGGGGTCCGACCCGATCCACAAGGTCACCATCGTGCCGCGCGGCCGCGCGCTCGGGCTCATGATGTCGCTGCCCGACAAGGACCGCTACGGCCAGACGAAGGAGTGGCTCATCGGGCGCCTGGCGATCAGCTTCGGCGGCCGCGTGGCCGAGGAACTGGTGTTTGGCCCGGACAAGATCACCACCGGCGCGGGCAGCGACATCCAGCAGGCCACCGACACCGCACGGCGCATGGTGACGATGTTCGGCATGAGCGAGCGGGTTGGCATGATGGCGGTGGGCGACCAGGAGCACGAGATCTTCCTCGGCCGCGAGATGTCGCAGCGCCGCGCCGTTTCCGAGCGCACCGCCGAGATCGTGGACGACGAGGTCAAGCGGTTCCTGGACGAGGCGTTCGACAAGGCGCGAAAGATCCTCAACGACAATCGCGAGCTGCTCGACCGCATCGCCCTGACGCTGCTCGATCGCGAGACGGTCGACCGCGAGGACCTGGACCTGCTGCTGCGGGGCGAGCCGCTGCCGCCGCGTCCGCCGGTGGTACCGCCGCTGGCGCCCGCGCCGGTGGCACCCGCGAGGGCCTCGGCGCCATCCGTCCGGGCCACCCCCGTGCTTGGCGCGCCACCGGCCGAGCCAGCGGGCGCGTGAATGTCACACCGCTGACACTCCGAAGTCCGGCCGCGCTGCTCGACGAGCTGCGCGCGCGGGGCTGGGATGCCGGCACGGCAACCACGACGGCGGGCGGCGTCACGCCGCTCGCCGTTCGCTGTACGGGCCTGGGGGATGACACCCTCCAGGCCCTCGTCGTGTTCGGCGGCAGCCATGGGCTCGATGTCATCACCGGCCCGGGGTGGGCGGTGATCTCCGGGTCGCGCGCGCGCCTGGGCGCGCTGGCGCGGCCGTGGTTCGTGCCGGAGCCCCTGCAGGAACTCGCGACCCGCATCGGCCTGGCGCTGCCGGCGGACATCCCGGTACGGTGGCAGACGGCACGCGGACCGGTCGCGCTCGACCGGCCGCTCATCGTCGGCATCCTCAACGTGACGCCCGACAGCTTCAGCGACGGGGGCCAGCTGCGTGATGCAGCGGCGGTCCTGGCCCGCGCGGCGGAACTGGTTCGCGACGGGGCGGGGATGCTCGATGTCGGCGGGGAGTCGACGAGGCCCGGGCGCACGGCGGAGGTGCCGCTCGAGGAAGAACTGCGGCGGACGATCCCGGTCGTGGAACTCCTCGCGCGCGAGCTCGAGGATACGCCCCTTTCGATCGACACCGTCAAGGCCGGCGTGGCGCGGGCCGCGCTCGCTGCCGGCGCCGCCGTAGTGAACGACGTTGCCGGCCTGCGCCTCGACGGGGCGATGGGTGACGTGGTGGCCCGGGCGGGTGCCGGGCTCGTGCTGATGCACTCGCGCGGTACCAACCTCGAACTCGCGAGCTATGCCCATGTCGAGTACGGGGACGACCTCGTGGGGACGGTCATCGCGGAGCTGCGGGCCGGCATGCGACGGGCGACGGAGGCCGGCATCGCGCCCGCTGCCGTGGCGGTGGACCCGGGCCTTGGCTTCGGCAAGACACCGGGGCAGAGCCTGGCGCTGCTCGACGCGCTCGATGCCTTTCAGTGCCTCGATCGTCCCTTGTACGTGGGCCCGTCGCGCAAGCGATTCCTGGGAGACGCCACCGGCCTGCCCGCGGAGGCGCGCGACACCGCCAGCGCGGCGGCCTGCGCGCTCGCGTGGGAACGCGGGGCCCGCGTCTTCCGGGTGCACAACGTCCGCCGCGCGCGCGAGGCCCTCGCCGTGGCGCACGCCCTCGATACCCGACTGAGCGAATGAACGCGACCGGACCGCGGGAACGGCCGCCCTACCGCGCGGCGCTGATCGTCTTCCTCATCGTGCTGACCGGTTACCTCGTGAGCCTGGCGCCGACGGTGACCTTCTGGGACGCCGGGGAATTCATCGCGGCCACGAAGATCCTGGGCATTCCGCATCCGCCGGGCACCCCGCTCTTCGTGCTGATGGGTCACGTCTGGGCCACACTGCTGCCGATCGGCGCCTGGGCGTACCGGACAAACCTGCTGAGTGCGTCGTTCAGCGCGACGGCGGCGGGGATGTGGTTTCTCGTGGTGCACGAGTCGTTGAAGGGCGCGCAGGGCGCAGAAGGCGGCGGGGACCGGGTGCGACTGCCCGGTGCGGCGGCGGCGGCGATCATCGGCGCGTTCTCGTTCACCAACTGGCAGAA
>JAGGAG010000044.1 GCA_017889745.1 Gemmatimonadota bacterium | reverse complement strand
AGACCTGCGCCGCCGACACGCAAGCGGGCGTGACCCTCCTCAAGTCCACGGGCACCGTGGCGTGCGAGCTGGGCACGACCTGGGGCTACGACGAGCGGAGTATCTGGGTGTCGGACGGATGCAGTGGCGAGTTCTCCCTTGGCCAGAAGAAGAAGAAGAAGAAGAAGACCTTCGGCACCTACACACCCATGAGAGGGTTCAAGGTGGCCGACACCGACCACGGGACCCTCAGCATCAAGATCCTCACCTACCTGCGCTACCTGAATGAGATGGGGCTCGACCCGACATACGTGGATGCTTTCGGTACCACTGTGCCGGTGGACCGGCGACAGGACATCCAGCTCCAGAAGATGCAGATCCAGTTCCTCGGCTGGCTCCTCAGCAGGAAGTTCAACTACTACCTCTGGGTATGGACCAACAACACGAGCATGGGCCTGGGTGCCCAGGTCGTGCTCGGCGGCACCCTGAACTACACCATCGACAGGCATCTCACCGTCGGAGGGGGAATCAAGGGCCTGCCTGGCGTGCGGAGCACCGAGGGCAACTTCCCGAACTGGCTCACGGTCGATAACCGCCTGTTGGCGGACGAGTTCTTCCGACCGTCCTACACGACCGGCATCTGGACACAGGGAGACATCGTCGACCGACTCAGCTACAGCGTCATGCTCGGCAACAACTTGAGCCAGCTCGGCGTGGATGCCGGCCAGCTCGACAACGGGCTCAACACCCTGGCGACCGCGGTCGTCTGGCTGCCGACCACCGGCGAGTTCGGGTTCGCGGGCGCATTCGGCGACTTCGATCATCACGAGAAGCTGGCCACGCGTCTTGCAGCCCACTTCACCACCAGCAAAGAGAACTATCAGGGCCAGCCGGACAACGACAATTTCGAGAACGTCCAGATCCGGCTCTCCAACGGCGGCATCATCTTCACGCCGGACCTCTTCGGTCCGGGCATCTGGGTGCAGGACGCGCTCTACCAGATGAGCGACGTGGATGTTGGACTCAAGTATCGCGGCTTCTCCCTGGCAGCCGAGTACTACTGGCGCTGGATAAGCCAGTTGGGCGGGCCCAACACGGCCGGACTCCCGAACCTCTTCGACCACGGGTTCCAGGTGCAGGCCTCGGCGATGGTGCTCCCCAGGACGCTCCAGGCCTATGTCTCCGGGTCCCTCGTCTTCGGCGAGTACGGGGATCCATCTGACTTCAGGATCGGGGCGAACTGGTACCCCTTCAAGAACCAGGTGCTGCGGTGGAACGCCGAGTTCCTCCATTTGAATCATTCACCCGTTGGTGGTCTGTCGCTGCCCTATCCAGTCGGCGGCAATGGCACCGTGGTCTATACGAGTCTGCAACTCAATTTCTGATTACCTGAAGGACATCCCGACATGTCAAAATCCTCGTTCGGTCTGACCTCTTGCTTCGGTCCGTCGTGGTGATGCCACGGAGACTGGCGGATCAACCTGCACACGATCCGCGTCTACAAGAGCCCGACGGGATCCACCTTCGGGTACTATGCCCCGGGCCAGAAAGGGTGGACGGTTTCGCTCGGCACGGACATCCTATTCTCATGCCCGGGGTCCTCATGCGCGCGTCACGAGACCATTGTGTGGTCTTTCAACCAGGAGGTCACATGCGATGGTATCAGGCCGCGATCACTGCGGCGCTGACCCTCACGTTCCTGTCGCCCGGCACGGCGTCCGCGCAGGGCAGGCCATGTGCTGGCGCCAAGTACAGCGACTCGCACTTTCACCTCACCAACTACATCCAGGAAGGCACGGACGTCAAAGATTATGTCCGGATGATGGGCAGCACGGTATGCCGCTCGACGCTGTTCGGCATCCCGCTGCAGCAGGCGTGGGACTACAGAAACACCGGTGATTTCGCGCCATGGTACTACCTGCAGTCGGACGCACCCCTCTACTACTACTCGTTCACCGACGCATTCATCGCGATGGCGTACAAGTCGCTGCCAGCCGAGCAGCAGGCGCGGCTCGACCCCATGATCACGGGCTTCAACCCGACGGACATGTATGCCGCCGACCATATCCGGCGGGTGCTGACCACCTTTCCCGGCGTCTTCTCGGGCATAGGCGAGTTCTCGATCCACAAGGAGTTCGTCTCGTCCAAGGTGGCGGGCGGAGCGGCGAGCCTCACCGACCCGGCCCTGGACCGGATCCTCGACTTCGCGGGCGAAGCCGGCATGGTGGTGATCCTGCATAACGACATCAACATGCCGTTCCCGAAGCCCGGCCAGGATCCCTACATCCTCGCCCAGCTCAAGGCGGTGCTCGAGCGGCATCCGAACACGACCGTGATCTGGGCCCACGTCGGGCTGGGCCGGATCGTGCGGCCGGTGACCGAGCAGCTCGTCCTTCTCGACAGGGCCTTGAGCAATCCGGCGCTCTCGCATGTGTACATCGACATCTCGTGGGATGAAACGGCCAAGTACATCACCGCGAGCCCCGAGGCGGTCGCGGCCACAGCAGCCCTCATCAACAAGTATCCGGACCGGTTCCTGTTCGGCTCGGACGTCGTGGCGCCGACCAGCCTCGACGCGCCGATGGCGGTCTACAACGACTACCAGCCGCTCTGGAACGCGCTCACACCGGAGGCGAGCCAGAAGGTGCGCCTGGGCAACTACCAGCGGCTGTTCGACGCGGCCCGGGTGAAGGTGCGCGCGTGGGAGAAGGCGAATGTCGGGAAGGCCAGGCCCGCGCCACAGCCGACCCCGTCATCGGGCGCCGGCGTGGCGCCGTAAGCATCGGGGAACCACCTCTGATTGTTTCGGGAAGTGAGGCGCATCGACCATGAAGGAAAGCGCGCGATCACACACGACGGCATACCGCCGTCCCCTCACCGGCACAGGCCTGCTCATGTCCTGGCTGGCCGTCCTGGCCGTGACACCAGCCACGGCTCAGCAGTTCAATTCCGACAACTACCTGTCCAAACCCGCCGGCGTGGCGACCGTCATCCTGACGGCGGGTCAACAAAGCACCATGGCGATGACGACATTTTCACTGCTCCCTCGCTGGGAGTTCACGTTCGCTGCCTACATCTACAATGCGGACAAGGATAGATCTACGGATGACGGGTACTCGACCAGCCTGTATTTCAAGTACATGCTGTTCGAAAACGCAGCCAAGACCGGTGGCATCGCGTTCAAGGGCGGTACCGGCCTCGAGCCGGGATACCTCAGCAGTGTGGGGCTGGAGGATGCGTTTCAGACATACTGGGTGAATGCGCCGGTGACACTGCCCTTCCTTCAGAACAGGCTTTCCTGGGATCTGATGCCGGGAGCGAGCTATACGCTTGACAAAGGAGGCGTCGCCGAATTCGGCTGGGCATTCACCTACTCCACGCGAGTGGCATGGTATCCTTTCAGCCCCAAGCTCGCGATCGTGGGAGAGGTCTTCGGCGGAGTCGGTGAGGTGGAGACCATTCCAGAATACAAGGCCGGTCTGCGGTATGAGCCGGATCAGTACGCCACATTCGCACTGACCTATGGACACGAATTCAATGGCACCGCGGGTGCGGGATTGCAGATCGGGATGATGTTGTTTACTCCCCCGTTCTTCTGCATCAGCGGGTGCCATGGCAAGTAGTGCAGACGCACCGCGCATCCGGCGCCGCATCGGCGTGTGGCTCGCGGCCTGGTCGGTGATGCTCCTGCTCACCGTGCTGATCGGCGGTCTCACGCGTCTCACCGACGCCGGTCTCTCCATCACCGAGTGGCGGCCAGTGGCCGGCGTCATTCCCCCGTTCTCGCAGGACGCGTGGGACGCGGAGTTCGCCAGGTACCAGGCGATCCCCGAGTACCGGCAGGTGTATCCCGACATGACCCTGGATGGGTTCAAGCGGATCTACCTGTGGGAGTATGGGCACCGGCTCTGGGCCCGCCTGGTGGGGCTGGCGTTCGCCGTGCCCCTGCTGGTGTTTCTCGCCCGCGGGTGGCTCCAGCCGCCGTACCGCTCGCGGCTGTTGCTCCTCCTGGCGCTGACCGGCGCCCAGGGTGCCATGGGGTGGTACATGGTGAAGAGCGGCCTCGCGGTGCGCACCGACGTCAGCCAGTACCGGCTGGCAGCACACCTCGCGCTGGCGCTCGTCATCTACGCCATCACCGTGTGGACGGCAAGCGAACTGCTGGCGGGCGCACCCGAGCGGGGACCCGGAGGCTCACGTGTTCGATCGGGCGCCGCGGCACTGACGGCGCTGGCGTTCGTCACGGCCATCTCCGGCGCCTTCGTGGCGGGGCTCGACGCGGGGAAGGCCTATAACACCTTCCCGCTCATGGGCGGGCGCCTTGTGCCGGCCGGCTATGCGCAGCTCGACCCGTGGTACCGCAATCTCTTCGAGCACGTGCCGGCCGTGCAGTTCAACCATCGCCTGCTCGGCGCGGTGCTGGTGCTGGCAGCGGTCTTCCTGTGGGGCTACGCGCGCCGCGTCGCGCTACCGCCCTGCGCACGCCGGCTGGCCGGCGCGTTGCCGCTCGTGGTGCTGGCGCAGGCCGGCCTGGGCATCACCACGCTGCTGCTCGGAGTGCCGGTCGCGGTGGCAGTGGTGCACCAGGGAGGCGCGGTGCTGGTGCTCACCACCGCACTACTGCTCACGCAGTCGCTAGCCCCGCCACGCATCAGCGGCTGAGCGCGGTGACCAGCACGGTCCCCCACAGCGCCAGCAGGAGATTCCCCACCGCGTAGCTGACCCCGTATCCGAGGGTCGGGACCTTGCTCCCCGCCTTGTCCTGGACAGCGGCCAATCCTGCCGGCGACGTGCCGGCACCCGCGCAAATACCGAGGAGGATGCCGGGGTGGAGGCGAAGCAGGTATCGCCCGGCAAGGATGGTCAGCACGTTCGGGATCAGGCATACGAGGACGCCGGCGATGACCAGCGAGAGGCCGGAGGTTAGCAAGCCCGCGATGAATCCGGGACCGGCGTTGATGCCGACGACCGCCAGAAAGCCGCTCAGCCCGATCGACTCGAACACCCGGAGGACGGGCTCGGGGATCCGGGCCAGCGTGGGGCGGGCGGAGTGGAGCCAGCCCGCGAGCAGTCCGCCGAGGAGCACCCCGACGGGCATGCTGAGGCCCACATCGAGCCCCGCCAGACGGAACGTCACGAGCCCCACCAGCCCGCCAATGGCGATCGCGATGGTCATGGCCAGGACATTGGTGCTGGTCGCTGGCGGCAACGCGGGGCCGACCAGTGCAGCGACCCGTGCGACCTGAGCTGCTGGACCAACCAGCGTGACGACGTCGCCACGCTCCACTATGGTGCGGGGCCCGACGGGAATCTGCCCGCCTCCACGGAGGATCTGGCGAATGAATACGCTCCGCGTGACCTCCTCGCGGCCGACGGCTTCCGCGAGATGCGCGAGCGTCCGCCCCACCACTTCCTTCGCCGCAACCACTACCTCGACATTGGCAATCGGGATCTTCAGCAGCTCGGGATCATCGACCTCAGTGCCAGCCAGCGGATTGGCGGGGTCAACATGGGCGGCCTGGCGCCCAGACACCGCGATGATGTGGGCCGCGCGAAGTATCGTCGAGGGGGTGGGATCCACGATGCCTTCCCGGGTCCTGAGACGTTCAGCGTAGACGCGGGCCGGCGAGAACGAGTGTTCGACCTCGGCCACCGTCCGGCCGTCCAGGCGGGCAGGAACGGCATAGGCACGCACGACAATATCCTGATATCCGGAGGAGGCGCCGACGTCCCCACCCTCGACGCCCAGTTCCGCCTCGAGCTTCCGGCACTCGGCGGCCAGGTCCGCGCGCATCAGCCAGGGGCCCACGGTGGTGAGGGTGACGATCTCCGTGAGCAGGCCGACCAGGTAGGTCACCGCGAAGGCCACCGTGAGACTGGTCGTGAGGGCCTGGGTCGTCGCGGGATCCACCGGCAAGCGGGCAATCGCATCGCCGGCCGTGCCGATCGCCGCCGAGGCGTTCATCCCGCCGGCGAGCAGGCCCGCGCCAGCGCCGGCGTCGAAGCCGAAGATCCGTGCCAGCGCCAGGGCGCTGGCGAGCACCGTCCCACACAGCAGGAGGGAGAGCCCCACCTGAGGCAGGGCGCTCCGTCCGAGCCCGCGGAAGAACTGTGGCCCGGTCTGGTATCCGATCGAGAAGAGGAAGAGCACGAAGAATGCCCATTGAAGCGAGGCGGGCACTTCGATCCGCAACTGCCCGATGGCGACGCCGGCGATCAGCACGGCGACGACCCCGTTCAACCTCACCGGGCCCAGGCGCAACCGGGTCAGCGCTTGCCCGAGCGCCAGCGTGAGGAAGACGGCAAGCTCGGGATGCTTGCGAAGGGTCTCTGCCAGCCAGGTCATGGATTCCTCCCCGGTTGCGGGCGACGCTCCTGACGCTCCACGACGCGCTTCAGGTCGTGGAGCCGCGCGGCCCAGAATACCCTGTAATGATCGAGCCAGCGCTCCACCTCGCGAAGTGGCGCCGGGTCGAGCGAGTAAAGCCGGGACCGGGCGACGCGCCGTTCGCGGACGAGACCGGCGCCGCGGAGCACCCGAAGGTGCTTCGAGATGGCGGGACGACTCACCGGGAACAGCGACGCGATCTCGCCGGCAGAGCGCTCCCGGCCCCGGATAGCGTCGAGGATGGCGCGCCGGGTTGGATCGGCGATGGCGGCGAAGACTGGTGGTCCTGTAACCATATGGTTACATAATACGCCGGGCCCGGAAGAGCGACAAGGGGGTATTCACTCAAGATCTGGACTCACGGGCGTCCAGGCACGAACGTGTACGGCAGACGCAACGCCAATGTTGGCTTCAGGAGGACCGAACCATGGACCGCACGGCAACCGCACGCTGGGAAGGCGACCTCCGCTCCGGGAACGGCACGATGCGCCTCGGCAGCGGCGCCTTCGAAGGACCGTACTCGTTCAAGACCCGCTTCGAGAGTGCCCCCGGCACCAACCCGGAGGAGCTTCTTGGCGCCGCGCATGCCGGGTGCTTCTCCATGGCGCTCTCAGGCGGGCTCACCAAGGCGGGCAAGCCGCCGAAGAGCATCGATACGAAGGCGGTCGTTCACCTCGAAGGGCTGGACATCACGAAGATCGAGCTCTCCACCCGGGTCGAGGCGCCGGGCCTGACGGCCGCGGAGTTCCAGGCGCTGGCCAACGACGCCAAGGCCAACTGCATCGTGTCGAAGGCACTTGCTGCCGTACCGATTTCCCTGCAGGCCACGCTCGTCGGGAGCTGAGGAGGTACGTCATGAACTCGACCTTGCACGCCCTCGGGGTTGTCGCCCTGACATGCGCAGCGCTCACTGGCTGTTCTCGGAAGGCCGACAAGGCTGTCCCCAGCGACAGCACCACGATGGCACGCCCAGCGGTCGCCACGATGCCCTCACCGGGCGCGGCGATCGACTGCGGAGCGGCATCCGGCGACATCGAGAAGCTCGTCTGCGGCGACCCGCAGCTCACGGCGCTCGACCAGAAGCTCTCCGCGATCTACAAGGAAGCCGAAGCGAGACAGGTGTCACCAGCGCCAGCATCGTTCACGGCCGGACAGTGGAGCTGGATCACGAAGCGGGACGACTGCGGCAAGAGCACCAACCAGCGCGCCTGCGTCGACTCTGCGTACACCCTGCGCATCGCCGAGATCCAGGCCATGAACCTGCTGGTGCAGACCAGGGGTCCGATCACCTACACCTGTCCCATGCCCGACGGCAGCCACGACGAGGTGACGGCAATGTTCGCCCAGACTGACCCGCCCTCGGTGGTGCTCGAGCGCGGCGACCGGAGCATCGTCGCGTACCGTGCGCGGTCGGGAAGCGGCGCGAAGTACGAGGGGGCGAACGTCGCCTTCTGGGAGAAGGGGGGCGCGGCGCAGGTGACCTGGTTCGGCACCGCGCTCAAGTGTCACGAGCAGGCGGCCAGTTCGTAACGCAGCCCTCCGGCGAGCGAGGGGAGGGGCCCATCCTTCCCTCGCTCGTGCACCACGCCACGATCGGCAGCTGAGCCGTCCCGTCCGCGACGGCTAACGGCTTTCCGTGCAAGAAGTTGCCCGGGGCCCGGTGGCGGTATGTGACTTGCTCTCTGAATCCTGTCCATCCTGACCGGCATCGACGCGTGGTGCCTCGGCCTCGGGATCCACAGGAGAACTCACCCGGTGTCCAGCCCGTCGCTGTCGCGGTCGCTCCTTCGCAGCCGGTTCGGGCGCCGGCTGCTCCTGTTGTTCATCGTCTGCTCGCTCGTGCCGATGACGGCGTTCGCCGTGCTGTCGTTCGGCACCGTGACCCGGCAGCTGCGCGAGGGAAGCCTGGGCCGCCTGGAGCACTCGAGCCGCGCACTCGCCGCGGTCATCGCGCAGCGGCTGCACTTTCTCGACAGCGACCTGGCGCAAGTGCGCCGAGTGGCACCCTGCCCCACACCGCCGGCTCCGCGTGACGATCCCGCCTGCGACGGCTCCCTCAAGTATGCGCTGCTCGCGCTCAGCTTCGTTCCCGACGCGGGCTCACCCATCGCGCTCTTCGGCACGCAGGTCACGGCGCCGGTCCTGGACCCGCGGCAGCAGCGCCGGGTCGACGCCGGGGAGAGTGCCGTGGTCGCGAGCGTGACCGACAGCGCGCCAGTGGTATACCTGGTGCGCCGCGCGACATCCTCGCGCGGCTCCGCCGGCCTCCTGGTAGGCGCGGTGTACGATGAGTACCTGTGGGGCACGCGGGAACAGAACCCGCTGATCCCGACGATGCAGCTGCACGTCGTCGACCGCGCGGGGCACGTTCTCTTCCGCTCGACCCCAGGCGACGTGACGCTGCCGCCATCGGTGGTCCGCGCCCTCGGCAGCACCACCTCCGGGACCTTCGAGTGGGATGTCGCGGGGGTGCCCTACCTGGCGGCGCATTCGCCGGTGGGGGCGCCAGCCGGCATGGCCGACGCCGGCTGGACGCTGGTGCTGAGCGAGGGTCGCGCCGCGGTGGTCGCCCCGATGGCAAAGTTCCGCCAGACCTTCCCCTTCGTGGCACTCGCCTCACTCGGTGCCGCGCTGCTCCTCACGCTGGGCCTGCTCCGGCGGCACCTGGCTCCGCTGCACGCACTGCAGGAGGGCACCCGGCGCCTCGCCAACCGGCAGTTCGACGAGCCGGTCATCGTCGCCAGCCGCGACGAGTTCGCCGACCTGGCCGACTCGTTCAATGCCATGGCCGCCCAGATCGCGCGGCAGTTCAAGGCGCTCGTGACCGCCGCCGAGACCGACCGGGCGGTGCTCTCGTCGGTGGACACGCCGCGCATCGTGGCCAGCGTCCTGGATCGCATGCGCGAAGTTGCCCTGTGCGACCTGGTCGGGGTAACGCTGATCGACGCCTCGACCGGTGGGCAGGCCACGACCTATCTCCCGGATCCCGACGACCCGGCGGCGCCCCGCGCGTACGTGGCGCAGTTCCGGCACGACGATGCCGCCCGCCTGCACCAGCAGCCGGAAGGCTTCGCCCCGGGTGACGAGCCGCTGCCGCCGTACCTCGCTCCACTCGACCACACCGGCACCCGGGACCTTCGCGTCCTTCCGCTCATCTACCAGGGCGAACTGCTCGGCGCGATTGCGCTGGGCGCCTTCCGTCCGTCCAGCCGGGGCGAGGACGAGTTGATGCAGGCCGAGCGTGTGGCAGGGCAGGTCGCGCTCGCGCTCGCGAACGCACGCATGGTCGACCAGATCCGTGTGCTCGCCTATTTCGACAGCCTCACCGGGCTGCCCAACCGGGTCTCGTTCAAGCGGCGCCTCACCGAGGAACTGCAACACTGCGCCCTGACGCAGCGCGGCCTCGCCGTCTGCTTCCTCGACCTCGATCACTTCAGCCGTATCAACGACACCCTGGGCCACCGGCTGGGCGACCGGCTGGTGCAGGAGGTGGGGCACCGGATCCGGGCCTGTTGCCGGCTGCACGCCCCCGCGGCCGAGGTGGCACGGCTGGGCGGCGACGAATTCACCGTGATCGTGCCGGACCTGGCCGACGCCGACGGCACCAGCCGGCTCGCCAGGCACCTGCTCAGGGCGTTCAACACGCCGTTCGCACTCGATGGCCACGAGGTGTTCATATCGGCCAGCATCGGGATCGCCGTCTTCCCGACCGACGGCGTGGACCTGGAGAGCCTGCTGAAGAACGCGGACCTCGCGATGTACCAGGCCAAGCGTCACGGGCGAAACACCTTCGAACTCTTCGCCACGTCCATGGAGACCTCGGCCAACCGGCGACTGACCCTGGAGCGCGAGCTGCGCCGCGCGATCGAGCAGGAGGAGTTCACCCTCTGGTACCAGCCAGTGATCGACCTCCGCAGCGGCAAGATCGCCGGCGCGGAGGCACTCGTGCGCTGGCACCATCCAACCGACGGACTCATCCTGCCCGCCGAGTTCATCCCGCTGTGCGAAGAGACCGGCCTGATCAACATGCTGGGAGAGTGGATCCTGAGGACCGCCTGCGATCAGAACCGGACGTGGGAACTGGAGGGGCTGGCATCGATCCCGATCGCGATCAACCTGTCGGGGCAGCAGCTCCGCGGGGGCGGCACGGTCGAGCTCGTCCGCCAGGTGCTCGAGCACGCGGGGCTCGACCCGCGGCGCCTGGTCCTGGAGCTCACGGAGAGCACCCTCATGGAGGGTGTCGGCGATGCCCGCACCGTCCTGCCCGCGCTGTCAGCGCTCGGCGTGGGCCTCGCCATCGACGACTTCGGCACGGGCTACTCGTCGCTCAGCTACCTGAAGCACTTCCCGGTCGACACCCTCAAGATCGACAAGTCGTTCATCCGGGACGTGACGAACGATCCCAGCGATGCCGCGATCACCGCGGCGATCATCGGGATGGGACATGCGATGGACTTGCGGGTGGTGGCGGAAGGCGTCGAGTCGGAGGCGCAGGTCGAGCTGCTGCGAACGCTCGGGTGCGACATGATCCAGGGGCACTGGGTGAGCCGTCCGCTGACCGCGGGTGACTTCGCCGCCTACCTCAGGCAGCAGCGGTCGGGCCGGAATGCCCGGTCGCGGGCGGCGCTCCGCTAGTCGCTGTCGCCGAGCCCTTCGGCCGCCTTCTTCCTGATGCGCGGATCGGGATCCTTGAGCGCCGTCATCAGCAGCCCGGTGGCCGCGCCGCCGTCGATCTCCTGTGCCGCTTCCACGATCTTGAGCCGCGTAGCCGGATCGGCGCTGGTGAACACCCGCTGCAGCGCGGAAATCGCCGCGGGATCCCCGATCTCTCCCACGCTCTCGATGGCTGCCATGCGGATCTCCGGATCGGGATCCTGCAGCGCCACGAGCAGCGGCCTGGGTGCCTGCTTCAGGTCATCGAGCTGGCCCAGTGCCTCGATCGCCGCGCGGCGCACGCGCGGGTCGGAATCGCCCACCACTGCCGCGAGCGCCTCGGCGGCGCGCGCGTCCTCGATCTGTCCCAGTGCCTCGGCCACCGAGAGCCTCAGGTCGGGATCACTGCTCTTGAGCAGGGGCAGCAGCGGCTCAACCGCGCGCTTGTCCTCGATCTGGCCAAGGGCATTGGCGGCTGCGAGCTGGACTTCCGGGCTCTGGTCCCGGAGCAGGGGGATGAGCGGATCGGTGGCACGGACATCCTCGATGTCGCCCAGGGCCCACGCCGCCGACGCCCGGACGTTCGGCTCCGGCGAGTGCAGGAGCTTGATGAGCGGCACGACGGCACGGGGGTCCTCGATCTGCCCCAGCGCCCAGGCGCTCATCGCCGCGACGCCCGGGTCCTTGTCGTCGAGCGCGGCCACCAGCGCCGGCAGCGCCTCGCGATCTTCCGAGGTGCCGATACCATAGGCCGCTGCCTCACGCACCTGCGATGACTTGTTCGCGAGCGCCGTGCGAAGCGCCTGGTCCGCACCGGACACCCGGCTCTCACCCAGGAGCGAAGCCGCCGCCCGCCGCACACAGGCATTGCCACTCCCAAGCCCGGTAACGAGAACCGGCACCGCTTTCGGGTCGGTGACGGCGCGGCGCATGCGAGACTGGTCCTCGCGCTGGGACGCGGGCACGGCGCCAAGCACACCGACACCCGACGACCGAACCCATCCATACCATCCGTGCCCGAAAGCATCCACCGCCATTTCACACACCACCGGGTCGGTGCGCTCCAGCGTCTGGAGGAGGGCGCTCACCTGGGCCGCGTCGGGCCCGGCGCGACGGTCGCCGGGACCGTGATGCGCCGATGGCGTGATGGACTGGCCGCCATCGGCGCCCGGGGCGAGCGCCATGGCGGCCATCGCTGCGACTGCTGCAAGTCGGCTCCACATGGTTGCTTCCTCAGTCCCTGTCGCCGAGGGCCTCGGCGGCCATGCGGCGCACCTGGGGGTCCTTCGACTTGAGCGCGCCGATCAGCGCCTGCATGGCCGCGGGCCCACCGATGTTGTGCAGCGCGTTGACCGTCGCCTCCTGCACGTCCTTGTCCGGATCGTTGAGGAGCGGCACGAGTGCCGGGACGGCCTTCTGGTCATCGATGTTGCCGAGGCTGTTGGCCGCGGCCTGGCGCACCTCGCTGTTCGGATCCTTCAGCGCGTTGATCAATGCCGCCGGCGCAGTAGCGAGGTCGACGTTGCCCAGCCTGTTCGCCGCCTCCTGGCGGACCTCAGCGTCACCGCTCGTGAGCAGCTTTTCGAGTCCCGGCACGGCGCGCGGATCTTCCAGCTCGGCGAGCGCCATGATGGCCTGCTCCTGGACCTCGGGATCGGGATCCCGCAGGAGCTCGGCCAGGGCATTGCCCGCCGACTTGTCGTCGAGGCGACCAAGCGCCTGCGCCGCGGCGGCGCGCACGCCGGGATCGCTGTCCTTGAGCGCGGCCACGAGTGCCGCCACCCGCGCCGCCCTGGACGAGTCGGAGGACTGGCGTTCATGCTTGCCGGCTGAGAGGTGCTTCACGGGAGCCAGGCGCGTCGCCGGCACACCGGCGGTCACGGCGGGGGCTGCCACCATCGTTGCCGCAACCATGAGGGCGCCCAAGGCGAAGCCGATGCGCCGGCCATGATCGGCACGGATACCATCGCCGCGCACCAACCGCTCCACGCGCCGCATGAGGTGTGAACCGCGCGACGCCATCGCAGGCTCCGGCAGCGGTCCGGTGGCGCCGGCGATCCACTCCGCCACGGTGAGCAGGCAGCGGGCAAGCGGAAGACCGGAACCCACCTGGTGCGCGGCCCAGTCATCACAGACGTACTCGGCCGTCACCTGCAGTTCGCGGCGCGCGAGCCAGTTGAGCGGCTGGAGGAAGAAGAGGCGCTCCATCACCTGCGCCACTCCGAGCCAGAGTGGATCACGGCGTACGACGTGCGCCAGCTCGTGGGCCAGCACGCCACGCTGCTGCTCCCGGCCGAGCTCGGTCACCACCGCCTCGGGCAGGCAGATCTCCCGCCCCGGCAGTGCCACCGGACTGGCCAGGCCGGGTGCCGCAGTGAGCCGGACATAGTGCGGGTAACCGGCGGCGAGGCAGAGCGTCTCGAGCAGGTCGCGCAGCTGTGCATCGCCAACCTGCCGCCGACGGCCGATGCGGTGCATCAGCCGCGCACGGCGTGCCGCGAGGCCGAACAGCAGCACGGCCGCGATACCGGCCCATGCAACCAGGAACTCGCCGCGCCAGTCGCGCGGGGTGCCGATCAGGGGCGCCCCCACCGACCGCGCCGCATCGGCACCGACCACCGCCCGCTCCACGGCTACCGGAGCCGGATCGGCCGCCGCAGCGACCATGGGCGCCACCGAGAGCCGCTCCGATGGCAGGGACACCACGAGCGAGTGCGCGGTCGCGCTGAAGAGCGGCCCCACCAGGGCACACTTCCAGAGCAGGTCGCGCGCCGCGAAGGACAGGACGCGGAGGCGGGCCAGTGCGGCGGCGGCAGCCAGCAGCACCGTGGCATGAACCCAGTAGGTCAGCAGCCAGTCGGTGAGGGCGGAGATGAGGTCAGCGCGCATCGTCGTTCTCCTTTCGCGCACGGGCCTCATGCGCCACGATCAGTTGCTTGACCCGCGCCAGGTCGCCCGGCGCGATGTCGTGTTCCGTGAGCAGGTGGGACACGAGCGCGGCCGGGTCGCCACCGAAGAGGGCGTCGGTCAACTCACCGACCATGGAGTCGCGGACTTCGTGCTCCGGCACCGTCGCCTCGAACACGAATTGGCGGCCGCGCGTGCGATGCCGTACGAGCCCACGCGCCTCGAGCCGGCGCAGGATGGTGGCAACGGTGGTCGGAGCGAGGCGCCGCTCCGGCCCCAGCGCCGCCGTGATGTCGGCCACGGTAACGGCTCGGTGCCACAGTGCCCGCATGATGGCGAGCTGGAGATCGGTCAACTGATGTGCGTCGGCCATGCAATCGTCCGGTTGATGACTACACATGTAATACTACACATGTAGTACTTCGTCAAGGCCCTGGCCCGTGGGTATCGCCGCCCGGGGTATGTTGCGTGTGAAGATCTGACGTCGATCGGGAGCCGGAGGTTGCATGCTGGCGGAGCGACATCACCTATGACCATGTTCTCGCGGGCCTGGGCGGTGCCCTACGTGCTGGCGCGGCAGGAACTCGAGACGATCCTGCGCGAGTACGGATTTACGCTCGCCGCCGAGGCACTGCTGCCCGAGGCCGCAAGCAGCGCATGGGCTGAGTACCGCCGCACGGGGGGGCGCATCCGCCTGGAGTGGGACGGGGCCAAACACTGGCTCCGGCTCATGTCGAGCGCGGCCGGCGCACAGCCGGCGACCCATCAGTGGGAGGACATCGAGGCGCTGCTGCGGGAGGTGCCGCCGGTGCAGATGCTGACGGATACGTCGCTCGCGCACACGCGGGTGAACGCGCTCTGCTCGGTGCTGCGGCGGCACCTGGATCGCGCCTGACGCGGCGATTTCGCGACGACGTGGCTGGGGCCCCGGCCCTCCGACCGCCGGCATCGCTTTTCTGCCTGTAATCCACATGCCGTTCACCCAACGGAGGCCGCCCGTCAGCATGACTGTCCTCTTCCGGGTCATCGCATCCGCCGTCGTGGTAGTCGCCACGTTCTACTTCGTATACTGGGTACCGTTCGCCCTCTTGCCCGGCGTGCACTGGGGGATCGCTGCCGTGATCTCCTATGCGTGCGCCATGGCGGCCGGGTGGTACGCGTGGACTCGCACAACAACGGTCGCAGGCTCGCTGGCGAGGAGCATGGGTTACTGGGCGCTCGTGATTGGCGCGATCGGCTTCGTGGGCGGGTTCTTCGGTCCCATGCTATTCGCGCCGGGTGCCAACCAGGGCCCGCTTCTCGGAGTCCTGATAACCGGGCCGCTTGGCCTCATCGCCGGCGCGATCGGGGGGCTGGTCCACTGGCTGGTACAGCGCAAGCGGAGCGGTTCGAATGCCACAACGTGACTTGATGCTCGGCTGGATCGAGCAGGTTGCCCGGCTCGTGGAGGAGTTGATCCACGGGCCCGGCGAGCCCGACCTGCGGCAGGCGAGCGAGCGGATCGAGGCCGCGATGGTCCAGCACCTGGGCAACCTGGGGCCGCTCCTGCCACAGCTCGACGTGGGATCGGCCGGCGCGCTCCTGAACGAGCCCGAGCGGATCTTCGGCTACGCCCAGCTGCTCGCGGCCCGTGCTGCGGTGGCCAACGCCAGAGGCGATGCGGACGCGTCACACGCCCGGATGCGCGCACTGGCGTTCGCCCAGCTCGCGCTGGCGCGCGCCACCGACCCGCCGGCGTCCTGGCGCGACTGGGTCACCGAAATTGAGGCTACGACTCGCTGCGCTCGATTACATCGAGGGCTGGTACAGCGGTGACGGCGAGCGCATGGCCAAGGCCCTGCATCCCGAGCTCGCCAAGCGCATCATGCTCACCGACACGCTCGGCAACTACTGGATCCGGGACATGGGTGCGAGCGAGTTGATCCGCGGCACGCGCGCTGGCGGCGGGACGCGAACCCCGGCCGCCGACCGCCGCACGGAGGTGCGCATTCTCGACATCTTCCAGAACGCGGCCAGCGCGCGCATCGACGCCGGCGGCTGGATCGATTACCTCCACCTCGTGCGATGGCACGGGCAGTGGGTCATCCTGAACGTGCTGTGGGAGGTACGGAAGCCGGCCGCGCCCGGCGGAGCGCATTGACGGGGCCGCCCGCCGCCAGCTTCCCGGACACCCGGGACCGAATTAGGCTTGCCCCATGCTGACCCCAGAAACCACGACCGCGGACGGCCGCCCGGCCCCCACGCTCGTCGAGCGGCTGCGCGCCGCCACCGATCTTCTTCAGCTGGTCGCGGGCAACCGCGGCCTGCTGGCCGAAGTCCCCGCCGACGACCGGCGGCGTTTCCTCGACGCCGCCGGGCAGGTGTACAGTCCCGATGCCAAGGCCCGGCGACAACTGGTCAAGGCAACGGTCCGGCTCCGCAAGGCCGCGCGGGTACAGCGCGACGAAGCCGAGTTCGCCGAGACCGGCATCCGCCAGCTCCGCAAGCAGACCGTGTTCACCACGCCGAACGTCTTCCCGCCGCCCGGCTTCACGCAACAGGACGTCGATGACGATCCCGACTTCCGGGAGGCGGTCGAGCCGCAGTGCTGTTACGTGTGCAAGCAGCACTACCAGGCAATCCATCCGTTCTACGACCAGCTCTGTCCGGCTTGTGCCGACTTCAACTTCACCAAGCGCACGGAGCTGGCCGACCTCCGCGGCCGGGTGGCGCTGCTCACCGGCGGCCGGGTGAAGATCGGCTACCAGGCGGGGCTCAAGCTGCTGCGCGCCGGCGCCCAGCTGCTGGTGACCACGCGCTTTCCCCGCGACTCGGCGATGCGCTACGCGGCTGAGCCCGACTTCGCCGAGTGGGGGCACCGGCTGGAGATCTTCGGGCTCGACCTGCGCCACACGCCGAGCGTCGAGGCGTTCTGCCGCCAGCTGGTGCACGAGCGCGACCGGCTCGACTTCATCATCAACAATGCCTGCCAGACCGTGCGGCGTCCGCCCGAGTTCTACCGCCACATGATGGCGCGGGAGACCGCCTCGGTCGGTGAACTGCCGGAGGCGGCCCAGCGCCTGCTCGGTGCCTACGAGGGCTGGCGCGGCGTGAACCTGCTGCCCGAAGGCGACGTCGCGAACGTCGGCCCCGACCGCCGCATCGCGGGGGCCCTGGGCCTGAGCCAGGCCGCAGCCCTCTCACAGGTGCCGCTGCTGCCGGAGGAGCACGAGCCGCAGAACCACCTCTTCCCGGAGGGACGCCTCGACCAGGACCTGCAGCAGGTGGACCTGCGGGGGCGGAACTCCTGGCGGCTGCTGATGTCCGAAGTGCCGTCGGTGGAGCTGATGGAGGTGCAGCTGGTGAACGCGATCGCGCCGTTCATCATCAATGCACGGCTCAAGCCGCTGATGATGCGCACGCCCGAGCGCGACAAGCACATCGTCAACGTGTCAGCGGTGGAAGGGCAGTTCTACCGGCGGATGAAGACGACGCGGCATCCGCACACGAACATGGCGAAGGCCGCGCTCAACATGATGACCCGGACGTCGGCCACTGACTATCACGGCGACGGCATCCACATGAACGCGGTCGATACCGGCTGGGTGACGGACGAGGATCCCGTCGAGATCGCGGCGCGGAAGACTGCCGAACACCGTTTCCATCCGCCGCTCGACATCGTGGACGGCGCGGCGCGGATCGTGGACCCGATCATCGACGGGTTCAACACCGGGCAGCATGTGTGGGGGCAGTTCCTGAAGGACTACAAGCCGACGGACTGGTAGGAGCTATTCTCCGCCGTTGTCGGCCGAGCGGGCGGCCATGCTGCGCGAGGCCCCGGCCGCAACCGAGTGCGCCAGCAGGGCGGCAAAGTCGGGCTCGGCCACGAACCACTCGATGCTCCGGCAACTCACCACCCGCGCCTCGTTGTGGGTGATCAGTTCGAGCGTCACGTGGGTGGCGATCTCATTGCGGCGCACCTCGGGCCTGACGCGAGCCACCCACGTCCGGCCGTCCTCAGTGGTGAACTTCCGTTCCGTCATCCGAGCTGCCTGCTTCCATGTTAGGTGCCTCCACCGTGGTACACTTTTCGGGCACCTACGCTTCACTGCAGGATCGAGTCTAGCGGTTCCGGGGACAATGCCCAGAAGTTCGACAGTGTCAGATATGCACACTCCCCAGCCCTTGCGGTGAGCACACCATGGCCTTGCTGGGAATGCAGGATGTCACCATCGCCTTTGGCGGTCCGGCGGTGCTCGATGCGGCCAGCTTTGCGATCGAACGGGGCGAACGCGTGTGCCTCCTGGGCAGGAACGGCGCCGGCAAGAGCACATTGATGAAGCTTCTGGACGGCACGCTCGTGCCGGACAGCGGCAGCATCGCGCGGCAGACGGGGATCACCGTTGCGCGACTGGAGCAGGAGGTACCCGACCGCCTCGAGGGCACCGTTTTCGAGGTGGTGGCGGCGGGCCTGGGCGAACCCGGGCGGCTCCTCGCGCGCTATCACGAGGCGAGCCACCGGGTGCAGGCGCATGGCAGTGCCGCCGCGCTGCGCGAACTCGACCGGCTCCACAGCGCGCTGGACGCCGCGGGCGCCTGGCACGTGAACAACCAGGTGGAGTCGGTGCTGCTGCACCTCGGCCTCGACGCCGATGCTTCGTTTGCCACCGCCTCGGGCGGGCGCAAGCGTCAGGCGCTCCTGGCCCGCGCGTTCGTGAGCAAGCCCGACCTCCTGCTGCTCGACGAGCCCACCAACCATCTCGACGTCACCGCCGTGGAGTGGATGGAGGACTTCCTCGTCGGGAGCGGCATGACGCTCCTGTTCGTGACGCACGACCGGGCGTTTCTCCGTCACGTGGCCACCCGGATCGTGGAGCTCGACCGCGGCAGGCTGGAGGACTGGGGTGCCGACTACGACACTTACCTCGAGCGCAAGGATGCGGCACTGGCGGTGGAGGAACGCGAATGGGCGCTCTTCGACAAGAAGCTCGCGAAGGAAGAGACCTGGATCCGCACCGGCATCAAGGCCCGCCGCACCCGCAACGAGGGGCGCGTGCGCGCGCTCGAGGCGCTCCGCCTGGAGCGCGCGGCGCGCCGGGAGCGCGTTGGCAGCGTGCGCCTGCAGGCGCAGGAAGCCGAGCGCTCGGGGCGGCTGGTGGTGGAGGCGCGCAACGTGAGCTTCTCGCGCGGGGAGGGCCCCATTGTCCGGGACCTCACCACCACCATTTCCCGGGGCGACCGGGTGGGCCTGATCGGCCCGAACGGCTCGGGCAAGACCACCCTGCTCCGCCTCCTCCTGGGTGAACTCGCACCGGACAGCGGCACCATCCGCCATGGCGCCAACCTCGAGGTCGCATATTTCGACCAGCTGCGCGACCAGCTGGACCCCGAACAGACGGTGTTCGACAGCATCGCGGATGGTGCGGACTTCATCGAGACCGCCGGCGGGCGCAAGCACGTGCTGGGCTACCTGCGCGACTTCCTCTTCCCTCCCGAGCGCATGCGCACACCGGTGCGCGCGCTCTCCGGCGGCGAGCGGAACCGGCTCCTCCTGGCCCGGCTGTTCACCCGCCGCTTCAACGTGCTCGTGCTCGACGAACCGACCAACGACCTGGACCTCGAGACGCTCGACCTGCTCGAGGACCTGCTGATCGAGTACTCCGGGACGCTGCTCGTGGTGAGCCACGACCGCGACTTCCTCGACAATGTCGTCACCAGTACCCTGGTGTTCGAGGGCGGCGGGCGGGTGGGAGAGTACGCCGGGGGATACGCCGACTGGGTGCGCCAGCGCCCGCCCATACCCGACGCGAGCCCGGCACCGGCCGAGCCGAAGCGCGCCGCCCCGGCCGCGGCGGCGAGCATCCGGAAGCGGCGGCTGAGCTTCAGGGAGGCGAAGGAACTGGAGGCGCTCCCGCACGAGATCGACGCCCGGGAGCAGGAACGCGAGCAGTTGTATGCGTCGCTCGCCGACCCCACCTTTCTGCGGGATGGCACCGCCGTCGCCAAGGCGAAGGCCCGGCTGGCGCAGGTGATCGCGCAGATCGACAGTCTCACCGAGCGGTGGGAGTCGCTGGAAACCATAGCAAGCGAGAGCTGACGAGGAGGAGAGATGACTGATCGCGACCGTCCGGGCGTAGTGGCACCCCCGCCGATCATCTACGCGCTGGGGTTCGCCGCCGGGCTGCTCATCGAGGCCCGGTTTCCCCACCCGGTACTCCCCCTGCCGTGGGCGCGTCTGCTGGCGATGGTGTTCTTCGTCGTGGGGCTGCTCGGCATTGCCGCCGTCGCGGCCTTCCACCGGGCCGGCACGAGCCCCAATCCGTACAAGGCAACGAGCCAGCTGGTGACGAGCGGCATCTACCGGCTTACGCGGAACCCGATGTACGTCGGCTTCACTTTCTTCTACCTCGCGGCCGCCTGCTGGAAGAACAGTCTCTGGCCGTTCCTGTTCCTGCCGATCGTGCTGCTGGTCATGCTCTACGGCGTGATCCTCAAGGAGGAGCGCTATCTGGAGCGGAAGTTCGGGGACGAGTACCGCGCCTACCGGCAGCGCGTCCGGCGCTGGCTCTAGCGAGCTTCCATGTTACCACGCCCCAGGACGCACCGTGCCCTGACGCTCGCCATCATGATGGCCGGCGCGACCGGCTGCGATCGCGCCCCGACCACCGCCGCGGACGACGGCCAGTGGACCATGCCGGCCAGGGACTACGCGGCCACGCGCTTCAGCGGCCTCAGCGAGATCACCGCCGCCAACGCGAAGGATCTCCGCCCCACGTGGAGCTTCTCCACCGGCGTGCTCGGCGGACACGAGGGACAGCCGCTGGTGGTCGGTTCCACGATGTACGTGGTGACGCCCTGGCCCAACGTGCTCTATGCCTTCGACCTGACGCAGGAAGGCTACCCGCTCCGCTGGAAGTACCGCCCGTTCGTCGATCCGCAGGCGATCGGCATGGCCTGCTGCGACATCGTGAACCGCGGTGCCTTCTACGCCGATGGCAAGATCGTGTTCAACCTGCTCGACGGCCACACGGTGGCGGTGGACGCCGCCACCGGCCGGGAGATCTGGAAGACCCGGGTCGGCGACCTCAACGCCGGCGAGACGACCCCGATGGCGCCACTGGTGGTGAAGAACCGGGTGATCGTGGGAAATGCCGGCGGCGAGATGGGTGTGCGCGGCTGGGTGAAGGGCCTCGACCTCGGTACCGGCGCCATCCTCTGGACCGGGTACAACACCGGCTCCGACACCGACGTGCTCGCCTCGCCCGCGACGTTCAAGCCCTTCTACCAGACGGGCAATGGACTCGCGCTCGAGAGCTGGCCCAGGGATGGGTGGAAGCATGGCGGCGCCCCGGTGTGGGGATGGCTTTCCTACGACGCCGAGCTCGACCTGGTGTACTACGGCACCGGCAATCCCGCCCCCTACAATGCCGATCGGCGCCCGGGCGACAACCGCTGGGCCACCAGCGTGCTGGCCCGCCACCCGGGCGACGGATCGCTCCGGTGGGCCTACCAGTTCACGCCGGCCGACAACTGGGACTACGACTCGACGCAGGAGATGATCCTGACCGAACTGACGCTCGGCGGGCGCCTCCGGAAGGTGCTGGTGCACTTCGACAAGAACGGATTTGCCTACGTCCTGGACCGCGCCACCGGTGAGCTGCTCTCGGCGGAGCCCTACGTGCCGGTCAACTGGGCCAGGCGCGTGGATCTCGCCACGGGACGACCGGAGATCGATTCCACGAAGCTCACAGGCGCGACACGCGGCGTGACCAAGGACATCTGCCCCTCACTCGAGGGGGGCAAGAACCAGCAGCCTGCCGCGTACTCGCCGCTCACGCAGTGGTTCTACCTCTCCACCAGCAACCTGTGCATGGACTTCGAGGCGGTCAGCACCACCTACCTCGCCGGCACTCCATACGTCGGTGCCAGCACGCCCTACACCGCCGGCCCCGGCGGCCATCTCGGCGCGTTCATCGCATGGGATCCGGTCACGTCGGCCCGGGCATGGGAGATCAAGGAGCCGTACCCGGTGTGGAGCGGTGCACTGACGACCGGGGGCGGCGTGGTGTTCTACGGCACGCTCGACGGCTGGTTCAAGGCGGTCGATGCGAAGACCGGCGCGCCGCTCTGGAAGTTCAAGGTGGGATCGGGCGTCGTGGGCAATCCGATCAGCTTTCGCGGACCCGACGGCAGGCAATACGTCGCGGTGTACGCGGGCATCGGCGGGGACTGGTTCCTGATCTCGGGCGACGTCCGCTCCGATGACCCGGCCGACGTACGCGCGCCGGCGACGTTCATGCCCGATATCGCGAGGCACACAAGCCAGGGCGGCATCGTGTGGATCTTCGGTCTGTGACGCGCCTGCACAAGATGCGCGTTTCCCGCGGCAGTCCCGCCGCCACCGCCATGCTGCTGCTGTGCTGTGCCTCGTCCGCGGCAGCACAACAGGCGGTTCCCCCGGCGGTGCGTTACGACCAGCACGTTGCGGTCGGCGGCAATCCGCCGCCGGCGATGGTGCCCCGCAATCCATTCCGGGGCGATTCGGGGGTGGCCGCCCAGGGCGGCCGCCTGTTCTCGGGCTTCAACTGCGACGGCTGTCATGGCGGCGGTGCGGCGGGCTTCGTGGGGCCGAGTCTGGCCGACGGGCGCTGGCGGTATGGCGGGGATGACGGCGCCATCTTCATGTCGATCTTCTTCGGGCGCCCGAAGGGCATGCCCGCCTTCGGTGGCACCCTGCCCGCCGAAAGCATCTGGCGGCTGGTGACCTACCTGCAGTCGTTCCAGCCGCCAGACAGCACTATTTCCACGACACGGTGGTAGTGCCGGTCAGTCGAGGTATGGCGTGATCAGCGCCGCAAAGGAGGCGCGTGCCCGGTGCAGGCGGCTCTTCACCGCGCCAAGGTTGCAGCCGACGATATCGGCGATCTCTTCGTAGCTCCGGCCCTCGAACTCGCGCAGGATGAGCACCTGGCGATACTGCGGTGAGAGGCGGGCCAGCGTGGACTCGACCAGTTCCTTGAGGCAGCGGCCGGCGAACATGTCATCGGGGCGGCTGCGCGCATCTTCGTACTGCAATGGCGTGTGGTCCTCGTCGCCCGGCGCGCGGGCCGACTGGTAGAAGACGAGTGGGCTCCTGCGATGGCTCCGGAGCTCGTTCTTCGCGAGGTTCGACGCGATGGTGTACACCCATGTCGAGAACTTCTTGCTCGGGTCGAACCGGTGCAGGTGGCGGGACACCCGGATGAAGGCCTCCTGCACCAGGTCCTCCGCCCGTTCGCGGTCGCCGATCATGCGATGGGTGAAGTTCAGGAGCCGGCCATGGTAACGACCGACGATCTGGCCGAAGGCACGGGTATCACCCGACAGGTGACGTGCCACCAGTTCGTTCGTCTCCACGGCTTCGCTCGTTACTGCAATGGCAGTCATGGCATGCCCCCTTCCTCGCAGCGTGTCAAACGACCTTCCGTCCCTGGATCACCCGCACGATGACCACCACCAGCGCCAGCACGAGCAGGACATGGATGAACCCGCCGAGGGCGTATCCGCCGACCAGGCCGAGGGCCCACAGCAGCACCAGGACTATCGCAATCGTTTCCAGCATGTTCGTGCCTCCTTGCAACCAGGTGAACGAGCTCGGTGCCGTCGCCAGCTTGGCGCTCAGGCTCGCCGCCGGGCGCCGGCGATGAGCAATCCGGACCCGAGGATGATCCCCAAGCCGGCGGCCCAGGGCGGAATCGATCGATGCTCACTTGCGGTGAGCTTCACGTCACCGACCTTCACGACGTCGCGCCGGGTGGTGAAGCTTCCACCCCGGAAGAGCAGGAAGACCCCGAGACACACCAGCGCAATTCCAGCAATCGACATTGGACGCATACACCCCCCGCATGACGGCACAGTGACGAAAACACGAAAGGCGCCCGGGATCGCTGAGACTGATCCACGATGCGCCTTCAACTGACAAGCCTGCTGCGCTTGCCCATCAAGGTGGCTGCTCTGCAGCCTATGTCTTCCTGCCTGGCTCAAACTAGGCCGTGAATTCGCATTCGCAAGGCCATGCGAGCATGATCTGTGTGACTCAGGTCACCGTTCGCTATTCGTTACGTGCCACTTGCACTGCGCTAAGAGTCGCGCCCGGGCACTGAATCGGCAATCGCTCGATGGAGCGACAACAGGGACTAGATCCATCGGAGGATGAAGAATGCATTATCTCCTGATGTACGACGTGACCCCCGATTACATCACGCGTCGCGCAGAGTTCCGGCCCGAGCACCTCGCCCTCGCGTGGGCGGCGCACGACCGCGGCGAGTTGCTGCTTGGCGGGGCGCTGGCCGACCCGGTGGACGCGGCGATCCTCCTCTTCCAGGGCGAGTCACCGGCTGGCGCCGAGGCGTTCGCGATGGCCGACCCCTACGTGCGTAACGGGCTCGTCAGCCAGTGGCGGGTGCGGGAGTGGACCACGGTGGCCGGTGCGGGGGCGGCCACCCCAATCCGCGCGACGCCCCGGTAGCTCCTGGCCGGCCGCGGCATGCTGAGATGCCCGGGTCGGATGAAGACACGACAGCCCGCCGTGAGGCGGGCCGCGATGTTGCTTCCAGTGAGTCAGGTCACGACGGGCCGGGCCTATTACAGCGCGTAAACGACTCCGAACCGGAAGACATTGAAGCCGTACTTGATGGTACCCGTAAAATCGGGACTGAGCGCCCCGCCCGATCCCGACTTGTCGATCGTCACCTTGATGCCGCTGTAATTCCACCCCGCACCGAACGCCCAATGGTTGGACACGAAGTACTTCGCATCGCCGCCGAACACCCAGCTGGTCGCGCTGATGTTGCTGATCTTAGCCCCAATGGCGCCACCCTCCACCCCGAAGTACCAATTGTTACCCGCCCTGAAGGCGCCGTACAGGCCGAGCGCCGCCGTGGGACCTGTCAGGCTCCTGGAGGCGCTGTACTGGACGATGGCAGTATCTGCCCCACTCGCCGTGGCCCCGGCGAGCGCATCGATATCGATACCGAAGAACAGGGCCCCGACGGTGACCTGGGCGCCCACCTGCACCTTTTCCTTGGCCACAAACGCGAACCGGTACGCCAGGGAGAGGCTCGGCGCGGAGAACTTGCTATTGATCCTGAGCCCCGCGGCAAACGAAGTGTCCGCGAAGCGAACGGTATCCGTGAGCACCTTCTCGCCGGAACGGCTGACATAGAGGTAGCTGAGCTGC
>JAGGAG010000145.1 GCA_017889745.1 Gemmatimonadota bacterium | reverse complement strand
GGGCGACACCAGCGGGTCGTGGACCACGACGCGGCGTTCCCGGAAAACACGCGCGGCCACCGAATCGGGATCGTCCACCTGGACGAAGAACTCGTCGTCGGCCGTGAACCCGCGCGCGGCGACCGTGCGCAGGCAGTCGCGGGAGGCATCGTGCACCATGATTGAGGCGCGTCGCGCCCCGACCACGGCCGCCACCTCGCGCACGATGACCTGCGCCGCCTCGTCGAGGCGTACCGTGCTGCCGAGGATCTCGGTGATGGTGTAGAGGAGGTCGATCTCTTCGTAACGGCTGGCCAGCTCCTCACCAACCTGCGCGCGATGCCATTCGCTCTCGAGCAGCGAAGAGAGCACCGGCAGCAGTGCCATGGCGGCACCCTCGAGCGCGGCGGGATCGGCTCCGCCCAGCTCGATCCAGTCGTCCGTGACCCAGCGCACGGGCGTCAGCCATGCCGGGCCCTCCGGGGTGGCGCACGCCCCGGCGGCCACCGGTACCTCCAGCGTCCATGATGCCGCAGGACCCGCGAGGTATCGCAGGCACTGCCCGTCATTTCGCCAGAGACGCACCCGCAATCCGGAGAGGCGCGAAAGCCCCCCGAGGACTTCGTCGAGCCGCCTTACCGGCGGCGCAGCGTCATGCAGATGGAGTTGCCTTGGGTGTTGAAGTGGACGTCGTCCACCATGTGCCGGATGAGGAACAGGCCGCGGCCGCTCGGACTGTCGAGTGATCCGGGGTCGAGCGTCTCGGCCGCGCTCGCGTGATCGAAACCGTCGCCCTCGTCGGTGACGTGGATGTTGACGGCATCAGGATGCAGGTCGACCTGCACATACACCTGCTTGTCCGCGTCCTCCCGATTGCCCCGGACAATGGCGTTCGCAAGCGCGTCGGACAGGGCAACCTGGAGGCGGAACTGCACTCGGGACGACGCTTCCGCACCCGAGAGGCAATGCCGCGTCAGCACCGCCACGGCCTCCTCGATGCAGTCCACCTTGCTCGGCACCTTCAATGCCACCCGCTGCACCACGCGCATCTCGCCCGGAACTGGCGTGCGGCGGACACAGAGCCGGAGCGGGTGCGTGTGAGGGGCGGTCATGGTCAGAAGGTGGCGAGGGCCTGGTCGGGCGTTTCGCTGATGGCGAACAGCGTGTCGAGCTTCGTCAGTTCGAAGAGCGAACGCAGATCCTCGTTGAGCCCCGACAGCCGGAGGTCGCCGCCCTCCTCGCGAACCTTGCGACCCAGCAGCACGAGGGCGCCCAGCCCGGACGAGTCGATGTAGCCGGTCTGCGCGAAGTCGATGAGGAAGCGCCTCTCGCCCTTTTCGAGCAGCCGGTGCAGGTGTTCCTTCAGCTCGTTGCGGTTCCCCACGACGAGCTGGCCTTCCACCCGCACCACCATCACGCCGTTTGCACTCTTCGTGTCCGACAGGCCCATGGCATCTCCGGGGTAATCCCGCCACGCAACGGGCGGAGGGGTCAATATGAACGTGGAACCGGCACGGCGGGAGGGTCAGGCCCCGGTGGGCGCAGGGGGCCGGGCAAATCGCCGTCGCAGCGCCTCGGCCACGGAGGGATGCACCAGGCCGCTCACGTCCCCACCGTGCCGGGCCACCTCCCGCACCAGGCTCGAGCTCAGGTAGGTGATGTCGACCGACGGCACCAGGAAGACCGTCTCCAGCTCGGGATAGAGCTGGCGGTTCATGAGCGCCATCTGGAACTCGTACTCGAAGTCGCTTACCGCGCGCAGCCCCCGGACCACCAGGCGGGCACCCATCTTCCGGGCAAAATCGGCGAGGAGGCCGTCGAACTGCTCGAAGCTGACCCGCGGGTCGGATCCCACGGCTGCCCGGAGCAGCTCCAGGCGTTCCTCGACACTGAACAGCGGCTGCTTCGAGGAGTTGGTCGCGATGGCCACGATGAGGCGATCACACAGCGCCAGGCTCCGGCGCGCGAGATCCTCGTGGCCGCGCGTCGGCGGGTCGAATGAGCCGGGATAGATCGCGAGACGTGTCATGGGGCGTAGCAGAAGGTAATGGTCGTGTCGCCGTAGCGCCGGGACTGGTCGCCGCCCGGATCCGTGTCCGACGCATGCTCCACCGCCAGGATGCGGGCAAACGGGGTTTCGCGGAAGGACCGCACCAGGTCTGTCGCGGCCGTGCCGATCGTGTACGGCGGATCGGCGAACGCGACATCGTACGACAGCGGCGCCAGGCGCGCCGCGAAGCGCAGGGCGTCGGCCCGGTGGACCCTGGCCACCTCGCCGACCCCGAGCGAGTCGATGTTGCTCTTGAGCGCCGCGATGGAGCGCGGCGCGATGTCGACGAAATCGACCGAGGCGGCCCCGCGCGAGAGGGCCTCCAGCCCGAGGGCGCCGCTGCCGGCAAAGAGGTCGAGCACCCGCGCACCCGGCAGTGCGTCGGAGAGGATGCTCATCCACGCCTCGCGCACGCGGTCGGCGGTGGGCCGCACACGCGGGTCGGCCGGGGCGCTCAGCCGGCGGCCACCGAAGCGGCCGGCGATGATCCTCAGGGGCGGGGCCCCGACGGTGTCACGGCCACCAGCTTGGCCTGCAGCGACGGCGCCCCGTTCCAGTCATCGCTCTCGAGGCGGAACGCCACGTCCACCGGAGAATCGCCGAGCCACGGCACGCGATCAGCCCAGCTGAACCCGATGCAGGCGAGCCGGGCGCTTCCTTCCTCCAGCACGCCCTTCAGGTGGCCATTGCCCACCCGGCGCCTCTGCGCGAAACGCACCCCGCGGACCCCGAACACCGGACCCGGGTTTCCTGCGCCAGTCGGCTCGAGATGCCGGCCGAGCCGTTCGAGGTCGTCCGTCGCCTCGGCGAGCGGAAGCTCGATGTCCACGCGCTGCTCGGGGCCGAGTTCGTCCGGCGAGAGCTGGCCCGCGACAAGTCCGTTGAAACGCTCACGGAATGCCTCCAGCCGGTCCCGCCGGATGGTGAGGCCAGCTGCCATCTGGTGTCCACCGAACCGCTCCAGCAGGTCGCCGCACTGCACCAGGGCGGCGTGCAGGTCGAACCGGGAGATACTGCGCCCGCTGGCGCGTCCGGTCTCGCCCTCGAAAGCCACGAGAAAGGTGGGCCGTCCGAAACGCTCCACCACGCGCGAGGCGACGATGCCGACGACGCCGGGATGCCACGCGTTGCCGGCGAGCACGAGGCCGGACGCCAGCACGCCACCCTGTTCGTCCACCTGTGTCAGGGCTTCGTCGAGCATCTGCTGGTCGAGCGCCTGCCGCTCGGTATTGAGCACCTCGAGGCGCGCCGCGATCGCCGCCGCTTCCTGCGGATCGTCGGTGAGCAGGAGCCGCAGCCCTTCCATCGGCTCGCCGACGCGGCCGGCGGCATTGAGCCGGGGCCCGACGATGAAGCCCATCTGCCCGGCGCGGAGTTCCTTGCCCAGCAGCTTCGTGGTGTTGAGCAGCGCGCGCAGCCCGGCCCACTTCGTGTCGCTCATGAGCCGGAGCCCGTGCCGTACGATGATCCGGTTCTCGCCCACGAGGGGCACCACGTCGGCCACCGTCGCCAGCGCGACCAGGTCGAGCAGGTGCAGCGGAAAGTGCTCCGGCAGGCCCAGGCGCGGGACAAGCGCCCGGACCATCATCCAGGCGATGCCTGCGCCACAGAGCATGCCGAGCCCCGAGTCGTCGTCGGGACGCTGGGGATTCACGACCGCAGTGGCCGGGGGAAGCACCGGTCCCGGAAGATGATGGTCGGTCACCACCACCCGGATATCGCGGGCCTCCGCCTGCCGCACCGTCTCGTGCGCGTTGATGCCGCTGTCGCACGTGATGATCAGGCCCGCCCCCGCCGATTCCGCCGCCGCGAGGCCGGCGGGCCCGAAGTCGTAGCCGTCGCGCAGCCGGTGCGGAATGAACGGCACCACCTTCGCACCGGCAACGCGCAGCGTGCGGACCAGGATCGCGGTGGAACACTGGCCGTCCACGTCGTAGTCGCCATTGACCGCGATAACGGTGCCGCTCTGCACCGCCGCGATGATGGCGTCCACCGCGCGATCCATGTGCCTGAGCCGGAGCGGATCGGTGAGCCGGTCGAGGGAGGGCCGGAGGAAGTCCCGCGCGGCATCGACCGACGTGAAGCCGCGCTGCACCAGCAGCGCCGCGAGAGGTCGCGGCAGGTTCGTGGCACTGGCGAGGGCGGACACCAGTTCGGGCGCCGGCGGCGGCGCCACTACCCACCGCGGTGCGAGGTGCGGCGTTACCGGCAAGGATCCGGTGCCCAGCGCCGTCATGCCGTCCCTTCGACCGGCGCGGGCAGGTAGAGGATTGCCCCGCACACCTCGCAGCCCTCGATGAGGAGCCGGTCGCGGATGTGGGCGCGGCGGCTGATGGGCACCGCCGTGAAGCAGACGCTGCAGGAGAACCCGCTCAGGGGCACGAGCGCGTTCGACGACTTCGAGTTGTGCAGCCGGTCGTACCGCGTGCGCAGTGGCCGATCGAGCCGGGCCGCACTCTCGCTCCGGGCCGCGAACGCCACGCCCCGCTCCGCCTGCAGTTGCGCGCGCCTGGCGCTCAACGCGCTGCGCTCGTTCTCCTGGGCCGCGCGGGCCTCGGCCAGGACCTGTTCCGCCGCGGCCTGTCGCGAGTCGAGCCGACCCAGTTCCTCGGCCACTTGCAGCCACTCGCCTTCCTCCCGTGCCAGGAGCTGGCGGCCCAGGTCGATCTCCGCCGTGACCGCATTGGCCTCCTTCATGTTCTTGACCTGGTCGAGCCTCTGCTGCCGCCGCTGCTGCTGCAGCTTGTACTCCTCCACCCGCCGCATGAGCTCGTCCCGGCGCGCCGCCGTGTCGGCGGCGGAGCGTGTCGTCGTCTCCACGTCCCGCTCGGCACGCTTGAGGCGGTCGTCGAGCGCGAGTTCCGCGTCCAGGACCTCCGCGAGCGCGGTGTCCACTGCCTTGAGGGCGAGGTCCTTGGACTGGAGGTCCAGGAGCTTTTCCAGATCAGGATGCATTCGATCTCCTTGGCGGCCGCGGGCCGAGCCTGCCCGTGGTCCTGGTGCGCATGATGTACTGCTTCCATTGTTTCGGGTACTTCGCCGCGAGCTCCCGCTTCAGCACGAGGCGGCGGGATTCCAGTGCCTCGGCACCCGCGGCATCGTCGGCGCGCGAGGCCCGGAGCGCGTGGTACGCGGCGAGCATCGGCCGCGCCTCGAGATCGAGAAGCGCCTCAGCGTAGGTCGCGTCGGCATCGAGGCCGGCGGTGTCCTCGGCGTTGAGCAGCTCCTGCGACAGGCTCGCGGCGTCGGGGCTCAGCCGCTGGAACAACTCCGACACGGGCGTGCCCTCCAGCAGGGCGCTGAATACCTCGGTCACCAGCGGATCGCGCAGCCAGTCCAGCTGCACTTCGCCCCGCGCACGTGCCACCAAGTCCGGATGTGCCAGCAGGAGGCGCAGCATGGTGCGCTCTCCGGGGTTGCCGCGTTTCCGCAGGCGGGGTTGTGCGTCACGCGGCGGACCCGGCTCGGGCGCCGCACCGGCGGCAGGAGTCGGTCCCGACAGCAACTCGCGCTCGAGCACGTCGCGGCTCACGCCCGACCGCTCCGCGACGAGGCCCAGGTAGAGTTCACGAGTGATCGGGTCTGTGGCCGCGCGCACCGTGGGCAGCAGCTTGTCGAGCGCCTCGCGGCGGTGCTCCACATCCCGGAACCAGCCGCGCCGGTCGAGCTCGAGGATCTTCCGCTCGAGCACGTCGATGGCATCCCGCAGGATGGGCGCGAGCGCGGCGGCACCACCCTTCTGCACGATGGTATCGGGATCCTCGCCGGGCGGCAGCGTCGCAACGCGGACCCGGGCGCCGTGCCGCAGAAGCTCATCGCCCGCACGGAAGGTGGCGCGCAGCCCCGCCGAGTCGCTGTCGTAGAGCAGGATGGCGGCGGGTGCCACCCGCTTGAGCAACGCCGCCTGTTCCGGCGTCAACGCCGTGCCGAGCGGTGCCACCACGTGGTCGATGGCCGCGAGCACGAGCCGGAGCACGTCGAAATAGCCCTCGACGACAATGACCACCTGCTCCTGCCGGATCGCCTGCTTGGCGTGGTGCAGGTTGTAGAGCTGCCGGCCCTTGTGGAAGATCGGCGTCTCGGGCGAGTTGAGGTATTTCGGTTCACCCGGTCCGAGGATCCGGCCACCGAAGCCCACCGCTCGCCCCCGGATGTCGTGTATCGGGAACAGGAGACGGTCACGAAAGCGGGCGTGGATCCGGCCGTCGTCGCGCTGCACCGCGAGACCGGCCTCGACCAGCACCTGGTCCTTGATCCCGAGGCCGCGCATTGCGTCCATG
>JAGGAG010000043.1 GCA_017889745.1 Gemmatimonadota bacterium | reverse complement strand
CGACGTGCGGAGGTCGTAGGTGCCCGCCGCAAAGCTGATCGAGCCGCTCAGCGTGAGGCAACAGCCGAACGGCGCCGCGGGATCAGACGGCAGCGGCTGATCGTTCTCGGCCACGAGAGTGTAGGTGCCGTCGAGCGACGTGGGAGCGACGGTTTCACCGTCGCACGCCAAGGCGAGGAGTGCGATGCTGGCGAGGAGCCGACCCGTGCGTGCCATGTACCCTCCGTCCCAATGTCCGCGCCGGTGCCGCTGCCCGACGCTGGTCAGGGAGCCCGGTCGATGGGTGGACAACATGCTGCACACACGGTCCGGCCCCGGACGGCCTCGAGGCCCTCCCAGCCAATCAGGGGGACCATCAGTAGCGCGGCGATTGGGTCCGCCCACCACCAGCCAAAGGCAGCATTGAGCCCGAGTCCGCCAAGCAGGATCGCCGACAAGTAAGTGCAGATCTGTGTTTGCCTGGCCTCGGCCGTCAGGGCTCGGCTGGCGAGTTGCGCGGCGACTCGGCGCTTGGCGCGAGCCAAGAGCGGCATAATGATCAGGGACGCCGCTGCAATGAGCAGCCCGAGCAGCGATTCGTCGGGCGGGGTGCGTGCGAGGAGCGTCCGGCCGGCGTCGACGAGCACGTATGCCGCGAGGAGAAGAAACGCGATCCCAATCACCAGGAGCGCAAGACGTTCAGCCTGCGCTCGTCTGACTGGCGTGGCATCAGCCCGCAGCCGCCACAGGCCGGCCACGCTGCTCCCCAGCTCAATCACGCTGTCGAATCCGAATCCCACGAGGGCCACGGAGCCCGCGACGAAACCGGCGCCGATAGCGAGGATAGCCTCGAGGCTGTTATACCCGATGGTCGCCCAGGTCAGCCGCTGGCCGCGCCGGACGATCGCGGGGCGATCGAGCAAGCCGATGGTTGTCATGTTCGGGAAGGCGGCCGTGACGGGTCCATAGCGCGCCGGTCCGGGAGGCGTCGACGGCGTCAGGCCGCCGGCATCTCCGGCTCAGGCAGGGCTCGGCCGACCACGAGGGTGATGTTGTCGGTGCCGCCGCCATCGAGCGCGTCCTGCAGGAGGGTCTCGCACGCCTGCCGGGCCGAGGTCATGGTGCTCAGGACTTCGCGGATGCGCTCGTCGGTGACGTGGCGGGTGAGGCCGTCGCTGCAGAGCAGGTGCACGTTGTGCCACTCGGCTGGAATGCGGGTGACGATGGGCATGGAGCTCTGCCCTCCGATGGCGCTCGAGAGCACGTGGGACAGCCGGGAGCGGGACGCCTCAGTGGGCGCCATGACGCCCAGGTCCATGAGCTCCTGCGCCATGGTCTGGTCGCGGGTGACCTGGGCGAGCTCGCCCTGGCGCAGGCGGTAGCAGCGGGAGTCGCCCACCTGCAGGAGGTAGATCCAGGGCCACGCGCCCAGAAAAAGGGTGAGCGTCGTGGCCATGCTGCGGATGGTCTGTTCCTCGGCGTGCCGGCAGACGCTCTCGTGGCATCGGCGGGCGGCCTGCTCCAGGACCTCGGAGAGGGAGGTTTCGCTGCCGCTGCCTCCCGCCCCGTAGTAGCAGCGCATCGCCTCGCTCACGTAGTTGGAGACGGACTCGACGGCGAGGCGGCTGGCGGCCTCGCCATGCTCCGTGCCGCCGACGCCGTCGGCCACCATCATGATGAACGCGAGGCGCTCCTCGCCGGCGATGTTGTCATCGCCCTCGGCCAGGCTGCTGAACTTGACGTCGACGCGCTTGTGGAGCGTGCAGACGAGGAAATTGTCCTGGTTGGTCTTGCGGACCTTGCCCTGGTGGGTGAGGCCGTAGACGTCGATCTCGGAGTCGAGGGGCTTGCGCATGGCGGCCTGATCGGCCGGGTGGGCCGGGGCGGCGGGTTCGTGGTCGATACTGGTCATGGCTCATCCTCCCGTCCCATCATACCCCGAATCCGTCCCAGGGGTGAGGGTCGGGGGGCCGGGGGAGGTGCCCGTTGCGAGGCCGGGTCCCTTGCACGTTATTTCACGTTCCTGAACAGCACTCCCCAGCGCCACGGACACACCCTGAAAACCAGCGAACGCTCCTGCCCGGCCTGCAGCACCCCCCTGCCGCTCGAAGCGCAGTTCTGCATGCATTGCGGTGTCGCGACCCCCACTGATCCGGGGGTGCCGCCGCGCATGGCCACCACCGGTGCCTTCGAAGTCGCCAAAGTGACCGAGGCCCTCGCCGGCCGCTACAAGGTGGAGCGGGTGCTGGGGGAGGGCGGGATGGCGACGGTCTACCTGGCCACTGACCAGAAGCACAAGCGCAAGGTGGCGGTAAAGGTGATGCGGCCGGAACTGGCCGCGACGCTGGGCGCCGAGCGGTTCCTTCGGGAAGTCGAGATCGCGGGCCAACTGAGCCACCCGCACATCCTGCCGATGTACGACTCGGGCGAGTCGGAGGGACTCCTCTACTACGTCATGCCGTACGTGCCCGGCGAGACGCTGCGCGAGAAGCTGCAGCGCGAGGGCGCCCTGCCAGTGGACGACGCCCTGCGCCTGGCGCGCGAGGTGGCGGAGGCGCTGGCGTACGCGCACCGGCACGGGATCATCCATCGTGACATCAAGCCGGCCAACATCCTCCTGAGTGAGGGCCATGCGCTGGTGGCCGACTTCGGCATCGCACGCGCGGTGGGTGACAGCGGGGGCGAGCAGCTGACCCGCACCGGCATCGCGGTGGGCACCCCCCAGTACATGGCTCCGGAGCAGGCGACGGGCGAGAAGGAAGTGGATGGCCGCGCCGACGTGTACGCGACCGGGGCGGTGTTGTACGAGATGCTGGCGGGGGAGCCGCCATTCACGGGTCCGAGTGCGCGGGTGATCCTGACGCGGAGCCTGACGGAGTCGCCGCGGGCGCTCACGGGGGCGCGCCAGGGCCTGCCGCCGGCCATCGATGGGGTGGTGCAGAAGGCGCTGGCGAAGAATCCGGTGGACCGGTACAGCACCGGCGAAGCGCTGGTTACGGCGCTCGACAGCGTGCGCCAGGCCGGGATGTCCTCGGGCTCGTCGCCGGCAGTGACGCCGCCGGCGACGGAAGTGCTGCCGGCCAGTACCAAGGCGGCGTCAGCCGTAATGGACGCGATGCCGAAGCGCTGGTTGACGCTCCGCAACCTCGCGATGGCGGGCGCGGGTGCCCTCGTGGTGTGGGCGGTGACGGCGACCGTGATGGCGTCGCGTGGCACGACGCCCAAGGCCACGGGGAAGGCCGGCAATCGCATTGCGGTGCTGCCATTCCAGAACCAGGGCGCGTCGAGCGACGAGTACTTCGCCGACGGCATCGCCGACGAGGTGCGGGGGAAGCTTTCGCGGGTGAGCGGGCTCGCGGTGATCGCGTCGTCGAGCGCCAGCCAGTACAAGGGCACCACCAAGAAGCCGCAGGAGATCGCCGGGGAGCTCGGTGCCGACTACCTGCTGGTGGGAACGGTGCGCTGGGCCAGCGGCGAGAGCGGCAAGCGGCGGGTGCAGGTGGTGCCGGAACTCATTGACGCCCGCTCGGGCGACGTGAAGTGGCAGCAGAGCTTCGACACCGACATCACCGACGTGTTCGAGGTGCAGTCCCAGATCGCTACGAGGGTGGCGGGGGCACTGGGCGTGGCGCTCGGCGGCACCGAACAGCAGCAGGTGGCCCGGCGGCCGACCGACAATGTGGAGGCCTACCAGCTCTACCTCAAGGGACGCGCAGTCCAGGGCGCCGACCCCGCCAGCCTGCGGGAGGCCATGGCCTACCTGGAGCAGGCAGTGGCGCTGGATTCGACGTTCGGAGATGCCTGGTCCGCACTGTCCATCACGGCGAGCCGACTCTATTCGAACGGATTCGCGAGCCCGGAGATTGCCCGGCGCGCGAAGGAGGCGCTGGATCGCACCGTGACGCTCGACCCGGACGCCGCAAAGACCCACCTCGCGGCCTCGCGATACAACTCGCTCGTGGGGAAGAACCGCGACCTTGCGCGGGGGGAGATGGACCTGGCGTTGCGGGCGGCGCCGACCGACGCCGAGGTGCTGTCGGCGGCCGGTCTTGCCGACATGGGAGGCGGCGACCTGGGGTCGGCGCTGGCCAAGCTCGAGCGCGCCAGGGAGATCGATCCGCGATCCTACATCACGCTGTACAGCCTGTCCCAGGTTTACGTCTATCTGGGTCGCGCGGCGGATGCGGAGGCCACCGCTTCAACCGCGCTGCTGGTCCGGCCCGGAGACCTGAACGCGATCCAATGGGTGGCCATCGCGCGGGTGGCCCAGGGGAAGATGGACGAGGCCCGGGCGGGGATCCGCTCGGCCATCGAGTCCGGTGTTCCCGCGCCCGCCATCGCGGCGCACTTCGCGGGATTCCAGGAGACGTCGTGGATGCTGGAGGATCGCGAGCGGCAGCTGGTGTTCCGGCTGACGCCGTCGGCCTTCGACAACGACCGGGCGTTCTGGGGGCAGTCGCTCTCCACCGCATACTGGCAGCACGGTGAGCCGCTCAAGGCGCGCGCGTATGCCGATTCGGCGCTCGCAGGTTCGAAAGCGCAGGCCGAGGCCTCTCCGAAGGACGCGCAACTGACGGTGCTGTACGGGTTGATGCTGGCGTACGCCGGGAAGGCAGCCGAGGCGCGCGCGGCCTACGGACGCGCCCTGACACTCGACCTCAGCGCCGCCGTGCAGCACAACTACATCCTCCTGAATGCGGCGCGCACCGAGCTGGTGCTGGGGAACCAGGCTCGGGCGCTGGACTTCATCGAGGAGATCCGAAAGTACGGGGGGTTCCTGACACCGCAGTACCTGGCGGTCGATCCGACGTTCGCGTCGCTCAAGGGGAATCCGAGGTTCGAGAAGCTGCTAAAGAACAGTTAAGAGTCGGAGTGAAGCGCTCAAGTCATGGGTCGCGGGTCGTGTTACATTTAGGCGCTTCGCAATTGCCACGTCATTTCCCCGGGGGGCTTCCAATGTTCGAGCGGTCTGGTTCACGGTTCCTTCCGGCGCGCGCGCTGGCGGCGTCGGCCCTCATTCTGGTCACCGGGCTGGCCGGCTGCGGGAAGGGTGAAGCCGGGAAGGCGGCGGCGGACAGCGCCGCGATGGCAGCTGCCGCGCCCAATCCCAAGACCGTGGCCATCATCCGGGCCGCCGACTGGATGGGGAGTGAGTGGAGCGAGGATGCGCTCAAGGTGGGCCTGCAGGAGGCGGGGCTCGAGCCGGGGCGGGACTTCGTGTTCACCATCTCCAGCGCCCAGGGCGACCTGGCCACCCTGCCCAGCCTGATCGACGCGGCGCTCGACGCCAAGGCGGACGTGATCGTGGCCCTGCAGGACGAGACGCTCAAGGCAGCGGTGGAGCGGGTGAAGAACACCCCCGTGGTGTTCAACGTGCTGTCCGATCCGTTCGCGGCGGGTGCCGGCACCAGTGACTCGTCGCACCTGCCCAACATCACCGGCGTCTACTCGCCGGGCCTGGGCGACCCGGAGCAGGAGCGCCGCGTGGCGCTGATCCAGAAGCTGGTGCCCGGTGTCAAGCGCCTCGGGATCCTCTTCAGCCCGCTCGAGCCGCTGGCGGTGAGCATGAAGGACAAGATGACGGCGTCGGCGAAGAAGGCGGGCCTGGTGGTGGTGGCAGTGCCGATCAGCAGCCCGACCGAGGGCGCGGAAGCCACGACGGCGCTGATCGGCAAGAAGGTGGGTGCGATCGAGATCTACGGGAACGCCGCCCACGCCGCGTTCGAGAGCGTCATCAAGGTGGCGAAGGAGAACAAGGTGCCGGTGTTCTCACCCTCGCCGTTCGAGGTGGTGAAGGGTGCCACGGCCGCGTTCTTCCCGGACTTCCAGGAGGGCGGCGTGGTAGCGGGCGGAATGGTCGCCAAGGCGCTGAAGGGCGAGAGCCTGGCGAGCGTGCCCTTCTTCAGGCTGGAGACGACGAAGACGTCCATCGCGGGCGAGACGCCCGCCGCGGCGCCCGCGCAGTAACCATGCGCGCTGTTCCTTCCTACGACGGCGCCGGTGGCGCCGTCGTTCGTTTGGAGGGTCGCCTGGACGCCGAAGGCGCCCTCGATCTCGAGGACATCCTCGCGCAGTTCCTGCGCGAGGGGGTGCGCACCGCCACCATCGACATGAGCCGGGTGTCGTACATGAGCACGCCGGCGCTGCAGGTGCTGGCGCGGGGCGGCCACGAGTTCGCGACGGTGAAGGGGACCCTCAAGGTCACGGCGGCGGGCGAGGCGATCCAGCACCAGCTCGATGCGGCCGACCTGACCCGGTCGCTCGTGCTCGGGGCCGAGGCACCGAAGCCGACCGTGCCGCGGCAATCGGCCGGCGGCCTCAACTCGCTGCGCGGCACCAGCGAGTGGCGGGTGGCGGGAAAGCTGGTGCTGCTGCACGGGCTGTACGAGAGCGCTGCACGGAACCCGGGGGCGAGCCTGACCTGCCGGGTGCTCGGCGATCCCGGCTGGCTCGAACGCGGGACGATCGAGCCCCAGCGCGCCAGCGCCGTGCAGGTAGGTGAGGAGGCGTTCGGGCTCGGCATCGGCGCGATCGGGCACCAGTTCACCGATGCGGCGCCGCGCATGGGCGAGTTCATCGCGACGGCCGGGGTGGTGGCGTACCAGCCGACCGAAGGCGGCGGCGTCCCCGACTACCTCATCGGCACGACGGAGCAGCCGGCATCGGCGGTGCTGGGCAGCGGCCTCGTGTGCGAGGGCGGCTTCGAGACGCTGAGCCGGTTCACCAAGCGGCCCGCGGGCCAGCCGGTGCCGCTCTCGGAACTGGCGCGTGTCTGCCTCGATCACGCGTCATCGGCCACGGTGGGCGTGGTGATGCTGGTGGAGGTGGCAGGGCTGGTAGGGGCGCGCCTCCGGCGCGCCCCTACGGATGCGGCCCGCCCGGCCGACTTCTCGATGCCCGAAGTGCGTGACTGGTTCAGCATCACGCCGGAACGGGTACACGAGGGTACGGTGGCCGTGGTGGCGGGCGTCGTGTCCCGTCAGCCCGATCCCTTGCTGGCTCCCCTGCTTCGCCCGGTGGGCATCTCGAGCGACCTGGTGGGGCACTTCCACGCTGCCGTGTTCGAGTTCCGCCCAGTGCCGCTCCGCACGGTGGCGCTCCGTCCCCTCATGACGAAGTACTTCTCGCAGCAGCCACTCCGCGCGGTGATGCACCTGCTGCACGACGATCGCGGGGCGGTGGGCGCCGGGGAGAGTGCCTTCCAGCGGGGGATCTGCTGGGTGTCGCCGATCAAGTCACTGGAGGGAGGCGCGTGAACCTCCTCTTCGGCGCACTGTCGATGGGCCTGGTGCTGTCCCTGCTCGGGCTCGGGGTCTACATCTCCTACAGGATCCTCGACACCTTCGACCTCACCGTGGACGGCTCGTTCGCGTTCGGCGCGGTGATCGCCGGCGTGCTGCTGACGCGGGGCCTGGCGTCGTTCTGGGCCTCGGCGGCGGGGTTCCTCGCGGGGATGGTCGCGGGCGCGATCTCGGGCGCGGTCCATCGCCGGCTGGGGGTGAGCCGGCTCCTGTCGGGACTGCTGGTGGCAACGGCGCTCTACTCGCTGGACCTGCTCATCATGGGCGGCGGTGACATCTCACTCGCCTCCACGCGGACCCTGCCGACCCAGGCGTTCGACCTCTGGCTGCGCTTCGGCGGGCCGGAGTCGGGCGCCCGGATCTTCGGCATCGAGGTGAGCGCGCGCACGCTCGCCACCTTCCTCTCGATGCTGCCGGCGGTGGGCACGGCGGTGTTCCTGGTGGACCGGTTCTTCCGCACATCGCTCGGTCTGGCCATGCGCGCCACCGGCGACAACGCGCAGATGGCGCGATCGGTGGGCATCGACGACGCGAGGGTGTTCATCGCCGGCCTCGCGGTGTCGAACGGCCTGGTGGGCCTGAGCGGCGCGCTGTTCGCGCAGTACCAGGGATTCGTCACCATCCAGATGAGCGTGGGGATGCTGGTGATGGGCCTCGCCGCGGTGGCGATCGCCGAGGGAGTGCTGCGCGGCCGGTCGCTGGGCGCGCGCATCGCCGGCGTGGTGGGCGGCTCCATCGTGCTGCGCCTGGTCGTGGCACTGGCTCTCGCCGCCGGGCTCCCGGCCAACACGCTCAAGCTGGTGACGGCGGCCTTGATGCTGGCGGTCCTGGTGGTGCCCGACATGATCCGGCGCCGCCGGCTGACACCGGTGACAGGATGACGACACACCCGGCCCCCGAGGCGGTCGACATGAGCGAGGCCTTCGTGCACGGCGCGGCGAAGGTGGTGCCTCCCCCGACGCTCGAAGTGCGCGACCTGAGCCACACGTTCGAGCGGGGCACGGCGAACGAGGTGCGCGCCCTCAGCGACGTGAACCTCACGCTCGCGCCGGGCGACTTCGTGACCGTGGTGGGCATGAACGGCTCGGGCAAGTCGACGCTGCTCAACGCCGTCGCCGGCGCGTTCCTGCCCGACTCGGGGCAGATCCTCCTCGACGGCGAGGATGTGACCCGCCAGGGCGAGTTCCGGCGGGCCTGTCACGTGGGGCGCGTATTCCAGGACCCGCTCAAGGGCACCGCGCCCAACCTCACGGTGGCGGAGAACCTCTCGCTTGCGCTCGACAGGACGCGCAACCCGTTCGTGCTGCGGTGGGCGCTCACCGGATCGCGCCGCGCGGAGCTGCGCGAGCGGGTGCGCACGCTCCAGCTGGGACTGGAGGACCGTCTCGACACCCGGATCGGCATGCTGTCGGGTGGCGAGCGGCAGGCGCTGACGCTGCTGATGGCCACGCTGGTGAAGCCGTCGCTGCTGCTGCTCGACGAGCACACCGCCGCGCTCGACCCGCGGAGCGTGGAGCAGGTGGTGAAACTCACGGAGCGGGTGGTGTCCAGCCAGCGGCTCACCACACTGATGGTGACGCACTCGATGCACCAGGCGGTGCAGCTGGGCGACCGGGTGCTGATGATGCACCGGGGCCGGGTCGTGCGCGAGATCCGCGGGCGGGAGAAACAGCAACTGCGGGTGGAGAACCTGCTGGCGACCTTCGACCAGCTGCGAAGCATGGAGCTGCTGGACGAGTCGGCGGCGGACATGCTGCGCCGGCTGTACGTCTAGCGTGCCGTATCCGCGCGCAGGGTCCTTCCCAGCGCTCCGATGAGGATCCGCAGTTCCCGCCCGCTCATCGTCCGGTACACCGTGTCCTTCACGCCGAGGGCGGTGTCGGAGATGATCAGGTAGCCGCTCCGGTTATGGAGGCGCAGGTCGATGTCGGCGTTGCCGGAGATGGGATAGCGCCGCACGCGCCCGCCGGGGAGTGCGACCATTTCCCGCGTGGTGACGATGAAGGCGCCCGGCACGCCCATGCCGGCGGGCGCGAACACATACTGCACCGTGTCGGCCGGCGTGAGCGCTCCCAGGCCGATCGCCGAATCGATGATCGTGGCCGGAATGCGCGGCGCCATCGCGTCGATGGCCGGGGCGGTGCCGGCATACATGGCCCGCCAGATGCTCACGACCAGCCAGACAGCCCCGATCACTCCCACCAGCAGGCCGCCTACCAGGGTCGCCGTGCGGCGATACCAGCGCCGCCGGGTCCGGAGCCGCACTTCGCGCGGCGCCAGCAGCTGGTCGGCGGCACCCGCCCGCCGCAGTGCTTCCGCCATGTCTGCCGCCGACTGCCAGCGCGCGGCCGGGTCCTTCGCGAGCGCGCGCGTGATGATCGCGGCGAGCGCGGCCGGCAGCTCCGGCGCGACCTGGGCCAGCGGCGCGGGCGCGGTGCGGACCTGGTTGGCCATGACCTCGGGCGCCGAGGCGCCGGTGACTGGACGATGCCCGGTGGCCATTTCGTAGAGCACGACGCCCAGCGCGTACACGTCGGCCCGGCCATCGACGCGGTCGCCGGCCACCTGCTCGGGACTCATGTAGTGGGGCGTTCCGCTCACGATGCCCGGCCCGGCGCCTTCGTGTTCTCCCGCGAGCCGCGCGATGCCGAAGTCGGTGACCGCGGCGTGCCCCTCGGCGTCGAGCAGGATGTTGTCGGGCTTCACGTCGAGGTGTATCACGCCCCGGGCATGCGCGGTGGCGAGCGCGTCGGCCACCTCGGTGCCGAGCCGTGCCACCATCGCGGGAGGCAGGGTGCCCTCGCGCTCGAGGCGGCCCGCCAGCGATCCGTGGGGGAAGTAGCGCATGACGAGGCTGACCAGGTCGCCCTGGCGATCGACCTCGTAGAGCGGGACGATGTGCGGGTGCTCGGTGGCTGCGATGAGCCGAGCCTCATCGAGCAGGCGGTCGGCCGCACGGCCCTGTGCCAGCGACGGGTCGAGCACCTTGATCGCCACGTCGCGGGCCAGCAGCGGGTCCCGCGCGCGGAACACCGCCGCGAACCCGCCGACGCCGAGGAGCTCCGCGACCTGCAGGCGCCCGGCGAACGCGGCCTGGAGCCGCCTGGCCATTTCCTGAATCGCGGTGTCGTCCATGCCGGCGCGCCGGGCTAACCGGTGCGGCCCAGGAGCCGGTCGAAGACCGGCCGGAGCCAGCGCTGGAAGGACTTGCGGGCGAGCCAGCGCGGACGGCGCATCACGCCCGTGCGCTTCGGGTCGAGCATCGAATCGAACTTGCCGTTGACACTCCCCTGCTCGGCGATGGCCGGGTGCCGCCACCACAGATCCACCGCACCCGACTGAACCACCGTGGCGTGAAAGAGCGGGGTGCGCAGGCTGACCTTCTCGCCTTCCGCCACGGCGAGGAAGCGCTCGGCGGCCGCCCGTGACAGCCAGTAGGCCCCGGTTTCCCGGCCCTGCGCCCGCCGATACAGCGTGGTACCGGGTGCCGCCTCGGGAACCTGCTTGAGTCCCGAGTTCTCCAGCGAGATGAACGCGGCGTCCTGACCGGCGTCCGTCCGCGCGCGCAGCTCCCGCAGGCTGGCATTGAGCCCGCTGACGAAATCGTCGGGCAGGAAGATGTCGTCCTCGAGTACCAGCGCGTCGCGCCAGCCATCCCGGAGGATGCGCGAGTACGCGATGAGGTGCTTGCAGCAGCAGGAGGTGTTGCGGTGCTTCTGCTTCATCGGGCCGGCGAACCAGCGATCCAGCAGTTCGGGTGTCAGGTCGTCCACGTCGCCGTCGAGCACGTACTCGAACTCGATGCCGAGGCGGCCGAGCTGGCGCTCGATGGAAGCAGCACGGTCCTCCGCACCGGAACGGATATGGATGATGTAGACCCGATCGACCTCGAGCGGCGGCACGCTATACCGCCCGGGCGAAGTGTCCACGGGTGAAGGCGCCCCCGCTGAGCGCGCGGATGGCGCGGGCGTCGGGCCGGGTGCCGGCGGCGACCGCCAGGAGCGCGGCGCGATAGGCGGCCGTTACCCCGGCCACCGGATCGCCCGGGACGTTGAACACGAGGCGGAAGGCGCGCAGCCCGTGACGCCAGAGGGCCGGGAGGTACTCCGACGCGTCGACGGGCCGCGAATGCAGCAGGCGATTGCGGCAGGCCGAGTCGGTAGCCACCGGGAAGGCGTACCCGGTGGGGTCCGTGAGCTGGACGTTCGCGTGCTTCTGCACGCAGAGGTCGCGGCAGGTGGTGACTTCCCGATCGAAGGCGGCGGAGAGTACGCAGTGCTCGAGCATCATCCCCTCGGGCCGGCCGTACACGAACGCCTCGAAGCCGGCTCCCTCCCATGGCGCCGTGACCTGGGCCACCTCGTCGACGGTGAGCTCGATGGACGGCACGATGCGGCGGGCGCCAAGCCGGAACAGTTCGGCCGCCGCGTGCTGGTTGAAGCAGTTCACGGCGTAATCGGCGACCACGTCGCGTCCCTCCCGCGCCAGCTCGGCGACCAGGCCGACGTGCCCGCTCACGATCGGGATGCCCAGCGCGAGCCACTTGTCGAGCGTCTTCCGTTCCTCGGGCCGCACGATGGTGGGCGTGCGGATCCGGAGTGTCTTGCCCGCCGAGGACAGCTCGTCAGTGAGCGCGCGGACGCGGGTGACCGGCGGCGTGGGGTGGCGCAGGAAGAGATCGAGGGAGATCTCGTCGGCGCCCGCGGCGGCGGCAGCGCGGGCATCGTCGAGGGTGAAGACCTCGGCAACGAGCACGGGGGCCGTGGGTCGGTCGTGGACCGAGGCCACGGGGGCTTCAATCGCCAGGTCGATGGCCCGGGCCCGGTGCGCCATGCGGGCCTGCGTGGCCGCATCGCGGCGGGACCGCAGTTCGCGCACCGCGAGCTGGCGGAGATCGTTGAGCTCGCTGACGGGGAGGAACACACCCTCGGCGAGGCCGGAGATATCCAGCGCGCCGAGCACGAATGGCGTCTCGCCCAGGCGACCGAGCTGTTCGCGCAGGCGGACGGCGTCGAGGGGGCGCTTCTCGGCCTTCCCGAGCGGCAGGGCGCTCTGGAGGCTGACGGTGTCGCCGCCCACGCTGCAGGTAAAGGTGAGTGGGGCGCCCACGTGGCCACTCACTACCGCGTCGAGGCGCGCGCGCGGCGCGTCGGCGTGCTTCTCCACGGCAGCGAACGACGCGCGGGCCTCGCTGAGCAGCGAGGCCTGGGAGGAGCGCACCACCACCCATCCGGCGGCCACCTTCTCGTCGGCAGGAATGGCCTGGGTGATGCGGCCATCGCGGGTGGCGATGGTGCGCACGCGGCTCACGGCAAAGCCGGTGTTGCCACGCGCCGCGCCCTCGGGATGCTCGAAGCCCAGGCCGTCACCCACCCCGACCGGCTCCGTGACGGCGATGACCAGTTCGGTGCCTTCCATCCCGATGACGCGGCCCAGCTCGGCGCCGCGATTGTCGGGCTGGTTGCGGGTGATGTAGTCGCGGCCCGCCCTCCCGCCATACATGCCGCCGGTGAAGCCGCGGGAGAAGATCTGCACCAGGGGCTGGGTCTCGGCCGCGGTGGGCGGGGCCCAGTGCCCCTCGGCCAGGCGGTCGAGGAAGTTGCGGTAGGTGTGGGTGACGGTCGCCACGTACTCCGGCTTCTTCTTGCGGCCCTCGATCTTGATGCAGCCGATGCCCGCATCGGCGATTCCCTCGAGGTGCTCCGCCGCCGACAGGTCCTTCGCCGAGATGAGGTAGCCGCGATCGAGCTCGGCGCCGTCGGCGGCATCGGTGAGCACGTAGTCCTTGCGACAGGACTGGGCGCAGGCACCGCGGTTCGCGCTCCGCTCGGAGATCATGCCGGACATGTAGCACTGCCCGGAGTACGCGATGCAGAGCGCGCCGTGAATGAAGCTCTCGAGCGCGAGCCCGGGGACCGCCTGGTGGATGGCGCGGATGTCCTCCAGGGTGTTCTCGCGTGCGAGCACGACGCGATCGATGCCGAGCTCCTGCATGACCCGGGCACCGGATGCGTCGTGCACGGTCATCTGGGTGGAGCCGTGGATCTCCAGGTCCGGGTAGACGCGCTGGATGAGGCGCACGGCGCCCAGGTCCTGGACGATGGCCGCGTCGATGCCGCGGTCGATGCAGTTGCCCAGGTGGAGCAGCGCCTCGCGCAGCTCGGCGGGCTTCATGAGCACGTTGAACGTGAGGTAGATGCGGGCGGCGCGGGCATGCGCCAGGCGGCAGGCCTGCTCCAGCTCGTCCATGGTGAGCTGGGCGCCGTCGTCGCGGGCGTTGAACCGCTCCGCGCCGAGATAGACGGCGTTGGCCCCGTTGGCGAGGGCGGCACGCACGGCGCCGAGGGTGCCGGCGGGGGACAGCAGCTCCGGAACGGGTCGGTTCATGGCGCTCAAGAATAGCGCCGGGCCGCCAGGCGGGCGACCTAGATGACCATCAGGGTGGGCGGAGAGGGAAAGCCGCGCGCGGCCAGCGCGTTCTCGAGCTGCGTGGCGGTAAGCGCGGTGGAGAAGTGATAGCCCTGGCCCATGTTGCAGCCGAGCTCGAGGAGGGCGGTCACCTGCGCCTGATTCTCGATGCCTTCGGCGATGGTGCGGAGCTTGAGCGTCTCGCCCAGGCCGATGATGGCGCGGGCCAGCGCCGACTTCTCGGGGCCGGAGCCTACTTCATCGATGAACGGCCGGGCGATCTTGAGGATGTCGATGGGGAACCGCTGCAGATAGCTCAGCGACGAGTAGCCGGTGCCGAAGTCGTCGATGGCGAGCTGCACACCGAGTGCCTTGAGCTGCCGCAGGCGCTCGAGCACCGTCGGCGTCTCCTGCATGAGCACGCTCTCGGTGATCTCCAGCACGAGCGCATCGGGGTCGATGCGGGTCTCCTCCAGGGCGACGCGCACGTCGTCCACGATGTTGTTCTCGTGCAGCTCGCGGCCGGACAGGTTCACCGCCACCGTGAGGCGGAGCGCGGGATACTCGCGGCGCCAGCGCCCGACCTGGCGGCAGGCTTCGTGGAGTACCCAGCTGCCGACGCGGGTGATGAGCCCGGTTTCCTCGGCGAGGGGGATGAAGTGCTGCGGCAGCAGGTGGCCGAACTGGGGATGCTCCCAGCGCACGAGCGCCTCGACGCCGGTCATGACACCGCTCGCGAGGGAGACGATGGGCTGGTAGTGGAGCACCAGCTCGCCCTTTTCCAGCGCGCGGCGGAGGGCGCGCTCGAGTTCGAGGCGATGGCGCACGTCGGAGGACATCTGCGAGGCATAGGCCTCGAAGCGCCCCTTGCCGGCACGCTTGGCGGCATACATGGCGGTGTCGGCGTTGCGGAGCACCTCGCTCACGGTCTCGCCGGCCACGGCGGCGGCGATACCGACGCTGGCGGTGACGAACACCTCGTTGCCGCTCAGCATGAAGGGTTGCGCCATGGAGCTGGTGAGCCGCTCGATGAGGGCCTGCTGCTCCTCGGGTCCGGTGGAATCCTCGATCAGGATGGCGAACTCGTCGCCGCCCAGCCGGGCGACGGTGTCGGCCGCGCGGGCACAGGAGCGGAAGCGCTCGGCCGCCAGGACCAGCAGCTTGTCGCCCTCACCGTGCCCGAAGCTGTCGTTGACCTTCTTGAAGTCGTCGAGGTCGAGGAAGAGCACGGTGATGGTGTGCCGCTGCCGCTTCGCGAGCTTGAGCGCGTGGTCCACGCGATCGCGGAAGAGCGCGCGATTGGCAAGGCCGGTGAGCGGATCGTGAAACGCCTGGTGCAGCAGCTGCTGCTCGAAACGCTTCCGCTCGGAGATATCGCGGGTGTTGAGCACGATGCCGCTCACGATGGGATCGGCGAGCAGGTTCGTCGCGATCACCTCCGCGTGCAGCGGCGCGCCGTCGGGCTGCTGGAAGCGCCATTCGGCAGGGGCGCTGACGCCGCGGCTGAGTGTCGCCTCGCGGAAGAAGGCCTCGGCGCGGGGGCGATCGTCGGGCTCGATGAGCGTGAACAGAGAGGAATCGACCATGCCGGCGGGGTCGTAGCGCAGCACCCGCGACGCTGAGGGGCTCACGAAGGTGATCCTGGCCTCGGCATCGACGAGGATGATCACGTCGGACGAGTTCTGGACCAGGGACCGGAAGCGGGCTTCGCCCTCGCGGGCGGCGTTTTCCTCGAGCAGGCGGACGTTCTGGCGCACCGCCACCACCTGGCGGATCACCATCACCAACGTCACCACGGTGGCGCCCACCACGAGGCCGCTGACCGGGTCGCTCCAGGGATGCACGCCGTTGGCCACCAGCAGCCAGAACACGGCGCCGGCCGCCAGGTAGGGCAGCGGGCTCAGTACCTGGGGCCGGGGTTCCTGATCGGCGGCGGTCCACCCCCGCGGCTGTGGCCGGCGCCAGTAGAGTTCGGCGCTGGCAATGAGCAGGAGGTAGGAGAGCATGTAGACGGCATCGGTCCAGCTCGCGGTGCGCTCGCCGGTCTCGAGGAGCACCAGGTCGAAGGCGAGGTCGCCCAGGATGCTGACCAGGATGCCGCCCACCAGGCAACCGAACGCCTCGCGGTTCCGGTCGAGCGGCCCGCGGAGCAGGACCGTGGTGATGGCGAGCAGGAGCAGGAAGGCGGCGAGCGGGAAGGCGTAGGTGAGCAGCGCAGACGAGCACCGCGCCGCCGGCCACGACCATCGCCGCATCGAGAATCAGCTTCCAGCGCTCGACCCGGATGCGCCGGCTGAGCGGGAACATCAGCAGGCCGACCAGGAGGAGGAAACTGTCGGACAGGTAGAAGAAGTCGGCGGGTGAGGCCGTCGTCTTCGACTCGAGCGCGAGGAGGTACCACACCGAGATGCAGTTGCCGACAAAGACCATCACGGCGCCCGCGGACATGACGCGGAGGGCCCGGCGGACGCCGACGTCGAGGACCGGCTGGCGGGAGGCGAGCCAGTTGAGGACCGCGACGGCGAGGTTGAGGGGCATGAAGGCGACGTTGCCCAGGAGGTCGCGCAGGCCCTGACTGCCGAGGCCGGCACGTTCGAAAACCAGGTAGGCGAGGCCGTACACCGCGGCAAAGGCGGTTACGATCCCGACCTGGTTCGAGCGGGCCTGGACAGGAGGGAGAGCGTCTTCGTGCCGCAACGTGGTCATCAGACTCCGAGAGTTGCAGACCGCAACGGCTGAGGAGGCATGGGCTTATCCGGGCTAGCAGAAAGCAAGAACGCGGCCACACGGCTGGCCTCGGGTCCTCTGCGTCCTAATAACGCAACGCTTTAATTGACAATGGCTTATACTACAGAGATACTGCGCCTTACGTGAGTACCCCCTGCGGAACACTGGGGGTGGAGCGGTCTACCGGGCAACTGGGGAGGCGCTAACCTCGCTCAGACGGGGTGCCCCCGCAAAGGTCCTCGGGGGCGGGTACCTAGACGTCAGGCTCAGCTCCACCCGACAGCCAAGCCTTTTCGGCGGGGCACTCCGTCCGGACGAGGTACTACCGCCATGTTGCGGGAACCGCCTCCGGCTTCGTGGCCTGCACCGGCGCGGAGAAGCGCTGGCGGATCGCGCGCAGTTCGCGGAAGCCGACCAGCCGCCGATCTTCCTCGTCCCACAGCGTGAGGCGCAGGGTCTTGACGCTCTGCCAGAGCGTCAGCTTCGTGACGTCCTGGAGCTCCGGGTGGGAGTCGTAGCAGCGCTGGAGGTTGTAGTTGGGGATGCGGCTCGACACATGGTGAATGTGGTGCAAGCCGATGTTGGCCGTGAGCCACTGGAGCGGCTTCGGCATGACGAGGTGTGACGCGCCCTCGAGACCGGCGTTGAAGTAGTTCCAGCTCTCGCGATAGCGCCAGTAGGTGTCCTCGTACTGGTGCTGCACATAGAAGAGGTAGACGCCGATGGAGCCCGCGATGAGGGTGATCGGCAGCTGCAGCAGGAAAAACTCCTTCACGCCCACCACCATGCACATCGTGACCAGGAGCGCCGCGAGCATGAGGTTGGTGACCTGCACGCTGATGGCCTCGCGCTTCCAGTTGCGCGGCATGTCGAGCGGCAGGCGATGCTTGAGGACGAACTGCCACGTGGGGCCGATGACGAGCAGCACCGCCGGGTGGCGATAGAGGCGATAGAGCAAGCGCTTCAGCTTCGAGCGGCTCAGGTACTCCTTGACCGTGAGCGTGTCGATGTCGCCCAGGCTGCGGAGGTCGAGGTTGCCCGAGGTGGCGTGATGGATCGCGTGCGTCTTGCGCCAGTAGTCGTAGGGCACGAGGGTGAAGACGCCGAGTACGGTGCCGACCAGGTTGTTGAGCTTCTGGGACCTGAAGAAGGCGCCGTGGCCGCAGTCGTGCTGGAGCATGAAGAGGCGGACCACCATGAAGGCCGCGGGCACTGCCAGCAGGAGCGTCAGCCAGTAGCCGACCTCGAGGCTCCACAGCATCGCGAACCAGAAGGCCGCGAGGAGCGCCGCCGTGGACACAAGCTGAAAGACGCTCTTCCACATGACGGGTCGGCGATACGGGGCGAGCATGGCGTTCCAGTCGATCTTCTGGACCGCAGCGGCTTCCTGCTCGGCTGTTTCCGGGCTCATCCGTGTCCTCGTTCGTTCATGTGGGTCAACCCGGTAAAATAGCGGCGTCCGGGCGTTTAGCGAAATCCGTAGTCGTCCGGCGGCGGAGAGAGGGTCCTGCGTGCATCCGGCAGCCGCTCGCGTGGCTGGCCAAGTTTGCTGCTGCGCGGTGAGCCGGGTCCTGCGTGCCTCCGGCAGCCGCTCGCGCGGCTGGCCCAGCTCGCTGCTGCACGGTGAGCCGGGTCCTGCGTGCCTCCGGCAGCCGCTCGCAAGGCGGGCCAAGTTCACTGCTGCGCGGGGAGCCAGGCCCTGCGTGCCTCCGGCAGCCGCTCCCGCTCCCGATGCCGTCATTGCAAATGCCGCACCCGCGCTCGAACGCTGCCTTCGGCACGCAGGACCTGGCTCCCCGCGCTATCGACCGCTCACCGCTCACCGCTCACCGCTCACCGCTTACCGCTTACCGCTTACCGCTCCTCACAGCATCGGCAACAGCTGGTCCGCGGCGCTCGGCGTGTCGACGGCGGGCACGAGTTCCTTGAGCAGCCCGTTCTCCAGCGAGTAGATCAGCCCGTGCAGCACGGGGCGGCGGCCGCGTTCCCACGCCTGCCGTACCACGGGCGTCAGCGTGAGGTTGTACACCTGGTGGATGACGTTGAGTTCCCCGAGGCGGTTGATGCGGGCCTGCGGGTCGGTCATGGCCTCGAGCTCGCGGCCGTGGAGGCGTTCGATGGTGCGGATCTCGGAGAGCCAGTTGTCGACCAGCCCGTAGTGCACCTGCTTCTGCGCCGCCGCCTTGACGCCGCCGCACTCGTAGTGGCCGCAGACGATGACGTGCTTCACGTCGAGCACCTCGACCGCGTACTGGAGCACGGAGAGGACGTTGATGTCGTTGGGGAACACCTGGTTCGCGATGTTGCGGTGCACGAACATCTCGCCCGGCAGGGTGCCGGTGATCTCGTTGGCGGGCACGCGGCTGTCGGAGCAGCCGATGAAGAGGAATTCAGGCGTCTGCTGCCTGGCGTTCCGCTTGAAGAAATCGGGGTCGGCCTGGAGGCGGTCGCGGACCCACTGGCGGTTGTTCTCGAAGAGGCGCTGGTAGTCGTCCACGGGCGCTCCGGTCAATGAGGGGTGGCGCCGGTTGCGGCGAGCCCGGGCACGCCCACGAGGCGGTAGTCGATGCGCCGCTCGGTGGCGGTGTCACGGAAGTCATGGAGCAGTTGCAGCACGTCGGGGTCGATGCGGCGGCAATCGCGGGCATCGATCTCGACCCGGCTGTCGGGCTGCAGGTCGTTCAGCGTCTTCTCGATGCGCACCTTCGTCAGGAAGGTGGCCTGCTGACCCAGCGCATAGCGGGTGAGCACGGCGCCGGGCGGGCTCACCACCGTGAGGCCTGGCGCATCGGCGTGCTCCTTCAGGATGAAGAAGGCGCCCACCAGAAGCCCGATGATGACCCCGGTGAGGAGATCCGTGAACAGGATCGCGAGGATGGTCACCGTGAAGGGGAGGAACTGGTCGCGGCCGATGCGCCATGCCTGAAGCAGGTGAACCGGGTGCGCCAGCTTCCAGCCGACGTGGATCAGGATCGCGGCGAGGGCCGCGAGCGGCACACGGTTGAGCACGCCGGGAATCAGCAACAGGGCCAGGGCGAGCCACACCGCGTGGAGAATGGCGCTGGTGCGGGTTCGGCCACCGGACTCGATGTTGGCGGCACTGCGCACGATGACGCCGGTGAGCGGGAGGCCGCCCACCACGCCGGAGAGCAGGTTGCCGATGCCCTGCGCGCGCAGCTCGCGGTCGGCGGAGGAATGGCGCTTCAGGGGATCGAGCTTGTCGGTGGCCTCGAGGGAGAGCAGCGTCTCGAGGCTGGCGACCAGCGCGATGGTGATCGCCACGACCCAGACCTGCGGCTGGAGCACGGCGTCCCAGCGCGGCAGGGTGATCTCCCCGAGGAAGCCGGCCAGGCCACCGCTGGGCACCTGCACCAGCTCGTCACCGGCGAGCTGCAGCGCGGGCCAGCGCCGGACCAGGATCTCGTTTCCCACCGTGCCTAGCAGCACGACGATCAGTGCGCCCGGGATCCGCTTCAGGGCGCCTGCCCGCGGGTCGTCCCACAGGAACAGGATGACCAGGGAGCAGACCGACAGGACCACCGCGGTGGGATTGATGCGTCCGGCGAGGTGGGCGATGGTGGTGAAGGTGTTCTCGTTTCCCACTGCCTGGAACTGTTCGAGTCCCATCGCCTCGGCGTCATAGCCCATGGCGTGCGGGATCTGCTTGAGCACGAGGGTGATGCCGATGGCGGCGAGCATCCCCTTGATGACGGAGGACGGGAAGTACTTGGCGATGAACCCGGCACGGGCCAGGCCGAAGCCGAGCTGCATGGCGCCGGCGAGGACGAGGGCGGTGAGGAAGACGTCGAACGCACCGAGCCTGCCGATGGCGGAGAGCACGACGGCGGTCAGGCCGGCGGCGGGGCCACTGACCATGAGGTTCGATGCGCTGAGGGGTGCAACGACGAGTCCGCCGATGATGCCGGCGATGAGCCCGGCCACGAGGGGCGCGCCGGATGCGAGCGCCACGCCGAGGCAGAGCGGGAGCGCCACCAGGAAGACGACAAGGGACGCGGGGAGATCCGCGCGGAGGTTCTCGCGCCAGCTGGCCGGTGCTGCGGTCATTTACATGGAGGGTGAAGGAACAGGCAATGTAAAGGCAACCTCATGTATCCGGGCTGTCGTACCCATGCCCCTTCGCGTTCGTTCCCGCCCTCCGCCGCCTACTGGTGCTTCGCGAGGGCCTCGGCGATGAAGCGGTTCCTGGGAAACTTCTCCGCCAGGGTCCTGAGCGTGGCCCGGGCGGAGTCGGGCTGACCGAGCGAGTCGAATGCCTCGCTCGTGAGCAGGCCCTTCTGGATGTTGAGCCGGATGTTGTCGGGTGCCGGGGTCTGGGCGGCGAGCACCACGAGGGCTCCCGCAAACTCATGGCGGTCGCGGATCATGGATTCGACCGAGAGGTACGGGAGCGACGGATCGCCTGGGCGCTGCAGGGCCAACTCGTCGATGAGGCGCGCCGCCTCGGCGTGATTGCCGGCGGTGCGCGCGGCGCGCGCCTGGTGATACAGACCCGCCACGAGCAGGCGCTGGACGTCGGCGGGATCGCCGCTGCGGAGGCCGACACCGCCGGCATAGGAATAAACGAGCTTGCCGCCCGCCTCGCCGGCCTGATAGAGGGCAACCGCGGCAGCGATGCCACCGATGCCGGACGCGATGCGGAAGCCACGCTGCATGCGTTCGCGCTGCTTGAAGGCGATCGCGGCGAGCTCGAGGGCCGCCACCAGCAGGAAGAGATTGCGGGTGCGCTCGCCGAGTTCCTCGTGTTCCTGCACCGCTTCACGGGCGCCGGGCACGCGCTCGGCGGGGCCGTGGGCCTCGGCGCCCGACTTGACCGCGGCCATGCTGGTGGCGGCGGCCACGAGAAGGAGCGTGGTGGCGGCGGGACTGGTCCACGCCACCTTGCCGGTGAGGGAAACGAGCCTGAGCAGGACGCCGACGACGCCGAGGGCGACGACGAAGTGGACGAGTTGGGGATGGTACTGTGCGATATCGAACACGTTGACCTTGGGCTTGATAGTGGTTTGCGGGAGCGCGCCGGGGGGCCCGTCCTCAAGGATCTTCGCTCAGCCGAGGTGCCCCTCCTCAAAGGTCCTCGGGGCCGGGTTTCTGAGAGCCACTCTCAGGTCCACCCGGCAGCCAGACCTTTTCGGAGGGGCACCTCGGCTTCGCTCCGTACCATTGACCGGTGGATCCCGGCGCCATTGCTCCGACTAATTGAACCGCGTCGTGCGCCACAGGTTCCATCCTGCGGCGGCGAGCAGCGCGACAGACACGATACACAGGACGGCGACCCAGCGCAGGTTCATGGCCAGGGCGGGGGTCTCCGCGGCCCGGGCCAGCCACACGAACACCGCGGTGGAGAAGGCGACCAGGGTCCAGTCGATCCAGGTGCGCCTGACCGGCGCCGAGGCGGTGCCGACGAGACGCGCGCGAACCCACTCGATGTCCACGCCATAGCGGCGGGCCTCGCGCTCGGCGGCTTCACGCCACTGCTCGTGCTCGGTATCGCCGGTGGTGGCGAGTGCCACGGCGGCAGCGCCGATGGCCATGACGAGCGAGCCGGCGACGACGAGGGGCAGGGAGGCGCCGCTCCGGCGGAGTTCGCCGAAGACGAGGGTGCCCCAGAGGAGGCCCCAGAGCTGGTTGGTGTTCGACAGGGGAATGCCGCGGCTGATGCCGACGTACTTGGCGGCGTACTGCTGGAAGAGGTCGCCGATGACCCAGACGAACCCGCCGAGCATGAGCCAGAAGAGCACGCCGCGCGCGGCAGCCAGTTCCGTGGCGGTGGTGGATGAGCCGTTGATGCTGAGCGCGATGATACCCATGCAGGCGAGCTCACCCACCGTAAAGAAGGTGACGAACGCCAGCGGTGACATGCCGGTGAGGTACGCCTTGCGATAGGGGATGTACATGGTGCCCCAGAGGGCGCCGGCGCAGAGCGCTGCGATGACGCCGCGCGCTGCCGAGCCATGCGCTGCCTCGTGGGTAGAGGCGAGTGCCAGGAGGGTGGCGCCGGCGCACATGGCCACCGTGCCGCCGAGCACGCCGGTACGCTGGCGGGCGGTGGCGCCGCGCAGTTCACCGAAGAAGAGCGCGCCCCAGAGGATGCCAAGAAGGCTGTTCGAGTTCCAGAGCGGAAAGGCGATGCTCAGGCCGACGTCGCGGATGGCGTAGACGGTGAGCGTGTTCGCAACGGACCAGAGGCTGCCGGCGAGGATGGCCCAGATGACGAGGTGCGGTGCCTGCCGCACGTCGGCGCCGACGGCGGAGGTTCCCTGCAGCAGGGCAGGGAGGCTCCAGCGGGCGAGGAAGACTCCGCACACCATGACGAGCGACACCGTGACCGGGCTCAGTCCGGTGGACACGAGCTTGGCCGGGGCCTCGGCGGCACCGAGCCAGGCACCGGCTGCGACGCCGCTCATGAGGCCGGCGGTGCGCAGCGCACGACGACGTCCGGCCAGATCGGGCGGCCGGTTACTCACCGGCTGACCCAGAAGAGCACGAGCGCACCGGCGGCGAGGACGGCAACGGGAACCCAGAACTGGATGTCGGAGAGTATGGCGGCAGCGCGCGTGGGGCGGGGAGAGTGCATGCGGGAAGATGCGTCGCGGTACCGGCGCCCGCCATCGGCCGCGGGCCCGATTACGAAGCGGGATCCTGGCTTTCGATTCCGCGCCGCGGCCACCACATTGCGGGAGCGGCCGTGTCTTTGCCGGTCGTGCTCCCCAGACACAGGAGGCTTCCATGGCGGGCAAGCGGACGACACACCGCAGCGTAAGTGGCACCAAGCTCTACGCCGTGCGTGACGCGAAGGGCCGGTTCAAGGACATCCAGACCTACAAGCGTGCGCAGGCCGCCGACATGCGGACGAAGAGCAGGGCGGAAAAGGGCAAGAAGAAGAGGTAGAGGGGACTGGAGCCAGGTGGATCAGCCGATGGGGGAAATGATGAACCGGGGATTCGCGCGTGTGTCCTGCTGCCTGCTGATCCTCGGTTCATCGCTTTCCTGCCGGCCGGAGCCAGCGCCGGAGCTGCCGGTGATCGACTATACGCTTGGTGACTACTTCTTCCAGGGGCCGGACACGGTACCCGCGGGGCGGGTCACGTTCCGACTCGAGCTCGCGAGCGAAGCGCCGCACGTGCTCGACCTCGTACGACTCGAGCAGGGAAAGCGGATCGGGGACCTGATGGCGGCGGGCGAGGATGCCTACGACTCGTCCTGGGTGAAGTCGGTGGGGGGCGGGGTGACGTCGAAGGCGGGGACGAGGCCGGAGTATACCCTGCGGCTTGTTCCCGGGGTGTACGTGATGCTCTGCTACTTCAGCGCGCCCGACCACGAGCCGCACTTTGCCAAGGGGATGGTCAAGGAGCTCATTGTGCGTGGTACGGCGCCTTCGACCGCCCTGCCCCAACCAGACCTTGAAGTTCGACTCGTCAGCTTCGGATTCGAGGTCTCCGCCCCTCTTGCAGCGGGCTTGCGGACGATCCGCGTCACCAATCCAAGCGACCAGCCGCACGAAATGATCATCTCACGGCTCAAGGATGGGTTCACGCTGGAGCAGGCCAGGGCACGCGCGGACAGCGCCGAGCCGAAGGGGCCGTCGCCGTGGGAGAACTACGGCGGCGTGGCGGACCTCGCTCCGGGCGACACGACGGTGATGACGGCGACGTTCACGCCAGGCACCTACCGCATGTTCTGCTTCTTCCGGGCGAAGGACGAGAAGATGAATCATGCGGAGCGGGGGATGATGCAGGTGTTCAGGATCGACTGAACGGGCAAGCCGGGCAGGCGGGCGCTCTACGGCGCGGGGGCAGCACTTCCCTGGAGGCGCTGCACGAGCGCGGGCAGGTTCTGGATCACCATGATCCTGGTGGCCGGACTGCGGCTCACCATGACGAAGGTCTTTCCGTCGGGCGAGATGCCGTAGTTGGTGTGCGGATTGGTGCCGACCATGTCCGGCACCGGGAAGAGTGACCGCCGCCCGGTGACCTCGAGCTGCGGCGACGTCCGGACCGTGGCCGACATCAGCTCGGCCTGTCCATCGACCACGCCCCGAAAGAAGACTTCGCTTCCGCCGGGTGCCCACACCGGCTCACTGCCGCCAGTCTGCGATACCTGCACCTGGTCTCCCTGTCCATCAATCGGGCGGAGATAGACCTGCTGCTGCCCGGACTGGTCGGACACGAAGGCCAGCCAGCGCCCGTCGGGGGAAATCGCCGGATACGACTCCACAAAGGGCGAGGCGACGAGGGGCACGACGGGGCCGCGGCCGCCGTTCTGCACCAGCCCGATGTCGGTGCGGGACGAGGGTCGCAGGTTGTCTGCGGTGGCGACCATGCCGCTGCCGTCAGGGAGCCAGAGCCCGGTGTAACTCAGGCTCGCCGACGCGAAGAGCGACTCGGCAGGCTCGGCGTTGCCGGGCCGCGTGCGGTAGATGCCAAACGCGCCGCTCTTCGAAGATGTGTAGGTGATGAAGCGCCCATCGGGAGTCCAGGTGGCGTCGTGCCCATCGCGGTCGAAGGTGGCGCGCGAGAGGGTGCCCTGGTCGAGCGTGAGGATCCAGACGTCGCGCCCGTCGGCGGAATTGAAGTCGAGCGAGAGACGCCGCCCGTCGGGCGAGAAGTTGGGGGCGTGGAAGTTGTGCCGCTCCGGCGTGGCGAGCCGCGTGTTCCCGCCGCGATCGGCGAAGACCAGGCTGCGTGGTTCCTCGGGGACGTAAGCCACTGTGCCGTTGGGCGCCACGGCCATCTGTGCAATGCCGGTGCCGGTGACCGACACGCCAGTCGCGACGGGGATACTGCTGCCGGTGATTCGACGGCTGTTCGGATCGAAGCCGACGGCGTGCATCGTACCGTCGGCCTGGGTATAGACGAGGTACCCCGAGGTGTAGCGCACTTCAACGACGGGCAGGTCGATGAGCGGTGTCTCCTGCCCGGACTTGAGGTCGAAGAGCAGTACCGGTGACGTGGAGGCGCCACCCGGCCTCCGCTGCATGAGCAGCGTGTGCCCATCGGGGAGGATCTGATCGAGCTGCAGCCGCGCCGTCCTGTCGGGGAATACGGGTATGATGGAATCACCCTTCATTCGTGCCAGCCCACGATCATTCGCGCCGCTGAACCAGAAGGTTCCATCGTTGTCCCAGCCAGCGAAGGCGGGCGTGACGGCCTCGGGCAGCTGGACGCCGGCGCCACCGGTCATGCTGTATCGCATGGGGCTCTTGCCGGGGATCAAGCCGACAACCCAGCGTCCATCGGGCGACACCACCGGGCTCGAAAGCCCCTCGATGCCGGGAATGACCGTGGCCTCGGTGGAGTAGAGGGGCTGAGTCAGCAGGCGGTTCACGCCGTCGGAGCCCACGGCGACGAAGAGCACCGTGCCGCCGTCGGGCGTGAGCGCAATCTGGCGATTAGGAGGATGTTCTCGGGCTTGATGTCGCGGTGCACGACGCCCTGCCGGTGGGCGTAGTCGAGGGCGCTGGCCACTTCCTTCGAGAGCCGGACGGCGTCATCGATCGGGAGTTGCTTCTCGCGGACAAGGCGGTTCCGCAGGGATTCCCCGGCCACGAATGGCATGACGTAGTACAGCAGGCCATCGGCTTCGCCGGAATCGATCAATCCAAGGATGTGCGGATGCTGCAGGTTGGCGGTGACCTTGATCTCGGCGAGGAAGCGATCGCCGCCGATGACGGCGCTCAACTCGGGGTGGAGGACCTTGATCGCCACCCTGCGGCCGTGCTTCAGGTCTTCGGCGAGGTAGACGGTGGCCATGCCGCCCTGGCCGAGTTCACGCTCGATCCGATAGCGGTCGGCAAGTGCTGCGCGGAGGCGGTCGGAGGTGACGGTCATCCTGCGGAACGCGCGAAGCGCATCGGTGACCCGTTGTGAAGGACGACGTGGGTCAAAGGTGCACGCGTGTTCCGGGCGAGGCTAGGGGCAGCGACTCGCCCTGATCGGGTGGGGCGGGCTATCATGCCGTGCAACCGCAGGAGGGGTGAGACGGGGGCAGTGCCCGGCGTCATCTTGCTGGCGCCAGCGGCATGGCCAGGCGGACCGTAATGGCCCCCCGCAGATCACCGACGGCGTAACCCATTGCGCGATCGGCTGGGTAGCGGGCCGCAATCAGGTCGAGGACGCCGGGCGCCAGCCGATCGGCGGGCCCGTGACACGCCAGGCACTTCTCCTGTACCTGGATGGGGCGGAGATAGCGGAGTTCGTAGCCTCCACTCGCGAGGGGTTGCACAAATGCCGTGTCCATCGGCAGCCGGCCGGTCGTGAGGCCCGCGGCGAACGCGGCCAGCACGAGCGCCTCAAGGGAGTCCGGGGTGTTGGCCGGGTTGCGGACGCGGGTACCGATGCGGCGGACCTGGACGCCGGCCTGCTGGTGTCGCGCCGTTCGCTCCTGCGCGGAATCGGCACACACTGCGACGGCGGCCGCAGGCCCACCGCGCGCCATTTCACTGGAGAGCATCCCCATCAGGTCGCTGCCGAGGTCGGACGCCGCGGCGCGGGCCTGAGCAACCCCAGCCGAATCGATCGCTGGTGTCCGGGATGATGGCGCACGCAGCCCGCCGCACCCCAGAAGGAGGAGGCCGGGCAGCAGGGCGGGAATTCCGGGAGCGAATCGCATGCGGACATGTCCCTTGCTCGAGAGCGATGGCCATCGATGATGGCATGCTACGCACCCAGGCGTGAGCGCACGATGAATGCTGCGTGAGAGTACCCCGGAGGAGTAGATGACGGCAGACGAGGCGGTGAAGCTGGTCCGTTCGCACACGCGGGTGTTCGTGCATGGGGGCGCGGCGACGCCGTCGGTGCTGCTGGACGCGCTGGTGCGGCGGGCGGGCGAACTGGAGCAGGTGGAGACGGTGCACCTGCACCTCGAGGGCGATGCACCCCACGTGCGGCCCGAATTCGCGAAGTCCTTTCGCGCCAACGCGTTCTTCTGCGGTGCCAACCTGCGGGCGGCAGTGGCGGAGAGGCGCGCGGACTACCTGCCGGTGTTCCTGTCGGAGATCCCGCTGCTGTTCCGGAACGGGGTGCTTCCGCTGGATGTCGCGCTGCTGCACGTGTCGCCGCCCGACGAGCACGGCTTCGTATCGCTGGGCACGTCGGTCGATACGGCGCTGGCAGCGGCGGAGTCGGCAACCACCGTGATTGCGCAGGTGAACCCCCGCATGCCGCGGACGCTGGGTGACAGTTCGCTGCACGTGAGCCGGTTCGCCGCCCTGGTGCCGGTGGACGTGCCGCTGCCGGAGCACGTTCCGGCCGCGATGGGTCCGGTGGAGCGCGCCATCGGCCAGGCGATCGCCGACCTGGTGGAGGATGGTGCCACGCTGCAGATGGGCATCGGCGCGATCCCGGACGCGGTGCTGCTCTCGCTCACGGGGCACCGGGGGCTCGGGGTGCACACGGAGATGTTCAGCGACGGGCTGATGCCGCTGATCGAGAGCGGCGTGGTCACCAACGAGCACAAGCGGCGGCAGAAGGACAAGACGGTGGCGAGCTTCGTGATTGGCACGCGCCGGGTGTTCGACTTCGTCGATGACAACCCGGCCGTGGAGATGCGCGACTGCAGCTACGTGAACGACACGTCGATCATCCGCCAGCAACCGAAGATGACAGCCATCAACAGCGCAATCGAGGTGGACATCACGGGGCAGGTGGTGGCGGACTCGATCGGCGAGCGGATCTATTCCGGCGTCGGCGGGCAGATGGACTTCATCCGCGGGGCCACGCTGTCGCCCGGGGGGAAGGCGATCATCACGCTGCCAGCGATGACGTCGCGGGGTGAATCACGCATCGTGGCCCGGCTCAAGCCCGGGGCCGGCGTGGTGACGACCCGGGCGCACGTGCACTACGTGGTGACGGAGCACGGGGTGGCGGACCTCTACGGCAAGAACCTGCGGCAGCGGGCGAAGGCGCTGATCGCCATCGCGGCGCCGGCCATGCGGGAATCGCTGGAGCGGGAGCAGCACCGGCGGTTTGGGCGGTAGGGTCGGGGGTCGGGGGAGGTGGGTCGCGGGTTTGTTCGGGTTGCGGTCGGGGGCGGCAGGGGCAGAATTGGCGTGGATGTCGGGATTCTCCCCGTTTTTGCGCCTTACTCAATGACAGGAACTACATGAGTACCTGAACCGGAGGCCTCCCATGCCAGTCCTCAAGCCCGATCCCACCTTCTATCCCTCGCCGATTCTGGCGATGGAGGCACCGCCCGAAGAGCTCGCCTATGTAGCGATCATCGATCCCGCGCACGCCCGGCCGGATGCCCTGGGCGTGGTGGACGTGAAGCCGGGCTCCCCCACCTGTGGCCGCCTCGTTGCGCGGGTCGACATGCCTGCGCCAGGCGACGAGCTGCACCACTTCGGCTGGAACGCGTGCAGCGCCCACCTCTGCGGTCACCAGCCGAATCCGCACGTCGAGCGGCGGTACCTCGTGGTGCCAGGCATCCACTCATCGCGCATCCACATCCTGGACACGAAGCCCGACCCGCGGCGACCCAAGATCGTCAAGGTGATCGACGGCAGCACGTTGGCCGAGCGGAC
>JAGGAG010000144.1:6348-9715 GCA_017889745.1 Gemmatimonadota bacterium | reverse complement strand
CACCACGCCTCCGGATGGCCGTCGAACTGCGGCAGCGTGGGCCCCCCGTGAAGGTGCGGCACGACCGGAATTGGACCGGAAGGCGACCCGGGCGCGCGGCTCGATCCGCGCTGCTCGGGATCGGCCCAGGCCAGCGTGTAGTCCACCGGCAGCGGGTGGTTGGCTGGCAGGCGATTGATCCACTTGATCACGATCGGCTGGCCGCTTCGCGCCTCGATCGTGGGCCCGAGATAGGCGCTGCCGCCGTAGCCCCAGGTGCCGGTGACTGGAAGGTCGCGGTGGAAGCTGTGCTGCCCCTCCGCCATGGCGATCTCGTAGTACACCGCGCCGGGGAAGGCCGGGTTCGCTGCCGGCTGGCACACCGGCGGAATCGGCAGCGGGTCGACGAAGGGAGCGAGTCGCATCGTGCGCGGCGCGGGCCACAGCGCGCCGCGAACGCGCGGTGGCAGCATCGCGAGCGCCCCAGCCGTGAGGCCGGTCTCGAGAAAGTCCCGCCGGGAAGTGGTCACGGGATACTACTCTCTCCGCCGCCCGGTGCGCCGAGCTTTCGCGTCAGGTAGTCGATGCAGGAGTCGACCGTGGCCAGTTGCCCATACTCCGATTCTGGTACCTCCACGCCTAGTGCCTCGTCCAGCGCCACGACGAAATTGATGAAGTCCATCGAGTCGATGTCCAGTTGCTCCCGGAGGGGAGCTTCCGGGTCGATTTCCGCCGGGTCGGCCTCGGGAACCACCGAGACCAGCGCTTCGAGCACCACCTGCTTCATCTCGGCTCGCGTCACAGTGCCTCCGGAGACTGGAGGAAGTGGTCGATGGCGGCCAGGAACGCGGCGCCGCGGTGCCCATCGGACGCACGGTGGTCCGCCGCGAGCGACGCGGTCACCACCGGCCGCGGCATCACCGCACCGCCCGTCACCCACGGCCGCTCCATCACCGAACCGAACCCCACGATCGCCGTTTGCGGCGGATAGATCACGCCCAGCACCAGCTCCGCGCTCCGTTCGCCGAGGCTCGTCACCGTGATCGTGCCGTCCGCCAGGTCCGAGCTGCGCAGCGCGCCCGTCCGGGCCCGCTGCACCACCTCTCGCAGTTCCTGCATGAGTGCGGGCAGCTTCTTCGTGTCGACCTGATGAAGCGTCGGCACCACCAGCCCCCCACCCCGGAGCGAGGTGGCCGCGCCGATGTTGATGTCTCCCGCCGGCTGCACCCGCTCGTTCTCCCAGCGCGCGTTGAGCTCGGGATACTCGAGCAGCGCCAGCGCTGTGGCCTTGAGCAGGAGCACGGCAGGCAGCAGGCGATCCGCCGGCTTCAGCTCGGCGTTGCGCTGCGTCAGCCAGGCGCTGGCGACGCCGAAGTCGATGCTGGTCGCGAGATAGAAATGCGGGATCTCCCGCTTCGACCGGGCCATCGCGCCCGCAATGGCCCGACGCATCCGTTCCTTGCGATCGTCGGCGAGCGGTGCCGCAGCCACGGCCGTGGCTGCGGCCTCGACATCCTCACGGAGGATCGTCCCCTCCGCGCCGGAACCATGGACGCCAGCGAGATCTACGCCCAGTTCCGCCGCGCGGCGGCGGGCCAGCGGCGACACCCGCATTCGGGTGGCTGGCGGTGGCGCTGGCGTCACGGGTGCCATGGGCGGGGCAGGTGGGGCAGGGGCAGGGGCAGGGGCAGGGGCCGGGGCCGCAGCGGCCTGCGGTGCCGCGGCGGCCTCGCCCTCGGTGCGGATCACGGCGAGTACCGTGCCCACCGGCACCTTCTGTCCCTGGTTCACCACCAGCCGCTCCAGCACGCCGTCCTCGAACACTTCGACGTCGATCGACCCCTTGTCGGTATCCACGGCGGCGATGATGTCGCCCCGGTGAATGGCATCTCCGGGCTGCTTGTACCATTCGGTGAGCGTGCCGGCGACCATGTCTGCGCCGAGCGACGGCATGCGGAATTCACCCATCGCGCCGGCTCCGGGCGGTCATGTCACCGCTCCCGTCGTTGCCTGGAGCACACCACGCGCCGCGGAGCAGATCCGGTCGGGCTGGGGCAGTGCCGCGTCTTCGAGATGCTTTGGATACGGAATCGGCACCTCGGCGGAGCAGACCCGCGCCACCGGGCCATCGAGATCGAAGAACGCCGACTCGGTGATCCGGCTGCTGATCTCCGCTGCCAGGCTTCCGGTGCGCCACGCCTCGTCCACCACGACGGCACGATGGCAGCGGCGGACGGACTCGAGGATCGTTGCGTCGTCGAGCGGGCGAAGGCTCCGAAGGTCCACCACTTCAGCCTCGATGCCTTCCTTCGCGAGCATTTCCGCCGCCGCGAGGGTCTTGCCCACCGAGCCGCCGTGCGCGATCAGCGTGACGTCACGGCCGGGCCGGCGGATGGCCGCGCGGAAGAGCGGCAGCGCTCCCGGCTCGTCCCCGACCTCCCCCTCCTCGGGGTAGAGCATCGCGTGCTCGAAGATGAAGACCGGGTCCGGCTCCTCGAGTGCCGCCGGCAGCATCCACCTGGCATCGTGTGCCGTTGCGGGTGCCACGACGCGGATCCCCGGAATGTGCGCGTACCACCCCTCGAGGCTGTGCGAATGCTGCGCCGCAACCTGTCGCCCTGCGCCGGTGGCCATGCGCACCACGAGCGGCACGCCGACCTGCCCGCCGGACATGTGACGCAGCGTCGCGGCGGTGTTCACGATCTGGTCGAGCGCGAGCAAGCTGAAGTTGACGGTCATGACCTCCACGATCGGTCGCAGGCCACCCACTGCCGCCCCGATACCGGCGCCGACAAAGGCCGACTCTGAGAGCGGCGTGTCGCGCACCCGGTCCGGACCGAACTGCTCCAGCAGGCCCTTGCTCACCGCGTAGGCGCCGCCATACCGGCCCACGTCCTCGCCCATCAGTATGACGCGCGGGTCCGTCGCCAGCGCGTCCCGGATCGCCGTCCGCATCGCCTCCCGGTAGGTCATGCGCATGGCGGCGCTCCCGCGTACACGTCCCGCAGCAGGTCCGCCACCGGTTCCCACTCGCCGGCCTCGGCGAACGCGACCGCCCGCCCGGTCGCGTCCTGCGCGTCCCGGTCGAGTGCGTCCATCTCGGTGGCGGTCAGGGTCCCGTCCTCTTCCATTCGGGCCCGGAAGAGCGGGATCGGGTCGCGTTGCTTCCACTGCTCGACCTCGTCCCTGGAGCGATAGAGCTCCGGGTCGTACATCGAGTGCGCCCGGAACCGGTAGGTACGGCACTCGAGCAGGAACGGCGCGCCGCTCTTCCGCACCTGGTCCACCGCGTCACGCGTCGCCGCGGCGGTAGCGACCAGGTCCATGCCATCGACCGCGGCCGAAGGAATCCGGTACGCCGCGCCCTTGAGGCTGATGTCCGTTTCGG
>JAGGAG010000144.1:0-6333 GCA_017889745.1 Gemmatimonadota bacterium | reverse complement strand
ATGAACAGCACGGGGAGTTGCCACAGTGAGGCGAGGTTGAGGGATTCGTGGAACTCGCCCTCCGCCACGGCGCCGTCGCCGAAGAGGCAGGTGGTGATGGCTTCGCGGTGCAGCAGCCGGTCGGCGAGCGCGAGACCGACGGCGAGGGGCAGTCCCCCGCCGACGATCGCGTTGCCGCCGTAGAACCGGCGGCGTGCGTCGAAGATGTGCATCGAGCCGCCCCGTCCGCGGCTCGCGCCGTTCGACTTGCCGAACAGTTCGGCCATGACCGGACCGGGTGGCACGCCCCGCGCGAGCGCGTGCCCGTGCTCGCGGTACGTGGATACCACGTTGTCCGCTTCCGAGAGCGCGCCGATCGCGGCGACCGAGACGGCCTCTTCGCCGATGCTCAGGTGAAGGAAGCCGCGGATCTTCCCGGCGCTGTACAGCTCGGCGGCCTTCTCCTCGAATCGCCGGATCAGGAGCATCTGGCCGAGCCACGCCCGGGCCGTGGATCTGTCGATCAATGGGCCGGTTCCTCGAGCGTGGACGTGTCGCCCTCTGGCAGGCCGAGTTCCCTGGCCTTGAGCAGCCGGCGCATGATCTTGCCGCTCCGGGTGCGCGGAATCGATGGCAGGAAGGTGATTTCCTTCGGCGCCACCACCGCGCCCAGCCGCGTCCGGGCAAAGCCGAGCAGTTCCCGCCGGAGCAAGTCGTCAGGCAGGCGGTCGCCCTTGAGCGACACGAACGCCTTCACCAGCTCACCCGCCACCGGGTCCGGCTTTCCGATCACCGCGGCCTCGGCCACGGCGGGATGCTCGAGCAGGATGCTCTCCACCTCGAAGGGGCCGATCAGGTGTCCCATCGTCTTTATCACGTCGTCGGCGCGGCCCACAAACCAGTAGTACCCGTCGACATCGCGCCGGGCCAGGTCGCCGGTGAGGTAGTAGCCGCCGGCGAAGCACTTGGCATAGCGCTCCGGCTCACCCCAGTAGGCGCGGAACATCGATGGCCAGCTCGGGCGGAGCGCGAGTTCGCCCACCGTGTCCGGGGCCGTGAGTTCCTCCGCTCCGCCGTCAGCCGTGCGGCGCACGATCGCGGCCTCGATGCCGGGCAGCGGGCGCCCCATGGAGCCGGGGCGGACCTCCATCGCGGCGAGATTGGCGATCATGATCCCCCCGGTCTCCGTCTGCCACCAGTTGTCGTGGAAGCAGCGGCCGTACACCTCCTGGCTCCACACCACCGCCTCGGGGTTGAGCGGTTCGCCCACGCTGGCCAGGAATCGCAGCGCCGTGAGGTCGTATTCCCGCGCCAGCTCGGGTCCGGCCTTCATCAGCATCCGGATCGCGGTCGGTGCGGTATACCACACCGTCACGCGCTCGGCGGCGAGCAACTGGTACCATCGCCGCGCATCGAAGTCGGCCTCGTCGAGCAGGCAGGTCACGCCATTGCTGAGGGGGGCGATGACGCCGTACGAGATGCCGGTCACCCAGCCGGGATCGGCGGTGCACCAGAAGATGTCGCCCGCTCGAAGGTCGAGCGCCACCCTGCCGGTGACGTGGTGCGCCAGCACGGCGGCATGCACGTGCAGCGCGCCCTTGGGCATCCCCGTGGTACCGCTGGTGAAGTGAATGAGCGCCGGCGTCTCGGGATCGGTGGGCGGAATGGTGAACGCGGGACTCGCCGCCGCGAGGAGCTGCGGCCAGTTGAGCACCGGGGTGCCCGCCGACGTGTCCTCGGCGTCGCCGAGGAGAATGACATGCTCCAACGCAGGCAGGGCGGCGCGACTGGCGGCAACCTTCCGCTGATAGAGCGTCGCCGTGGTCACCAGCACTCGCGCGCCGCTCTTCTCCATCCGCGTCTTGACGGGTTCCGGCCCGAACGCCGAGAACAGGGGACAGAAGACCGCCCCCAGCTTCCACGTGCCGAGCGCGGCGATGTGCAGCTCCGGCACGCGGCCGAGCAGGCTCACGACCCGGTCGCCGGGAGCGACGCCCAGCGCGCGGAGGGCGTTGGCGAACCGATTGGAAAGATCCCGCAACTCGGCGTAACTGAAATCACGCCGTGTGCCGTCGCGTCCCAGCCAGCGCAAGGCGATACGGCCCGCTCCGGTGCCGTTCGCGTGCCGGTCTACCGCTTCATGGGCGATGTTGAGCCCGGCGCCGCCCGGCAGTCCATCGAGTTCGCTGCCGGCGGACGCCCAGCTGAAGCCCTGGCGCGCGCTGTCGCGGTCAACTACGCTCGGCGGCACTGTGCCCTAGTCGCGCCCCTTCACCACGAAAGAAACCTTGCAGTTGGCCCGGTAGTTCTTGATCCGGTCGCCGTCCACCTTGGCGCTCAGGCTCTCCACCCACACCGACTTGATGCCGCTGACCGTCTTCGCGGCTTCCTGCACCGCGTTTCGGACCGCGTCGTCGAACCCCTTGTCCGACTGCGCGATGATCTCGATGACCTTGACGACACTCATTGGGAACCTCCTGTGTGAGACGGAAAGGTCGCCTCGGGCGCCTGAATCGAGCCTGAGCGTCCTGTGAAGCAGAGTTTATGGCGCCGCCGCGCGGAGGGCTAGCTGCGCCGCCGTCGCCGCAGCAGTGTCGCCAGCGGCCACGTGTTGGCCACGGACGCCTTGCTCACCCAGCCCCGCCGGGCCTGATCCACGCCCCAGCGGATTCCATCGAGCTCGGCGGCGGAATGCGCGTCGCTGCCGATCGTCAGCGTCACGCCGAGGCTCACGGCGCGGCGGCTGGCCGCATCGTCGAGGTCGAGGCGACTGGGCTGGCCATTCACTTCGAGCCACACGCCCTGCTCGGCGGCGGCGCGGAACACCTGGTCCCAATTGGCGTTCATGCTGCCTCGCTCCCCGATGAGGCGGCCGGTTGGGTGTGCCAGGACCTGCACTGCCGGATGCTTCAACGCCCGGACGATCCGGCGGGTCTGCCTGTCGGCGGGCAGCTCGAAGGCGGAATGGATGGATGCGGTCACGATATCGAACCTGGCCAGGCTGCGGTCGTCGAGGTCGAGTGACCCGTCGGCGAGAATGTCGACCTCGACACTCTTGAGCACCCGCATCCGCCCGCGCTTCGCGTTCAGCCGGTCGATCGCCGCGCCCTGCGTGCGGAAGCCGGCGGCGTCGAGCCCGCGGGTCACGCGTACAGCGGGGGAGTGATCGGTGATGGCGACATACGCGTAGCCCTTCGTCGCTGCCGCGCGCACCATGGTCTCCAGGTCGTCACGCCCGTCGCTGGACGTCGTGTGCATCTGGAGGTCGCCCCGGAGGTCCTCGATGGAAACGAGGCCAGGCAGCGTGCCTGCCCGCGCGGCCTCGATCTCCCCGTGGTCCTCGCGGAGCTCCGGCGGTATCCACGGCAGCCCCACCGCCTTCGCGACCTCGCGCTCCGTGCGCCCCCCGATTCGGCGTGACCCTCGAAAGACGCCGTACTCGTTGATCTTGAGGCCGCGCTCCTGCCCGAGCCGGCGGATCGCGATGTTGTGGGCCTTCGATCCGGTGAAGTAGTAGAGGGCTGCCCCGAAGCTCTCGGCCGGGACCACCCGGAGATCCACCTGCAGCCCCGCATCGAGCCGCACCGACGCGCCGGTGTCGCCCTGCTGGAGCAACTCGCGCACGCCCTGCGCCTCCGTGAACGCGCGAATCACCTTGGCTGGCGTGGTGGCGGAAACCAGCAGGTCGAGGTCGCCCACCGTTTCGCGGCCCCGACGGAAACTCCCCGCCACCTCGACCTGGCGCACGCCGTCAACGGCGCGCAGGTGGTCCGCCAGGAGCGAGGCATAGTGCGCCGCCGTGGCGCGGAGCATTCGGGGCGGGCCGGTTGGACGCGCTGAGAGCTCTGCCCGGAGCTTTGCCTCCGAGCGGGCGCCGAGCCCGGGCACCGTGCGCACCGTCTCCTCCTCGAGCGCGCGACGGAGATCCGCCACCGACCGGACCCCGAGCCCGCTCTTGAGGGCACGGATGCGCTTCGGGCCCAGGCCGCGGATCTGGAGCAACTCGAGCTCGTCGGGGGAGATCCGTCTCCGGAGCCTCGTCAGCAATGCCACGCCGCCGGTCGCGGCGAGTTGCCGGATGGTGTGGGCCAGGTCCTCTCCGATGCCCGGCAGCTCCTCGAGCAGCGTCTCCGGATTGGCGTCGACCACTGCGATCGGCTCGGTCAGGCCGTCGATGACGCGCGCGGCGTTGCGATAGGCCCGGATCCGGAACGGATTGGCCTGGTCGAGTTCCAGCAGGTCACCGATCTCACGAAGCAGTCGGGCGACGTCGGTGTTTGGGAGCGGCCCGTCCCGACTTGATGCCATGCGAGCCTCCCGATTCGGCATTCGGCCCACCACCTCTCTGCCTGTTGCGCCTGCTGGCGGCTACGAGCGCCTCACATCGCGATCGCCCCTCGCCGGAACTCCGACACGCCGATGTGCGCATTGATCAGCACCGGGGTCCCGGCGCGGGCGATCCGGCTCGCCTCGGCGAGCACCCGCGGCACCTCCGCAGGATCGTCCAGCAGGAAGCCACGGGCGCCGAATCCCTCGACGACGCGATGGTAGTCTGTCCAGCCGAGCTCCGTCGCCACCGGATCGCCAAGGATCTTCTCCTGCTCGCGGCCGATCTCCGCCCACCGCCCGTCGTTCCCCACGACTGCGACCAGCGGCACGCGTCGGCGCACGAACGTGTGGAATTCACTGAGCGCGAACCCGAGCGAGCCGTCGCCGAACAGCGCCCAGATCTCGCCGAACCGGCCGGTGGCGTGCGCGCCGAGGATGTATCCCGCACCGGCGCCGAGGGTGCCGAACGGCCCGGCATCGAGCCAGGCGAGCGGCCGGGGCGGGCGCACCGTGTACGCCGCCGTCGCCACGAAGTCGCCCCCGTCGACGACGATGCAGGCGTCACCTGGAAGTGCCGCATCGACCGCCCGGCACAGCGCGACAGGAGTGAGCGGCAGCACCCGCTCGCGTGCGGCGGTGGCGATCTCGCCCTCGCGCGCGCGGTCACGTGCTCGGAGCTGCTCCAGCCACGCGGCGGGGAGGGTCCCGCCCGCGCCCTGTGCGGCCAGTGCCTGCAGCAGGGAACCCGGTGCGGCATGGATGCGCACGGTCGGGCGGCGGTTGAGGAGGAGCAGCTCCCGCGCAAGGTTGACCGCGACGACGGTCGCGCTCCGCGGGATCTGCCGGCCGTACCCCATCCTGAAGTCGAGCGGCACACCGGCCAGCAGCACCCAGTCCGCCTCGTGCAGCGCCTCACGACGGTGGTGGCGCAGGAGGAGCGGGTGCTCGCGCCCGAGCAGCCCGCGCGCCGATCCGGCCAGGTACACCGGCACGCCGAGGCGCTCTACGGCGCGTACCGTTGGCTCCACGTCCGGCCTGGCTGCCTGGCTCCCGAGCACCAGGACCGGCTTCGTCGCCCGGCGAAGTGATTCCGCCGCGGCCCCGACGTCGCGCGACGACGGCGCTTCGCCCTGGGGTCCCGCGGTGCGCGCGACTTCCCCGGACGTTCCGCCGTCCGCGAGGAGCCGGCCAACATGGCGGTCCACGTACCAGTGCCGCGCACGCTGCAGCAGGCTGCCGCGCGGCTCGCTCATCCCGCTGTACCACTCGCGCACGAGCGCATCGGGATAGAGGACGTCCACGGGACATTCGACCACGACGGGTCCCGGTGCGCCCATCACTGCGGTGCAGAGCGCCCGGGTCACGGCCGGTGCCAGGTCGCGCCGGCGTTCGACGCGCGTGAACTGCTTCACGAACGGACGTGCTGCCGCCGCCTGGTCGACGTCCTGCAGCGCGCCACGGCCGCGCAGCAGTGTCGGCACCGCGCCGATCATGACGACGATCGCGGAGTGCGACAGCCGCGCGTTCTGCAGGGCAGTGATCCCATTGGTGAGCCCGGGACCGGCGGTGAGCACGGCCACGCCGGCTGTCCCCGTCAGCCGTCCCAGCGCCTCGGCGGCGAACACCGCGGCGGCCTCGTCCCGGACGTCCGTCACCTCCAGGCCCAGCGTGTGGGCGGCCGTCAGGATGGGACTGATGTGCCCGCCGCACAGGGTGAAGAGCGTGCGGACGCCGCTGCGGGCGAGCGCCCGTGCGACGAGGTCGCCGCCGTGCGGCGTCAACTCATCCTTGTGCACGCTGCGGCTCCCGTGCGCGGCGTGCCAGCGCGCCGTAGTCCACCTTGCCGAGCCTGGTCTTCGGAAGTTCAGCCACGAACTCGACGTTGCGTGGGCATGACCACTTGATCAGCCGCGCATGACAATGCTCGATCAGGGCGCGCTCCGTGCCGGGGCCGGCGGCCGCGGCATCCCTGAGCGCCACGATCGCCACGACCCGCTCCACCTGCGCCGGGTCGGGTACGCCGAT
>JAGGAG010000143.1 GCA_017889745.1 Gemmatimonadota bacterium | reverse complement strand
TTCTTCATCTTAGGCATCGTAGTTCTTCCCGGTCCCTGGTATTTGACGGGCGCCGCACACCTACTTCGGTGCGAGCACCATCGTCATGTTGCGTCCCTCGAGCTTCGCGTCCGACTCCACCTTGCCGATATCGGCCACCGCCGCGGCCACGCGATCCAGCACCGCCTTGCCCAGCTCCAGGTGCGCGATCTGCCGTCCCCGGTACATGAGCGTGCACTTCACCTTGTTGCCCTCCGCCAGGAACTCGCGTGCATGGCGGGTCTTGAACTCGAAATCGTGCTCTTCGATGCCCGGGCGGTACTTCACTTCCTTGAGCTGGATCACGTGCTGCTTCTTCTTCGCCGCCCGTGCCGCCTTGGCTTCCTCGAACTTGAACTTGCCGTAGTCCATGATCTTGACCACGGGCGGCCGCGCTGTCGGGGCCACTTCCACGAGGTCGAGGCCGCGCTCCTGCGCTATGGCCAGTGCCTCTTCGATAGCCAGCACACCCAGCTGGCCGCCGTCATTGTCGATGACCCGCACGGGGCTGATGCGGATCATCCGGTTTACGCGGACCCGCCGCTCGCGATCACTGGTGGACAGTGGCAGTGCCTCCCATTCTGGAAAACAGAAACACCCGATCGGCGACCGGGTGTCTCAATCGGTCGAAAAAGCGCCGCTCCGGGTGGCGCTCCTCGACTGAATCAAGACCCGCTTCGCCTGGGCGCCGTACTCCGTGGCGCTCCCGCTCGGGGTGGGGACCTATCGGCCCCGCTTGAGTTGGCGAAAACGTAATGGTGGTGGGGGGTTAGGTCAACGGCCGGCGCCGAGGAGCCCCGCGGTGGGGGCCTCAGACGGCTACCTGGTCCCTGAGCACATGGCCCTTCTTGTCGGCGACGGGCCACCCCCAGGCCACGTTCGCGTCATGCTCGAAGACGACGCGCCAACCACCTGCCACTGCATCCTTTAGGAACGAGCGCTTGCTCTCCAGCGTGCGCAACGGCTCGACGTCGTAGCCCATGATGTACACGAGGGGCAGGTGCGCCGCCGTGGCGAACAGGTCGCCCACGAACGCCGCCGTGTCCCCGCCGTCCGCCACCAGGATGACCTGGTGCCATGGCACGTGGCCGGGGGTAACGCGGACCGAGACCCCCGGCACGACCTCGCCGTCACCTTCCAGCAACCGGAAACGCCCCGCGGCGGCCACCGGTTCGAAGTTGGGCGGCAGGTAGCTGGCGCGCGTTCGCTCGTTGGTGTGACGGGCATACTCGAGCTCGCCTCGCTGCACGCAGTACGTGGCGTTGGGAAAGGCGAGGCGCGGTGACGGAACGGCGGCCGGCAGCTGATCGGGCGCGAACCCATCGGCCTGGTCGGCGTGCTGCGCACCAGGGGGCTCGCCCCGCACGGTGTTGCCTCCGGCATGGTCGAAGTGGAGGTGGGTATTGATGACCAGCTTCACGTCGCCCGGCGCGTACCCGGCCTCAGCCAGCGCATCCTCGAGCTGGGTGGCGCCCCGCACCCCGGCATTCTCGATGCCGTAGATGTTCCGGAACTTGGCGTCGTCCTTGTTGCCGGCACCGGTATCCACCAGCACCAGGCCGTCAGGATGCTCGATCAGGAGGCACCGCATCGCGAGCGGGATGCGATTCCGCTCGTCGGGAGCGATCTGCCGTTCCCAGAGCGGCTTCGGCACCACGCCGAACATGGCGCCGCCATCAAGACGCTGAAGGCCGCCTTCCAGGGTGCGGCAGCGCAGACGACCAACCGTGAATGTTCGCGAGAGTGGCACTGTCAGCCCCAAGAGCGTGAACTGTGAACGGTAGACGGTGAACAGGAACGGCGGGTTGGTCCCCGTTTACCGTTCACTGTTCACCGTTCACGCTTCTCCTGCGACGTCGCCGGAGCTGGATCTGCTCCAGGTCGGTGAGCGTCCTCGCCCCTTCCCCGCGCGCGACGGAAAGCAGGCGCTCGAGCAACTGGGCGGTCACGTCGGCATCGCCGGCGGCCCGGTGGCGGGCCGCGTTCTCGAACCCGAAGTGCAGCGTGAGATTGTCGAGCCCGCAGGATCCCACGTCGCGCAGGAGCCGGCGCGCCAAGCGCACCGTACAGAGCCGCGGCCCGCTCAGAGCAAGCCCGCGCGTACGCCGGAACGACGCGTCGAGGAAGCCCCAGTCGAATCGGGCGTTGTGCGCCACGAAGATCCGCCCGGCGAGGATCCCGAGCAGCTCGTCGGCGATCGCCTCGAACGGGGGCGCGTTCGCGACCATGTCGTTGGTGATGCCGGTGACCAGGCTGATCATCGAGGGGATCGGGCGACCCGGGTTGACCAGGCTCTGGAACACCACCTCCCGCCTCTCACCGTGCACCAGCACCACCGCCACCTCGGTGATACGGTCGTCGGCCCGTGCGCGCATGCCGGTCGTCTCGAGGTCGATCACTGCGAAGGCGCACTCCTCGATGTGCGGCGAGCCCTGCGCCTCGGCAAGCATCGCCCAGCGGCCGTCGGGGAGCTGTCGCACCCGCGGGTCGGCACCCAGCACCGCCACTGCGACCCGTTCCGCCACCGCGCGCGGCGCTCCCACGAGCCCGAGCACTTCGACGCAGAGCTCGGCGGCCGCTGCCGGGCCGCCGCGCAGCCGCGCCAGCGCGCGATCGACCAGCGTCAGCTCCGACACCATCGCGAGACCGGTCATGCGGCGGCCCTCCGCACCGGCAGAGTCATACAGCGCGGCCCGCCGCCACCCCGCGCCAGTTCCGTCCCGTCGATCGTGATCACGGTGCGGTGCTTCGCCTCGGCCCAGTCATCGAAGGCCAGGAAGTTGACAGACGGCACCACCCGGAATCCGGCACGGGTGAGCTCATGGAGCGTCGCCTCGTTGCGGACATAGCCGATCACCGTGCCCGGCCGCACTGCCAGGAAGTTGCAGGCCGAGCTCCACTGCTCGCGGTCCTGGCTGGTACGCTGGCGCCCACCACAGAACACCGGCGCCAGCGGCATCCCCACCTCCCGCAGCGCACTGAAGAAATCCGGCATCTCCCGGACACCGTCGACACCCTTCCTCCGGTGGAGGACCGCCAGCCGCTCCGGGCCGACGAAATATGGCGGGTAGATGGCGCACAGTTCCCGATCGAGCTGGGTGAAGAGCATGTCCAGGTGAATGGCCGTGGCCGTCCGCGGCATGACCACGACCAGGACATCCGTGACGCTCCCGCGCGCGAAGAGCGCCTCGCAAAGCACATCGAGAGCCGCCGCCGACGTGCGCTCGCTGAATCCCACCACGAGCAGGTCCTGCCGGAGGACGTGCACGTCCCCGCCCTCCAGCGTGTAGCGGGCACGTCGCTCGTCGGCGCCGTCGAAGAGGAGCCCGTCGTTGGCCAGCGCCGGGTGGAACTGGAACAGCGCGCGAATCAGCAGTTCCTCGGTCCAGCGCACGTCATAGCGCATCGCCCCAACGACACCGTGCCGCCCCACGACCATCCCGATGTCACGCGGGAAGAAGAGGTTGGGGAGCGGTGGCAGGGCGAAGGCGCTGTCGCTCAGCGCCCGCGCGAGCGGCCCCGCCTCGCCCTCGGCGCCCTCGATGATGCGGCGCACCATCTCGACGGCGGGCAGCTCGGCCAGCTCGCGGGCCAGCGCATCCGACGGCACCACATCGAGCGCGCGCGTGATGAGGAACTCGCGCGCCTCATCGTTCCGCAACATCTCGGTGAGCAGGTCGCGGATCTGGTACACCTGCGCAAAGCGCCGCAGCACGCTGACGAACTGGCGGTGCTCCCGCTGGGCCACGTCGAGGGCAATGATGTCGTCGTACAGGAAGGCAGCGCGGTTCTGCGGGGTCACCGCCTTGAGTTCAGGCCCTGGCGTGTGCACCAGCACGGCCTCGAGGGCGCCGATTTCGGAGGTGACATGGACTGACATGACGTGAATTGTAAGGGGTGGGGGCCCCTTACCGGTTGCTCAGCGCGTAACTCAGCGTTTCCAGTTCCAGCGCCAGGTTCACCGTCTTGACCACCACGTCGTCCGGCACGTTGAGCTGGGCGGGCGCGAAGTTGAGGATCGCCTTGACACCGAGGACCACCAGCCGGTCCGTCACGGCCTGGGCGGCCTCGGCGGGGGTGACGAGCACCGCCATGTCCACCGGCTGCGCCCGCAGGTCGCGGTCGAGGTCGTCGATCGACCCCACCGTGAGGTCATTCCACTGCGTGCCGATCTTCGCCGGATCGACATCGAAGATGGACACGATGTCGAAGCCGCGCTGCTGGAAGCCGCGATACTGCACCAGCGCGCTCCCGATTTTGCCTGCACCGATCATCGCGACCCGATAGCGGCGCCCAAGCCCCAGGATCTGGCGAAGCCGCTGCGCCAGTTCGGGCACGAAGTAGCCGAGGCCACGCTTGCCGAATGATCCGAAGAACGAGAGGTCCTTGCGGACCTGCGCCGACGTGGTGCCGCCCCGCTGGGCGAGCGCCTCGGAGCTGACCGTCTCGACACCCTGCCCCTCAAATTCGTCCAGGAAGCGGAGATAGAGCGACAGGCGGCGTACGGTGCTGTCGGCGACTTTGCGCATGGGCGGCTTATGTGAAATGATTCACAAATCTGCCCCGGGAGACCATCCGCCGTCAACGAGTGCCCGGGTCAGGCGGTAGAAGGCCGCCGGGTCGAGCACTTCCGGCCGCAGCGCGGGCGCCAGCCCGGCCTGCTCCAGCAGCGCGTGGGCGTGCTCCACCGAGCAACCGGTCAGTTCCCGCAGGCCGCGCGCGAGTTGCTTCCGCCGGAAGCCGAAGAGTCCAACCACCGCCCGCCGGAACGTGCCGAGGAGGGCGTCGGGCACGAGTGGCGCAGCCAGGGGCGTAACTCGCAGCACCGCCGAATCCACCTTTGGGCGCGGCTTGAACGCCCCGGCCGGCACGATGAACAGGCGCTCGCCGGTGGCAACGGCCTGCACGCCCACGGAAAGCGCGCCGTACGCGTCGCTGCCGGGCGCGGCACTGACCCGATCGGCAACCTCCTTCTGCACCAGGAAGACGATGCGGCGCGGCCGCGGTGGCAGGAGTGCCTTGTCCAGGAGGGGCGAGGTGATGTTGTAGGGAATGTTGCCCGCGATGAGGGCGTCAGGGCCCGCGAGCGCATGCCAGTCGGCGTCGAGCGCGTCGCCTTCCACCAGCGCGAGCGCGGGAAACTGCCGGCGCAGACGGGCCGCGAGGTCGCGGTCCTTCTCGATGGCTACCACTCGGCCGGCACGCTCGAGCAGTGCCGCCGTCAGGCCTCCGGGCCCGGGGCCGATTTCGAGCACGGTGTCCTGGCGCGTCGCGCCCAGCGCATCGGCTATTCGCGCGAGGAGCCGCGGGTCGGACAGGAAGTGCTGGCCGAAGCGGCGGCGCGGAACTCCCACCGGTCAAAGCCGCATGACGAGCAGGGTGCGGTCATCCGCGGCCCTCGTCGTCCACGCGTCGGCCTCGGCGAGCGCGCCGGCCAGGATCTCATCGACCGGCAGGCTCCTTCGATTCGACAGCGCCTCGATAAGCCGCGCATCACCGAACCGCTCCCCCTCCTCGTTCGTGGCATCCACGAGGCCATCGGTCCAGAGGCAGAGCAGGTCTCCAGCCGTGTCCCAGGCGACCTGCCGCGCCTCGCTGACCCCCTGCACTGCGAGCCCGACCGGCGGGCTGGTGGCGAGCAGGCGTTCGGGTTCACCCTGCCGGGGAATCCGGAACGCATGCGGGTGCCCCGCACTGGCGTACCGGAGCGTCCCGGCGTGGCGGTCGAGCACGCCGTAGAAGACGGTGAAGTACATCTCCGCCGAGCGGAGCTCGTCGCCCACGCTGTTGAGGAGCGCATCGAGCGTGGCTTCGGGGCTACCGATGGTCTCCACGTGGATGCCCGCGGCCGACAGCACCAGTGCCATCACCAGCGCGGCCCCGAACCCGTGCGACGATACGTCGCCGAGCATCACCGCCACGCGCCCCTGTCCCAGCCGGCTGAAGGTGTAGAAATCGCCGCCAACGGAGTCGACTGGGATGCATCGCGCCGCGACCTGCGCCTCGCCATACAGCACCGACGGCGAGGGGAGCAGCCGCAGTTGGAGGTCGTGCGCGAGTTCGAGCTCGCGGCGCACGCGCTGCTGCTGCCGGTCGCGCTCGGCGAGCCGGACATTCTCGATGGCGGCTCCCACCTGGCTCGCAATGGCGGTGAGGAGCTTGCGGTCGCCCGGGGTGAAGCGATCACCGCCAGTCCGGTCGGTAAGGTTGATGACGCCGATGCAGCGGAGTGGCCCGCCCTGCGAGGCATAGCAGATCGGGACGCTGAGGTATGCCTCCCCTCGATAGGGCCGGTCGCTGGGCGCGCCCGGCGTGGGCG
>JAGGAG010000142.1 GCA_017889745.1 Gemmatimonadota bacterium | reverse complement strand
GGCCGCGCTCGGCGACGTGAGCGACCAGCTTGGCTGGGACCTGTATGCCGGCATCGGCGAGACCGGTCGCATGCTGCTGGGGCGTGGGGCACGCATCGAGAGCGTCGAGGCGGATGCGCGAGCGGTGCGGCTGGCCCATTCATTGTCGCAGCCGGGTGAGGCCGGCCGTCTGCGAGCGCACACCGGCCTGGTGGAGGACGTCATCCACACGCTGCCTCCCCCGGCCTTCGTGATCACCAACCCGCCGCGCACCGGGATGGACGCGCGCGCCATCACCGCCATCGGCGCCTCGCCGGCGCGGCGACTCGTGTACGTGTCCTGCGATCCGGCCACGCTCGCCCGGGACCTGCGCGGGCTGGATCAGCCGTGGCAGCTGGTCGGGCTGCGGGCCTTCGACCTCTTCCCCCAGACGGCGCACGTGGAAACCGTCGCGGTACTGGAGCGCCAATGAAGTACTTCGTCACGCTGGACGGCCGCGAGATCGAGGTAGTCATCGACGGGGAGCAGGTCACCGTCGACGGCCGGCCGGTCGTGGTGCATCGCACGACCATCCCTGGCACGCCGCTGCACCAGGTGATGATCGACGGGCGGCCGCTGCTCGTGCCGCTCGAGCGGCACGGTCCCGGGCGCTGGACGGTGACCTCCTGGGGTGAGCGCCGAGAGGCCGTGGTGCTGGACGAGCGGGCCCGGCACATCCAGCGCCTGGTGCGCCAGGCGGAGCCCCAGTTTCACGGAGCGGTGATCCGGGCGCCAATGCCGGGCCTGGTCCTCCGGATCCCGGTGGCGGTGGGCGATGCGGTGGCATCCGGGCAGGGAGTGCTGGTGCTGGAGGCGATGAAGATGGAGAACGAGATCAAGGCACCGGCCCCCGGGGTGGTGATGTCCATCCCGGTGCAGTCCGGGCAGGCGGTGGAGAAAGGCCAGGTACTGGTGCACTTGGGGCCGGTGAGCGGGGCTTGACCGGGCCTCGGATTGCGAGGTATCTTATGAGTCTGTCTTGATTTGGCTCGATTACCAGACTCTCAAGAGTTAGTGGACATGAAGACTTTTTCCGCCACGCCGAACGACATCTCGCATGACTGGCACGTGGTCGACGCCGCCGGGGTTCCCCTGGGTCGGCTGGCGAGCGCCGTGGCGCAGCTGATCCGCGGCAAGCACAAGCCGACCTTCACGCCGCACATGGACGGTGGTGATTTTGTCATCGTGCTGAATGCGTCCAGGGTGAAGTTCACCGGCCGCAAGCTGACCCAGAAGACCTACTTCAAGCACACCGGCTACATGGGGCACGAGAGCCATACGGTGGCGCGCGACCTGATGGACAGCCATCCGGATCGCGTCATCGAGAAGGCCGTGTTCGGCATGCTGCCGAAGAACTCCCTCGCGAAGCAGCACCTGCGGGGCAAGCTCAAGGTCTACGCCGGCGCGGAGCACCCGCACGCCGCGCAGATGCCGAAGCCCTACACCGTGACGACGCCCAAGAAGGTGACCGCATGAGCGCCACGCTCGATCAGTTCCGCTGGCAGGCTGTCGGCCGACGCAAGACGAGCGTGGCCCGCGTGTACCTCACGCCGGGCACCGGCAAGTGGGACGTGAACGGCCGCACGCTGGGCGATTACTTCCCGCGTCCGTCGCTGGTGCAGCACATCCAGCAGTCGTTCACCACCACCGATACGCTGGGCGCGTTCGATGTCCGCGCCATCGTGAACGGCGGCGGGCAGACGGGCCAGGCGGGTGCGCTGCGGCACGCCATCGCGCGCGCCCTGGTGGAGGCTGACGGCCAGCATCGCACGAAGCTGCGGGCCGCGGGGCTGATGACGCGCGATCCGCGCGCCGTCGAGCGCAAGAAGCCGGGCCGTGCCGGCGCCCGGAAGCGGTTCCAGTTCAGCAAGCGGTAGCCGATTCGGGGCGGCCGATGACGGCCGCCCGCAGCGCGGGAATGGTTTCCGCGCATCACGCACATCGCCGGAGGCAGGCCGGGGTGTCCTGAGCTCGAGTTGCGGTCCGCGAGGCCGCCGGGGCGAGGGATCCAGCCGCCGATGAACGCGATGGACGATCAACCCCAACGAAGGAAGGACGCACCACTCCGCATGTCGCAGCCTCAGCTCCAGGACCTGCTCGAAGCCGGTGTCCATTTCGGGCACCAGACCCGCCGCTGGAACCCGAAGATGCGCCGGTTCATCTTCGCCGAACGTTCCGGCATCTACATCATCGACCTCCAGAAGACGCTCCGCCAGATTGCCAAGGCGCAGGAGCTCCTCCGTGGCGTGGTGCAGAAGGGCGAGAACGTGCTGTTCGTGTGCACCAAGAAGCAGCTGAAGGGCGTCCTCCAGATGGACGCCGCCAACTGCGGCGCGTTCTACGTTACCGAGCGGTGGCTTGGCGGCACGCTCACCAACTTTGCGACGATCAAGAAGCAGATCCGGCGGTTGCGGGAGCTGGAGCAGGGCGCGTCCGACGGGGATTTCGAGAACTACACCAAGAAGGAAAAGCTGCTGTTCGAGCGCGAGCGCGTGAAGCTGTCGCGCAACCTCGAGGGCATCAAGCACATGAGCCGGCTCCCGGGCGCCCTCTTCGTGGTCGACGCGAAGAAGGAGCGCATCGCGGTGAGCGAGGCCAACAAGCTCGGGATCCCGGTGGTGGCCATCGTGGACACCAACGCCGACCCCGACGTCATCACGGTGCCGGTGCCGGGCAACGACGACGCCATCCGGTCGGTCGGCCTGATCACGCAGGCGCTCTGCGACGAGATCCGCGAGGCTCGTGCGAGCGCGCCGACGCGTGAAGCGGGGGAGGATGTCGAGGCGGAGACGTACAGCAGCGACACCGGTGGTGAGGGCGACACCGACGCCGAGCGTCGCCGTCGCCGGCCGCGCCGCAAGCGCCGGCCGAAGCCGGAGGCGATTGCAGCACGGCTCAAGACCGACGGCACGCCCGAAGCGGCCGAGGCGGTTGCGGGCGAGACGAGCGCGTAAGCGAGGCCGGTAGCTCGGAGACCTGAGCCGCCGCTTCGGGCCCGTGCGGGCGCGGAACGGCGGCTTTCGCATACACAACAGGGAACTGGAAAAATGACGGGAATGACGATCTCAACGAAGGACATCAGCGAGCTCCGTGCGCGTACCGGGGCCGGCATCGGCGACTGCAAGAAGGCCCTCGAGGAGGCCGGTGGAGACATGGCCAAGGCGGGCGAGCTGTTGCGCGCCAAGGGCATCGCGAAGGCGGAGAAGCGTGCCGGCCGGAGCGCGTCCCAGGGCCTGATCGGCATCGAGCTGCTGGGCGGCGGCACCGCGGCCGGCATGGTCGAGCTCGACTGCGAGACGGACTTCGTGGCTCGCACCGAGGAGTACCACGCGGTGCTCGACGGTCTGACGACCTTCGTCGCCAAGTCGGCGCCGACTGGCGTCACCGAGGTGGGCGCCGAGGGCGCGTTCCTCAGGACGCCCTATGCCGGATCGACGGTGGACGAGGTGGTGAAGGCCACCAGCGCCAAGACGGGCGAGGCGGTGCAGCTCCGCCGCATCGCGCGGTTCGCGCCGGCCAACGGCGTGGTCGGCCACTACCTGCACCACAATGAGCAGGTCGGTACGCTGGTCGAAATCGAGGGCGTCACCGGCGAGGCGGCCCTGGCCCTCGCGAAGGACCTGGCGCTCCACGTCGCGTCGGCCGATCCGCTCGCGGTGGCAGCCGCCGACATCGATGCCGAGCTGATCGCGCGCGAGCGCCGTATCGCCGAAGAGCAGGTGGCGGCGGAAGGGAAGCCCGAGAACATCCGGGCCAAGATCGTGGAGGGCAAGCTCAAGAAGTTCGCGAGCGAGCGGGCCCTGCTCGAGCAGCTCTTCATCAAGGACGACTCCAGGGTCGTCGGCCAGCTCGTCGCCGCCGTGCCGGGCGCGCGGGTCGTGCGGTTCGCGCGGTTCAAGGTCGGCGAAGCCTGATGGCGCTGAAGTATTCCAGTGCACTCCTCAAGCTCTCCGGCGAGGCCCTCGCCGGCGAGCGGGGCTTCGGCCTCGACTCGCAGGTGCTGGAAAGCCTGGCCGAGGAGATCCGGTCGGTGCACGCGCTCGGGGCGCGGCTGTCGCTGGTCATCGGCGGCGGTAACATCATCCGGGGCGCCTCCGCGAGTCGCGAAGGGCTTGACCGCGTGTCGGCCGACTACATGGGCATGCTCGGCACGGTCATCAACGCGCTGGCCCTCCAGGGTGTGCTCGAGCAGTTCGGGATGCAGACCCGGGTAATGACCGCGATCCGCATGGAGTCGGTGGCGGAGCCGTACATCCGCCGCCGCGCCATGCGGCACCTGGAGAAGGGCCGCATCGTCATCTTCGCCGCGGGCACCGGCAACCCGTTCTTCTCCACCGATACCGCCGGCGTGCTGCGTGCCCTCGAGATGGAAGCCGAAGTGGTGCTCAAGGGCACCAGTGTCGACGGGGTCTACACCGCCGACCCGAAGAAGGATGCCAAGGCCGAGTTCATCCCGCACCTGTCGTTCCAGGAAGCCATCGTCAAGAATTACGCGGTCATGGACGCGAACGCGTTCGGCTTGTGCAAGGCCAACCACCTGCCCATCATCGTCTTCAACATCAACCGGCCCGGCGCCCTGGCCCGCGTGATCCGCGGAGACGCCGAGGGGACCATCGTCCAATGAAGACCATTCCCGAGATCGCGAAGCACGGGCGTGAACTGATGCAGAAGGCGGTCGACGCCACGCGCCGTGAACTGAGCACCATCCGCAGCGGCAAGGCGAGCACGAGCCTGCTGGACCTCGTGCGCGTCGAGGCCTACGGATCGTCCGTCCCGCTCAATCAGGTGGCGATGGTCGCGGCACCCGAGCCGAGGCTGCTCACGGTGCAGCCGTTCGACAAGGGCCTGACCCAGGCGATCGACAAGGCCATCCGCGAGGGCGACCTCGGCCTCAATCCCTCAACGCAGGGCAACCTGATCCGCATCCCGCTGCCGCCGCTCTCCGAAGAGCGCCGCCGGGACCTGGTCAAGGTCGTTCACAAGCTGGCCGAGGAAGGGCGCGTGGCAGTGCGGCACGGCCGCACGGACACGCTGACGAGGATCAAGAAGCTCGAGCACATCTCGGAGGACGACAAGGCCCGCGCCGAGAAGGAAGTCCAGAAGCTCACCGACGAGCACATCCGCCAGATCGACGAGCTCATCAAGTCGAAGGAAGCGGAGATCATGGAAGTGTGACGTGAGCGATGACGCGCTCCTGCAGCGCATTCGCCTGAGCGGAGCGATCCCGACGCACGTCGCCGTCATCATGGACGGCAATGGGCGATGGGCCCAGGGGCGCTCGCTGCCCCGTCCCCTTGGTCATGCGGCGGGTATGGCGGCGGTGCGCGAGGCAGTCGAGGCGTGCCTCGCCACGGGGGTCGCGGTGCTGACCCTGTTCGCGTTCAGCCAGGAGAACTGGCAGCGCCCGGCCGACGAGATCGCGGCGCTCATGAGCCTGCTCGAGGAGTACATCGAGCGGGAGATGTCCGACCTGCGGGAGCGGCGTGTCGCGGTCCGCTTCCTCGGTGAGCTGGACCGGCTGGTGCCGTCCGCGCGCGAGGCAGTGGACCGGATCGTGGCCACCACGGCCGGCGGCGACGCCCTGGCGCTCAACATCTGCGTGTCGTACGGATCGCGGGCCGAGATCACCCGGGCCGCGCGCCTCCTCGCCGAGGATGTGGCCGCCGGCCGGATGTCGGCCGACCAGGTGGACGAGGAGGCGCTCGCCCGCCGCCTGTACACCGCCGAATGGCCGGATCCCGACCTCCTGATCCGCACGTCGGGCGAGCAGCGCCTCTCGAACTTCCTGCTGTGGCAGCTCGCGTACGCCGAGTTCCACGTGTCGCCCGTCCTCTGGCCCGACTTCACCCGCCAGCACTTCTTCGAAGCGATCCTCGACTTCCAACGGCGCGATCGCCGCTTCGGCCGCGTTCCGGTCTGATGGATTCCAACATGGCGCGACGGGTGGCGTTCGCCGCCGTCGCCATTCCACTCGCCCTTGGCATCGTCTGGTTCGGGGGATGGCCACTTGCCGTCACCGTATCGGTGGTGAGCGCGCTCGGCACGCGGGAGTTCTACGACCTGGCCCTGCGCCAGGGGATCGACGCCGCGCGCCGGCTGGGCATCGCGACGGCGACGGCACTCGGGCCGCTCGCACTCCTGGCGAGCCCCCGCGGGCCCCTGGCGGGCGTGTGCTGCCGGCGTTCCTCATCGGCATCCGGCACGGGGTGTTCGGCGGCCAGTCGTGGGCCGGCACCTGGCTGGTGTTCTTCCCCATGGTGGTGATCTGGGTTTGCGACAGTGCGGCGATGTCGGGCGGGCGCGCGATCGGCGGGGCCAAGCTGGCGCCCACGATCAGCCCCGGCAAGACCCGCTCGGGCTCGACGGTGGGCGTTCTGGGCGGGCTGCTGGTCGCGCCAATCTTCGCGTACCTGGTCTTTCCCCGCGTCGGCATCAACACGAATGTGGCGGCGCTCCTGGTCATCGCCGCGTTGATTTCGGTGCTGGGCCAGCTGGGTGACCTGGCCGAGTCGCTGTTCAAGCGGGAGGTGGGCGTCAAGGATTCGAGCCACCTGATCCCGGGGCATGGCGGCGTGCTCGACCGGTTCGACTCGCTGTACTTCGCCCTGCCGATCGCGGCCTTCTGCTACTCCCTGTTCGGCATTCCCTGATGGGCTACGGGAAGAACGGGCGGACACGCGGCGTCGCCGTGCTGGGCTCCACCGGCTCGATCGGTGAGAGCGCACTCCGCGTGCTCGATCGCCAGCGCGATCACTTCCGCGTCGTGGCCCTGACGGCTGGCCGCCAGCGGGAGCGGCTGCTGGCGCAGGTGGCTACCTGGCGCCCGGCCTTCGCCGGCATCGTGGAGGGTGCGGGCGGTGACGGCCTCGGGTCGGGCGTCGAGGTGCTGCTCGAGGCGGCACTGCATCCCGAAGTGGACATCGTGCTCAATGCGCTCGTGGGCGCCGCGGGGCTGGACGCGACGCTGGCCGCGCTGCGCGCCGGCAAGCGGGTGGCGCTGGCCAACAAGGAATCACTGGTCATGGCCGGCGATCTCGTGGCCGAGGCCGCCCGGCAGGGCGGGGGCGAGGTAGTGCCGGTCGACTCGGAGCACAGTGCGGTGCTGCAGTGCGTCACCGGGCACAACGGCCGGCTGGCGCGCCTGATCCTCACGGCGTCGGGCGGCCCCTTCCGTGGCTGGGATGCTGCGCAGGTAGCGCGGGCGACGGTGGAGCAGGCGCTCAACCACCCCACCTGGCGCATGGGCAGCAAGATCACGGTGGACAGTGCGACGCTCGCCAACAAGGCGCTCGAGGTCATCGAGGCGCACTTCCTGTTCGGTTTGTCGTACGACCAGGTCGATGTCGTGGTTCATCCCCAGAGCATCGTGCATGCGTTCGCGGAGTTCTGTGACGGCAACGTCATGGCGCAAGTGGGCTTCCCGACGATGGAACTGCCGATCCTCTATGCGCTCACCCACCCGGACCGCCTGCCCGATTCCGGGACGCGCCGCTTCGACCCGGTCGCAGCGGGTCAGCTCACCTTCGAACCGGTCCGGACCGACATCTTCCGCGCGTTTCCCCTCGGGGTGGCCGCGGGACGTGCGGGCGGAACGTCTCCCGCGGTCTTCAATGCCGCCAACGAGGAAGCGGTCGCCGCATTCCTGGCTGGCGCGCTGCCGTTCGGGCGGATCAGCGATGTCATCGCGTCGGTACTGGACCGGCACGTGTCCGAGCCGGTTCGCGATGTCGAGACCGTCCGCGCCGCCGATCGCCGGGCCCGAGAGCAGGCCCGCTCACTGGTAGGACAGCCATGCTGATCACCCTGATAGCCTTCGCCGTCACACTCGGCGTGCTCATCTTCGTCCACGAGTTCGGCCACTTTGCCGCCGCCAAGTGGGCCGGCATCTGGGTGCACCGCTTCTCGATCGGGATCGGGACGCCGATTCCCGGCCTCACGTTCAAGCGCGGAGAGACGGAGTACTCGCTCTCGTGGCTCCCCCTTGGCGGCTACGTGAAGATGGCGAGCGAGGAGGAGGAGGCCTCGAGCGCGGCCCTCGAGGGTGGCACGCCCGAAGCCGAGGTACCGCCCGACCGCATGTTCGAGGCAAAGCCGGTGTGGAAGCGGATGATCGTGATCCTCGCCGGGGTCACCATGAACACGCTGTTCGCCTGGGTCATCTTCAGCGGTCTGGCGCTCAAGAACGGCAAGGCCGTAAATCCCGTCACCATCGTCGGTGCCGTCGATTCGGCCGCGCTTCCGGCGGGGGCGGAGGCCTTCCGCACACTGCGGCTCGGCGACCGGATCACCGCGGTCAACGGGCGTCCGGTCGACTCGTGGAACAGCGTGTTCGACGAATTGCAGCACACCTCGGGACGCGCGGTGGCGCTGACGCTCGCCGACGGCCGCACCGTGACCGCCGACGTGCCAGCCGACGCCGTGGAGCGCCGCATGGCACTCGCCATGACGCTCGGGCCGTTCACGCCGGCCGTGGCGGGCCGGATCGTTCCCGGGCGCGTGGCCGAGAAGGCCGGGATGCTGAAGGGGGACACGGTCGTGTCGGTGGACGGGCAGCCGATCGCGCAATGGGCCGACCTGCTGGCGCTGATCGAGCGGTCGCCCGGACGCGAGCTCCGCGTGGGGCTCGGCCGCGCCACGGGCCGGACGGAGGTTACGGTGGTTCCGGAGTCCACCACCGTCAGCGACACGAGCGGTCCCAGGGTGGTGGGGAAGATCGGCGTGGAGGTCAACACCGGCTTCAGGCGCGAGCCCTACACGGTGCCGGGAGCGCTGGGCGCGGGCGTGAGGGAGACGGTCAACGCCTCGACCGTCGTGGTGCGCATGCTCAGAGGTCTGGTGAGCGGCAACGTCGCGCGCAGTTCGCTGGGCGGGCCCATCGCCATCGGCCAGATGGCCGGCCAGAGTGCCCGGATGGGTGTCGAGCCGTTCCTGACCTTCATGGCGATCATCTCGATGAACCTGGCGGTGCTCAACCTGCTGCCCATCCCGGTCCTGGATGGGGGGCAGTTCGTGTTCCTGGTGGGGGAGGCGGTGCGACGGAAGCCCTTGCCGCTCAAGCTCCGGGAACGGCTGACCCTGGCGGGCCTGGCGATCGTGGCTGCCCTGATGGTGTTCGCCCTCTGGAACGACCTGACCCGGCTCGTCCGGCAGATCGCCGGCTGACGCCCCCCGGGGTTGCGGCACGGACCCTCGGGGGATAGATTGCCAAGCTGCTAAAGTTCACACACTCAAGCGTTTGCGCACCATGGGGTGCCAAGGAAAAAGCAGGCAATGACGTTCGACAAGCAGACGGTGGTCACCAAGCATCGCGCCCACGAGACCGACACCGGTTCCACCAAGGTACAGGTCGCCCTCCTCACCGAGCGGATCAACTCGCTCACCGAGCACTTCAAGACCCACGCCAAAGACCATCACGGTCGGCGCGGGTTGCTCAAGATGGTGGGCAACCGCCGGCGCCTCCTCACCTACCTCAAGCGCACCGATGTGGTGAACTACCGGTCGCTGATCGAGGAGCTGGGGCTCCGTCACTAGGATGATGATCGACCGGCGGGCGTCCCGTGCAGCAGCTCGGGACGCCCGTTCGCTTTAGAAACCCGATGGCACATTGCGTAGACAAGAAACCAACCAAAGACGAGAGAAGGCAGAGAGAGTGACAGTTCAACGGATCGAAACGGAATTTGCAGGGCGCGCGCTGACCCTTGAGACCGGGCGCCTCGCCAAGCAGGC
>JAGGAG010000242.1 GCA_017889745.1 Gemmatimonadota bacterium | reverse complement strand
GACTCGACCTGCACGGTGGACTACGCGCTCATGCTGCGCGACGCCAACGGCAGCGTCCGCGTGGAGCATGATCGGCACATCGAGGGGCTGTTCCCGCGCGCCACGTGGCTGCGATTGCTCCGCGACGCCGGCTTCGAGGCTTCGGCGGTGCCGCTGGAGCATTCGGAAGTCGATCCCGGAGTGCAGGAGGTCTTTGTCGGCCGGAGGACTCGCTGACCGTGAAGGTCTCGCCACACGTGCCACCGGCGATGCCGCCCTCGCTGCTCACCCGCTACCTTGCCATTCACCGCTCGCCACTTACCGCTCACCGCTCACGTCCTCGAAAGGTTCCGCGCATGCGCTGCACCGCGCTTCTGCTCACGCTGCTCGCGTTCCCCGCCGCCGCCGCAGCCCAGGCGCCGGCTCCCGTCCCTGACGTCGCCGCCGTCCGCAAGGCGATCGACGCCCGCAACGCCGAGTGGGTGGCCGCGGCCAACCGGGGCGATGTGAAGGGGATCTCGAAGATCTATGATCAGGGGGCAATGATCATCCCGCCGGAAAGCGAGCCCATGACCGGCACGGCGAACATCGAGGCCGTCTTCGGCGGGCTGCTCAACGCCGGCGCCAGGAACATCAGGTTCGAGACTCACAGCCTCGACGTGAACGGGAACTACGCCTATGAACTGGGGGTCGCCACCTACGAGGTGCCCGACAAGGATGGCAGGATCACGAAGGGCAGCGACAAGTACCTGGTCATCTGGAAGCTTGGCACGGACGGCATCTGGTACTATCACCTCGACACGTGGTGGGCGCCCTCGCCGGTGCACTCACACTGAGCACTTGAGGCCAATGCACCGCATGGTCCCGTGGTACCAGCTCCGGTGCCGTCCCCGGCTGCATCGCTTCGCCGTCGCCGGCATCACGCTGGCACTCGGCCTCGGTGGCTGCGAACGCTCCGACGCGCAGAAGACGCAGTATGGCATCGGCTCCCTCGACTCCATGACCATCTCCGTGTACGCGAAGGGTCTCGAGTCGCCTTGGGGCCTCGCCTTCCTGCCCGATGGCCGGGCCCTCGTCACCGAGCGTCCCGGCCGGCTTCGCCTCGTCGCACCCACCGGCGCGCTGTCCCAGCCGATCGCCGGCGTGCCCGCCGTGGTGTCGCAGGGACAGGGCGGACTGCTCGACGTGGCAATCGATCCCGCGTTCGTCAGCAATCAGCTCGTGTACCTCTCGTACGCCGAAGCGGGGCCGGGAGGTGCCGGCACCGCCGTGGCGCGCGGCAAGCTCACCAGCGCGGGCCTCGAGAACGTCCAGGTGATCTGGCGCCAGGTGCCAAAGGTGAGCGGCGGGAATCACTTCGGGTCGCGCCTCGTCTTTGCGCGCGACGGCACGCTGTTCATCACCACCGGCGAGCGCTTCGACTACCGGGACAGCGCCCAGACCCTTACCAACACGCTGGGCAAGGTGATCCGCATCAACGCCGACGGCACCATTCCTCCCGACAACCCCTTCGTCAACAAGAAAGGGGCGCTGCCGGAGATCTGGTCCTACGGCCATCGCAACATGCAGGGCGCCACGCTCCACCCCGAAACCGGCCAGCTGTGGACCATCGAGCATGGTGCGCAGGGTGGGGATGAACTGAATCACCCCGAGGCCGGCAGGAACTACGGCTGGCCGGTGATCACCTGGGGCAGGGACTACTCCGGCGACAAGATCGGCGAGGGCACCACCAAGGCGGGCATGGAACAGCCGGACTACTACTGGGTGCCCTCGATCGCGCCGTCGGGGCTCGTCTACTACACCGGCGACGCCTTTCCCCGGTGGCGTGGCAGCTTCTTCACCGGCGCGCTCAAGTGGAAGGGGCTGTCGCGTATCGTGCTCGGCCCCGACGGCGCCCGGGAGGAGCGTTTCCAGGACGGCATCAAGCGCCGCATCCGCGATGTCCGCCAGGGACCCGATGGCGCGCTGTACCTGGCCATGGCCGCCGCCGGCATCGAGGGAGAGTTCGTCGTCGCGCGGGTACGGCTTCTTGCGATGGTGTTCCTCCTCATCGCTCCCAGTTGGAACATCATTCATTACCCCGGCGAGCCGGTCCACGTCACCGGCTTCGCCGTGACCGTGGCCGCCGCCATCACGGCGTTCGGTATCTGGATGATGCTCCGCCGCGGCGGCTGGCGCCCCTGGATCGGCTTCGCCTCGAGCGCTCTCGATGTGTCGCTCGTCAGTACGGCGCTGGTGACGTTTCTCTTCGTCGGCTCCCCGATGATCGCGCTGAACTCGAAGGTCACCTTCGAGATGTATTTCCTCGCCATCGTCGCGACCAGCCTGCGCTACGATGCGCGCATCTGCATCGTCGTGGGCCTGCTGGCGCTGTGCGAGTACGCGGCACTCTGGGCCTATGCCGGCGCCAACTACAACCTGGACGATCCCGCGTATGTCAGCGCCGCGGGTCCCTACTCCGGTGTTGACCTCTTCACCCGCCTCGTCCTGCTCGGCATCGCGGTGTTGCTGTCCGTCACCATCGTGCGCCGGGCCCAGCGCCTGCTCTACCTCGCCGCGCGCGACCGGCTCACCGGCCTCTACAACCGTGGCCACCTGGATCGCGCACTGACCGCCGCCCTGGACGCCTCGGCGCGCGATGGCCAGCCGCTCTCGCTCGCCATCCTCGACATCGATCACTTCAAGCGGATCAACGACATCTACGGACACGCGCTCGGAGATCGTGCCCTCATCGAGGTGGCCAACCTCCTCTCCCGCGCGATGCGTCGCACCGACATGGTGGCCCGCTACGGCGGCGAGGAATTCGTCGTCCTCATGCCGGGCACGCCGAGGAATGCCGCCCTCCTCCGGGTCGAGGCGCTCCGGCAGGAGGTCCTGGCATCTCCCATCGACGTGGGCGAGAACCGGAAGCTCACCATCAATTTCAGCGCCGGTGTCGCCGGGTCACCCGCCGACCTCACCGCCATCACGGCCAAGGCCATGCTCTCCTGCGCCGACGTGCGCCTCCTCGCCGCCAAGCGCGCGGGACGTGGCCGCTGCATCGGCAGCGACAACCCCATCGAGGACCAGGTCAGCCTGGCCAGTTGAGCGGAGCGAGTTGTGGTGAAGGGATCCGCACTTCACCTTTCCTCGATGACAATTCAATCCGCCCGCTGCCGCCTCGCGGGCCTCCTGCTGCTTGCTGCCTGCCGCCCCGCGGCGCGCCCCGCCGCACCAGCCGACGGTCCGGCCGCAACGCAAGCGACCGCTCTGCCGTCCATCACGCTGCCACCCGACCTCGACCGAGTGCTCCGCGACTATGAGCGCGACTGGCGCGCCCGTGATGCGCAGCAGCTCGCCCTGCAATTCACCGAAGACGGCTTCGTGCTCAGCGACCGCCGCCCGCCGGTGCGGGGCCGGGCCGCAATCGCCGAGGCATACGCCGGGCGCGGCGGCCCCCTCAACCTTGCCGCGCTGGCGTACGCCACCGGCGATACGGTCGCCTATATCGTCGGCACCTATGGCGGACCTGACCCCGCCACGCATACAGGCAAGTACCTGCTCGTGCTGCGTCGCGCGCCCGGTGGACCGTGGCTCATCGCTGCCGACATGGACAACGCCAGCACACGGTGATCGTCACGACACTCGGCTGGGGCCCGGCCTTCGGCTGATGCTCAGCCCGCTCGAACCGTTCATTCCCACGCCCGACGTGCGCGAGCGCTACGCCGTCACCGTGCGCGCCCCCGCCCCGCTGGTGTACCGCGTGGCGCGTGACTTCGACATGCAGTCGGTCCCGCTCGTCAGGGCCATCTTCCGGCTGCGTGAATTGATCATGGGGTCACGCCGTGGTACCCGGGTTGCCGCTGGATTCCTCGACGAACTCCAGGCGCTGGGCTGGCAGTGCCTGCTCGAGCGACCCGGCGAGCTATTCGTCGGCGGTGCCACCTGCCAGCCCTGGCTCGCCGACGTGGTGTTCCGGCCCGTCCCGCCCGAACACTTCGCCAGCTTCGCCGAGCCCAACCAGGTCCGGATTGCCTGGACCCTCGAGACGCACGCCCAGGGCCCCGGCCTGACCCAGCTCGTCTCCGAAACCCGCGCTGCCGCCACCGACGAAGCCGCCCGCCGCCGCTTCCGCGGCTACTGGCGCTGGGCCCGGGTGGGGATCTACTTGATCCGCTGGTTGCTGCTGCCGGCGATCCGCCGGGAATCCGAGCGACGACAACAAGAGGGTTCAGCGCCCGGCACCTAGGACTCTGGACTCTGGACTCTGGACC
>JAGGAG010000042.1 GCA_017889745.1 Gemmatimonadota bacterium | reverse complement strand
GCATTGTTGCGGGTCGCGCCCAGCAGGCGCGCACGCACGAACTGGCCGGGCAGGATGCGACGCTGGGGGTTCTTGAACACGGTGCGGAGACGCAGCGACCCCGTCTCGCTGTCGATGCGCAGGTCGGCGAAGTTGATGTGTCCCTCCTGCGGGAAGATGCTCCCGTCCGACAGCACCAGCTGCACCCGATACCTGCCTTGTGCCGGCTTCGTCACCCGGCCGGTACGCAGGTCGTCCTCGTACTTGAGCCGCTCGTTGTCGGAGATCGCGAGGTCGACATAGATCGGATCCAGCTGGTCGATCGTAGCCAGGAGCGAGACAGGCCCCGGCACCTGGGCGCCGGTCAGCAGGTTCGCGGTGCCGATCCGGCCGCTGATCTCGGCCCGAATGACGGTGCGGCGAAGATCAACGTTGGCCCTCTCGAGCGACGCGGTGCTGCCCGCCACGTCCGCCTGGGCCGTCTGATAGCGGGTGAGGAGGACGTCGTAGTCGCGCTGGCTGATGGCGCCACCCTTGAAGAGTGCCTCGCCGCGCGCGAGGTCTCGCTTCGCCTGCTCGAGGGTGGCACGTGCCGTCTCCTCGGCAGCTGCTGAAGTGCGTGAGTCCGCCTCATAGATCGCCGGGTCGATCAGGAAAAGCTTGTCACCCTTCCTTACGTCGGAACCTTCGACGAAGTACCGCTCGAGGATCGTGCCCTGCACCAGCGAGCGTACTTCGATCCGGTGAGACGACTGTGCCTCGGCGGTAAACTCGAACACCGCCGGCACCTGCTGCGGCGTCACCGTCAGGACACCCACTGTCGGGGGAGGAGACGCAGGTGGCCCGCCATTGCCTTGGCAGGCGGAGAGCAGCAGCGGGAGGGCGGCGAGCATGCTCGCGCCGAGTCTGGTGGGTAATGCCAAGGTCGCCACCGGGCTTAGGAGGAGTTGAAGGACCGGCAAGGAAGATACCTTCTGATCGGGCCGAGCGTTTGACAAGTTCCCTGCAGAGCAGGCACATTGCATTAACGAACAAGTTAGTCGGATTTTTGCCGTGGAGGTATCAATGAGTCCGGACACCCCGCTTGCGGTCGTCACGCCGATCACCGAGCGCGGCTACGCACACCCTGAGGTGCTCGTTTCGACCGACTGGGTGGCCGCGCACCTCGACGACCCGAAGGTCCGCATCGTCGAATCCGACGAGGATCTGTTGCTTTATGAAACCGGCCACATCCCCGGGGCGGTGAAGATCGACTGGGTCACGGACCTCAACGACCAGTTGCGGCGCGACTACGTCTCCAGGGACGCCATGGAGGCGCTGTTGCGCACGAAGGGAGTCTCCAGCGACACGACGATCGTGCTCTACGGCGACAAGAACAACTGGTGGGCGGCGTACTCGTTCTGGGTGCTTCGGCTCTTCGGGCTGAAGAACCTGCGGCTCATGGACGGTGGCCGCCTGCGCTGGGCCGAAGAGGGGCGGTCGCTGGTCACCGATGCCTCCAGCTATCCGCCGGGGAACATCACCGTGCCGGCCAGGAATGATGGGCCTATTCGCGCGTTCCGGAACGAGGTGCTCCAGCACATCGTGGCCGGCCGTCGACTCGTCGACGTCCGTAGCCCGGAGGAGTATCGCGGCGAGCGCCTGCACATGGCGGAGTATCCCAACGAGGGCGCGCTGCGGGGCGGGCACATTCCCGGAGCGCGCAGCATTCCGTGGGCGCGCGCAGTGGACCCCGCGACGCATTGCTTCCGGCCCGCGAACGAACTGCGCACCATCTACGAGCAGGAAAACGGCATCGCGGCGGGCCAGGAGACCATCGTCTACTGCCGTATCGGCGAGCGATCATCTCATACCTGGTTCGCGCTGACCTACCTGCTGGGGTTCGAGAGGGTGCGCAACTACGACGGAAGCTGGACGGAGTGGGGCAACGGGGTGGGGCTGCCGATCGAGCGCTGAAGCGGTTCCGGCAACGCGCGCAAAGGGCGACCGATGGTCGCCTTTTCCGTTAACTATATGTTAGTAATGGAGTTAGGAAGTTGGAACTTTTTCTCACGAATTTGAGTAGTAAGCAGGTACTTGCATTCTTCATGATTGGCGGTATCGTAGGCGCCCATGAGTATCGACGCCAGGGAAAAGCTGCTCGAGGTAGCCGCCCGTGTGTACGCCGAGGCAGGCTACCGTGGTACTACGACGCGCCGGATCGCGCAGGAGGCGGGCCTCAACGAGGTCACGCTGTTCCGGCATTTCGGCTCCAAGGACGCGCTGCTGCGCGAGGCAATCGAGCGTGCGGACCAGCAGGCGCGCCAGCGCCTCGATCCCGATGCTGCCGATCCGATCGCTGAAATGCACCGGTGGTCGCTCGCGACCTTTGAGCGTTTCTACGCCCAGAAGAACCTCATCCGCCAGGTGATGGGCGACATGGTGCAGCGGCCGGCCATCGCCCCGCGCATCTGCGACGACACCACGCACGAGTTCGACCAGCTCGTCAACTTCGTGGTGCGGCAGGAAGAACGGGGCCTGCTGCCCGCGTCCGACCCGGCGATGCGCGAAGCGGCCGCCGCGATGGTGGTGCACGCGCTCCTCGGCAACGCACTCTGGCGCGACCTCGTGCCCGACATGCCACCGCCGGATGCCTGCGCCCGCCTGTTCGTGGAAGTGATGCTGCGCGCACTGGGCGCGCCCACCCCCGCCGCCATTCCCGAAGGAGCCCGCCCATGAGGTCGATCAATGTCGGCGTGATGGTGTTGGTGTTGCTCACGACCAGCGCGGCGCCGTCGCTCCAGGCGCAGCAGCCGGTGCCCAATGCCGTCGTGAAGGTGCCCGGCCGTGACACCCTGCGCCTGACGCTCACGGACGCGCTGGCGAAGGCCGAGCCGGCCAGCGAGCAGGTCGGGATCGCCAAGGCGGGCGTGCGGCGGAACGAGGGGGCGGTGATCCAGACCAGGTCCGCGCTGCTGCCGCAGATCAACCTGGGGCCGCAGTATCAGTACGTCTTCGAGAACCCGTATCAGAGCCTCTTCCCACCCGACACGACCGGGTCCAACCCGTTCACCGCCACGAACCAGTGGAGACTAGGCGGGAGCGCCAGCATCTCGCTACTGAACCTGAGCCAGTGGTCCCAACTGGGGGCGAGCAAGGCGGCCAGTCGCGTGTCCAAACTGCAGCTTTCCCAGCAGCAGGCGCTGACGATCCTCACGGTGGCGAGCGCGTATTACGACGCGTCGCTCACCGCGCGGCTCGTGACCATCACCGAGTTCACGCTGGCGCAGGCGGAGCGGACGCTCAAGGACGTGACGCTGGGGCGGGACGTCGGCACGCAGTCGGAGTTCGAGCAGCTGCGCGCCCGGGTGGCGCGGGACAACCAGATCCCGGTGGTGACGCGCGCCCGCGCCAACCGCGACATCGCCGTCACCAGGCTCAAGCAGCTGCTCGACATCCCGCTGCCCACCGAAATCGTGCTGGAGACGCCCCTCGACGACCAGGCGAATCCGGGGGTGCTGCCGGCAAGCGTGGACACGCTGCTACAGGGGGCTGATACCGCGGCGGCATTGCGCGCGGTCGTGCGGACGGCCCAGGAGACCGTGATCCAGAACGAACAGCTGAACGCGGCCGCCGGGCGGCAGTGGATCCCCACGATGTCGACGAGCATGAACTACAATCGCGCCGGGTTCAGCGGTGACTTCATTCCGGCGAGTACCGAGTTCTATAACGACTGGAACCTGGTCGCGGTGCTCAACTGGCCGATCTTCACGTCGGGGCGGATCCTCGGGTCCAAGAAACAGGCGGCGGCCAATCTCGACGCGGCCCGGCTGCAGGCGAAGCTGACCGGGGAACAGGCGGCGCTCGACAACGAGACCATCTACGCGCGGCTGCGGGAGGCGGAGGACAACGGCCTCGCCACGGCGAGTGTGGTCGAGCAGGCCACGCGTGCGTACGAGATTGCCGATTTGCGGTACCGCGAGGGCCTCTCGACGCAGACGGAGCTGCAGGACGTGCGGCTGCAGCTCGAGCAGGCGCGCGCCAATCAGGCCCAGGCGGCCCGCGACCTCCAGGTGGCGCGCCTGCGCCTGACGCTGATGCCCTACCTCCCCCTGGGCACGGCGGAGGGTACCGCGATCACGACGTCGACGGTCACCTCGGTAGGCACGGCGGCACAGACACTCACCGGGGCCGTCACGTCGACGGGCCGGTAATCAAGCGATGCGATCAACCAAGTTCACCGCAAGGGTTCGGAACATGACGGCTCGACGTGAAGTGCAGGCGCTGGCAATCCTGATGCTCACCGGCGCGCTCCTGGCCGGGTGCCAGGCCCGGAAGTCGGCCGACGCGGCCGAGACCCTGGCCCCGGTGGTGGTCGGGCCGGAGAACATCAGCGTCGCGGCGAAGACGACGCTGCTCGACGGCCCGTCGATTTCCGGAACGCTCGGCGCCGAGCGCGAGGCACGGGTTCGCGCGGAGCTGGGCGGTTCCGTGCTGGAGGTGTTCGCCGAGCCGGGACAGGCGGTGAAGGCGGGCCAGGTCCTGGCGCAACTCGAGCCCCAGACGGCGCGCGAGCAGGCGACCTTCACCGAGGCGCTGGTGCGCAGCCTGCAGAACGACCTTCGCCTGCAGCAGCGGAACCTCGAGCGCGACAAGCGCCTGGCCGAGGCGGGCGCGTTGTCGGCGCGCACCGTCGAGGCCGACTCGCTGGCGGTGTCGCAGGTCGAGGCGTCGCTCGCAGAAGCGAACGCGCGGCAAGTGGTGGCCCGCCGGGCGCTCGAGCGCTCGAGCGTGCGGGCCCCGTTTGCCGGCATCGTCAGCGACCAGATGGCGAGCGTCGGTGATGTGGTGAAGGATGGAACCGAGCTCTTCACGATCATCGATCCCTCGAGCCTTCGCTTGGAAGCCCAGGTGCCTGCCGACGCGCTCGCGAGGCTCAAGGTCGGAACACCGGTCCAGTTCACCGTGAGTGGCTTCCGCGATGAGCCCCTCACGGGCCGCGTGACGCGCATCTACCCATCGGTCGATCCGGCCACGCGACAGGTCAGGATCCTCGTCACCGTGCCGAACCCGAACAAGCAGCTGGTGGTTGGCCTTTTCGCCGAGGGGCGCGTGATTGTCGTGTCGCGCGAGGCCGTGACGGTCCCGAAGGGTGCCGTCGACCCGACCGGTGTCAGGCCGATGGTCAGCCTCGTGAAAGGTGGCGTGGTGAGGCGCCAGGAGGTTGAGGTGGGCCTGGAGGACGCTGCTACTGAGCAGGTGGAAATCAGGCAGGGCCTCGCAGCGGGCGACACCGTGCTGACGGGAAGTGTGCGCGGGCTGCCGCAGGGCACGCCGGTGCGGGCGCAGGCGCCGGCGGAGCGGGCCGCCAGCGCACCAGCGAGCTAGGAAGAACCAGCCATGTTCATTTCCGATTTTGCGATCAGGCGCCCGATCATCACGATCGTGGCGATGGTGGCGCTCGCGATGGGCGGCATCATCGCGCTCTTCAAGCTTCAGACGGACGAGTTCCCCGACGTGGCGCCGCCGGTCGTGACGGTGGGCATCCCGTATCCCGGCGCATCCCCCGAGACGGTGGAGAAGGAACTCCTTGATCCAGTCGAGGAAGCCCTCACCTCGATCAGTGGGGTCAAGAAGGTCGTGAGCAAGGCCGAGGACGGATTCGCCTTCCTGGTGATCGAGTTCGTCTTCGAGAAGCCGCTGCCCGAGGCGACGCAGGACATCCGCGACGCCATCTCCGGCATCCGTAACGACCTGCCCACGGAGATGGAAGAGCCGATCATCAAGAAGTTCAACGACACGGACCTGCCTATCGTGTCACTGGCACTGGCGTCGGAACGGCTCTCGCCGGCCGAGCTCACGCGCCTGGCCGATCCCGGGATCACGCGCGAACTGCGCTCCATCCCTGGTGTGGCCGAGGTCAGCGTAGCGGGCAAGCTCGAACGCGAACTGACGGTGGAACTCAAGCCGGCGGCGCTGCAGGCCAACGGCGTGAGCGTGTCGCAGGTGGTGCAGGCCCTGCAGGCGCAGAACCTGGCAGCCCCGGTGGGACGGGTGACGGGTGCCTATGACGAGCGCTCGATCCGGCTCCGCGGACGCCCGGATGGCCCCGCCGATTTCATGCAGCTGGTGGTGGCCGAACGCGGCGGAACGCTCATCCGGCTGGGGCAGGTGGCCGAGGTGAAGGACGGCACGGAAGAGCAGCGCACGCTGGCGCTCTTCAACGGGCGGCCGGCCGTGGGCATCGACGTGAAGAAGTCACGGGGCTACAGCACCACCGATGTGGCGGCGAAGGTGCTGGCGAGAGTGGCGAAGCTCCAGCAGCAGATGCCGGAGGGCGTCGAGATCAACGTGGTGAAGGACGCCGGCGTGCGGGTCACCGCGGCGGTGGAAAACGTGGAACTCACCCTGCTCGAGGGTGCCGCCCTTACCGTGCTGGTGGTGTTCATCTTCCTCAACTCCTGGCGCTCCACCGTCATCACCGGACTCGCGCTGCCCGTGAGCGTGATGGCGAGCTTCATCGCCGTATGGGCGCTCGGGTTCAAGCTGGAGACGATGTCCCTGCTCGGGCTCTCGCTCGCCATCGGCATCCTGATCGACGATGCCATCGTGGTGCGCGAGAACATCGTGCGGCACGTCGAGATGGGGAAGGACCACTACAGGGCGGCGATGGAGGGCACCGACGAGATCGGCCTGGCGGTGGCGGCCACGACCTTCTCGATCCTCGCGGTCTTCGTGCCGATCGCCTTCATGCCCGGCGTGGGCGGGCAGTGGTTCAAGCCCTTCGCCCTGACGCTGGCGTGCTCGGTGCTTGTCTCGCTCTTCGTGAGCTTTTCGCTCGATCCAATGCTGTCGGCCTACTGGAACGATCCGCACGTGCCGGAGGACAAGAAGCGATGGATCACGCGGGTGCTCGACCGGTTCAATGCCTGGTTCAACCGGGTGGCCGAGGGCTACAAGGGGGTCATCGCCTGGGCGCTCGATCACCGGGTGGCAATGGTGGTGGTGGCCACCGGAGCGTTTCTCGCGTCGTTCACGCTGCCGATGAAGGGCATGGTCGGCTTCTTCGTGGCACTAGCCGGGATCGTGATCATCGTGTGGGCGGTTACGGGCACGCGGCACCCGCTGGTACGCGTGCTGGGCTCGCTCGTGGGCCTGGCCATCGCGGTGGTGCCGATGCGGTACGTGCCGGAGTGGAAGAAGGTGGGCGTCGGCTTCATTCCCCTCGACGACCGCTCGGAGCTTCGGGTGTCCATCGAGACCCCGCCCGGCTCGAACATGGCCTACACGAAGGCCAAGGCCGATGAGGCGGATCGCGTCATCCGCGCGCGCAAGGACGTCCTCTACACCTACGTGACGCTCGGTGATGCATCATCGGGCGCGGTGGACGCGGGTTCGATGTACGTGAAGCTGATCCCCAAGCACACGCGCAAGGCGAGCGCCGACCAGGTCGCCGCCGAGATCCGGGACGAACTCGAGCACGTGGGCGGCGTCAGGCTGGCCGTGTTCTCCAGCGACTGGGGCGGCGGGCGCAAGCAGCTGGCGCTGCAGATCAAGGGCCCCGACCTCGTCACGATCAACCAGGCGGCGGAGCAGGTGCGGAGCGTCGTGGAGGGGGTGCCGGGCGCGGTGGACATTGCGTTGTCGAGCAAGGGTCAGCGGCCCGAATTGACGGTTGATCTCGACCGTTCCCTCGCGGGCTCGCTCGGCCTCACCGTGGGCCAGGTGGCCCAGGCGCTACGGCCGGCGTTCGCCGGGATCGATGCCGGCGACTGGGTCGACCCAAGCGGCGAGACGCGCGACGTGACCGTGCGCCTCGCACCGGAGGCGCGGCGGCGGGCCGAGGACCTGCGGCAGCTCCCGCTCATGGTGCCCGGCAGCACGGCGGCCGCACCGCGCACCGTGCCGCTGGGCCAGGTGGTCCGGGTGACCTCGGGCCTGGGGCCCGCGGTGATCAACCATCTCAACCGCGACCTCGTGGTCAACGTGGAATGGAATGCGCAGGGTCGCTCGACGGGCGAAGTGATGTCCGACGTCCAGGCGGCGCTCAAGCGGACGCCGCTGCCGCCCGGCGCCACCTACTCGGTGGGTGGTGATGCGGAGCAGCAGGCGGAGGTCTTCGCCAACATCGCGCTCGCGCTCATCGTGGCGGTGGGGCTGATGTACCTCATCCTCGTGATGCAGTTCGGGTCGTTCCTCGACCCGCTCGCGATCCTCTCCTCGCTGCCGCTCTCGCTCGTCGGGGTGATGCTGGCGCTCTCGATCAGCGGGCTCACCATCAACATCATGAGCCTGATCGGGGTCATCCTGCTCATGGGCATCGTGGCGAAAAATGCCATCCTGCTCATCGACTTCGCGAAGTGGAGCCACGAGAAGGGCCTGCCGATTCGCGAGGCGCTCATCGAGGCGGGCGCCATCCGCCTCCGGCCCATCCTGATGACCACGTTCGCGCTCATTGCCGGCATGATCCCGGTGGCGATCGCGCGGGGTGAGGGTGCGCAGTTCCGCCAGCCGCTCGGTGTGGCGGTCATCGGCGGCGTGCTCACTTCGACGCTGCTCACACTGCTCGTCATCCCGACGGTGTACGAGATCTTCTACGACTGGAAGGAAGCACTGCTGCGCCGGTTCAAGCGGGCCCCTGCGCCACATCCGGTCGCCGTGCCGGCGGGCGCCGGGGCGACGCCGGACCCGGAGCGGCGCTAGCCCCGAGGCAGTGCGCCGGGCCCGCCCGCCTTGCACAGGGCCGGCGGGCCCGGCCTGCTTTCAGGTGGCGGGAGCGCGCCTGTGCCCGGGTGTCCGGTGAGCGAGCGCCCACCACAGGGCCGCCCCTGCGCAGATCAGGGCGAGGCACATGTACTGCGAATGGGAAAGGGCGCCCGAGGCGCCGCCCCCGTCGGGATCGCGCAGGAACTCCACGACGAAGCGCTCGGCGCCATAGAGCACGCAGAAGAGCGCGGTGGTGCGCCCTGCCCGGTCGCGATGGCCGCGCCAGTACCAGGACGTGAGCAGGAACACCACGAGCGCGGCGGCACCGAGCACCAGGGTGTTGGGGTGCACCGGCAACGACCATTGATCCGTACGCTGCACCAGCCCCCGATGCAGGTGCGACCCCCACGGCAGGCTTCCCTGCGGATAGCGGATGCCCCAAGCCCAGGTGGTCACCTTGCCGAAGTCATCCCCGGTCAGCCAGCAATTGACGCGGCCGATCGCGTCGCCCAGTCCCGCTACGCTGGTCCCGATGTCGACGAACTGCAGTGGCGGGAGCCTGCGCCATAACGCATAGGCGCTCATCCCGAGCGCGGCGCCGAGATAGGCCCCCCAGGAAGCGGTGCCCTTCGATGCGTTCACCAGCTCCGGCAAGCTCATCTCCCAGAAGCGCGTGCGCGTCACGAGGTAGAACAGCCGCGTACCAACCAGGGCCGCGAGCGTCGCCGCGAGGATCACCTCCAGCGCGACCTCCGTGGCAAACCCCGACTGCACGGCCCGATGGACGTAGAGCGCGCCGCACACGAGCACGACCGCGGCATAGAGGAGCCCCGGCCGGGGCACGAGGTAGCTGAGCCAGGGCAGCGGACCCGAGTGGAGCCAGGTGACTACGGCGGGATACATCGAATGAGTCCCTGGGTCAGTATCGGATGAAGGGAGCGATGGCTGAGAGTGGCGCTACACGCGCGCCCGCTCGGTTACCATGCCTGCCGGGTCATTGGTCACGATACCATTGACGCCCCGCGCCCAGAGCCGGCGCGCGAGCCCGGGATCGTTCACCGTCCAGACGTGCACGCTCGCGCCCAGCGCGTGGGCATTCGCCACGAACCGGCGCGTCGGCACCGGTAACATGCCGCGGTGCCGCCAGGGAACGCTGTAGGCCGCGCACCGCAGTTCTGGAATCCCGCGCACCGGCGCGAGCCAGAGGCGCAGGATGTCCCGGGCCGACGCGCCCACCAGGAACGTTGGCTGCCGGAACGCATCGAGCGCCTCATCATGGGCCGATGCGACGACCACGCGGTCGGCCGCGCCCACCTGGAGGAGGACACCCGCTATCGCTCCCTGCGCTTCCGGCTCCTTCACCTCGAGCAGGATCGGCAGGGCGATCTCCAGCAGTACCCGCTCCAGGCTCGGTACCCCGATCGTACCGCCGACGCTGATCGAGGCCAGCTCCGCGGCACTGCGCGCGGCGACTGGTCCGCGGGCGCTCGTGGTGCGGTCGAGCGTGGCGTCATGGATCACCACCGGCGTACCGTCGCGCGCCAGCCGGACGTCGAGCTCGACGGCGTCGGCACCCAGCTCGACTGCGCGCCGGAACGCCGCCATGGTGTTCTCGGGCCGCTCGGTCGACGCGCCGCGATGGGCGATGACGAGCCGTGCGGTCGGGTCGATGAGCGGGTTCAGAAGCCCGCCGCCTCCCCGTACCTCCGCACGATGTCGGCCGCCGACTCGATGGCGCTGATCCCGTCGACGCTCTTGCCGGCCTGCCAGTAGTCGCTCGAGGAGCCGCCGTGAAGGGACGCCTGCTTGAGACGCATCGCCGAGCGCACGGCGTAGATGGTGCGCATGAGGTGCTTGGTGCGGCGCCCCTTCAGCATCAACCGGGCAAGGGGTCCGGCCCGGGTGCCGATGCGCTGCACGTACGGCGTGTTGATCACGGCGAGGGGAACGCCGGTGACCCGCTCGGTCAGCACGATGTCGTTGCCGGTGGCCCGGACGAGCGCGTCCTTGTAGCTCTGGTGCGCGCTGCATTCCCTGGTGGCGATGAAGCGGGTGCCCAGCTGCACGCCGTCGTATCCGAGGGCGAGGAGGCGGACGAACTCCCGCTCGTCGCCGACACCACCCGCGGCGACGACCGGCCGGCCCAGCGGTCGCAGGGTCTCGAGCAGCGTCTCCGCCGGCAATCGCCCGGCATGGCCCCCGGCGTTGCTGTTCACCGCGATCAGGCCGTCGGCGCCGTTGTCGAGCGCCTTCCGCGCCCACTTCTCCTCGGTGACGTCGTGATAGACGTGCCCGCCTGCCGCATGGGCCAGTTCCGCGACCCAGCGCGGATTGCCGAGCGACGTAACGAAGAAGCGGACGCCGAGCTCGAGCGACTGTTCCACCCAGGTGCGCATGCGGCGCATGTAGAGCTTGGATGACGTCTCGAGGATGACGTTCATGCCCACCGGCTTCGACGTCAGCGAGCGGATGAGCGCCATTCCTTCCTGGAAGTCGTGACCATGCACGTAGACCAGCGACATCGGCTGGACGATGCCGATGCCGCCCGCCTCCGATACCGCCGCCACCAGTTCGGGATTGCTGCACGGATACATCGCGCCGCAGATCAGTGGAACCCGGATCCCGGCATCCCGCGTGAGTGCGGTTTCAGGCACGAGGGCCCGCCTCGACCGGCCGGATGAGCCACTGAACCTGGGCCCGGGCGACAATCTCGTTCGCCGCGTTGATCACGCTTGCCGTCACGGTGACGGTCTCCTCGATTCCCGACGGGGCGGCACAGCGGCATTCTGCCACGAGGGTGCCTCGGGCCTTCTTCAGGTACTCGATGCCGAGGTGGACCACGATGCCGCGGGCGTTCTCCGGCAGGCTGGTGAGCATCGCGAGCCCGCTGGTGACCTCGGCCAGGTTGGCGAGCGCCACCGCGTGGACGGAACCGAGGTGATTGCGCACGCCGCGACGGTCGCGCAGCGTCACCCGCGCATAGCCGGGCTCGAGCGCCTGGACTCGCGCACCCAGTGCGCCGGTGTACGGGACCAGCCGGCCCAGCAGGAGGCTGAAGAGGAGCCGCCCGCCGGGAAGCGGGGAGAGGCGACGCCATGCGTCGCGGAGCTGCCGGCCGGGTGCCGGAAGGGTGCGTGGCATTGAGGGACCGCCGGAGTGTAGGGGCGGGCCCCGGCAGCGTCAACGCACGAGATGTTGTGCGGCGCGCCGCGCACGGTGAAACTTGGGTCGTGCGCCGGCGTGGGGCCGGGGCTTGCAGTGCGTGCCTTCGAGACGGGGGAGCGATGTCGATCGCGGATCTGCGCAGGGAGTACCGGCTGGCCAGCCTCGATGTGTCCGACGTCGATCCCGACCCGGTGGCGGAGTTCGGCAAGTGGCTGGAGCAGGCACTGCGGGCCGAGCTCCTGGAGCCGCATGCCATGACCCTTGCGACTGCGTCGGCCGACGGCGTACCCTCGGCCCGCATCGTCCTGCTGCGCGGCTACGACGGCAGCGGCTTCACCTTCTATACCGATTATCGGAGCCGCAAGGGCCGCGAACTGGCCGACAATCCGCGGGCGGCACTCGTGTTCTACTGGCCCGACCTCGAACGGCAGGTGCGGATCACTGGTACGGTGCGCCGGGTGTCGAGGGACGAGTCCAGGGCCTACTTCCATTCACGGCCGCACGGCAGCCGCATCGGCGCCTGGGCCTCGCACCAGAGCTCCGTACTCGGCAGCCGGCAGGCCCTCGAGGATGCGGTGCGGGAGATGATGAGCCTGCACCCGCACGGCGACGTGCCACTGCCTGAACACTGGGGCGGTTACCGGGTGGTGCCGTCGGAGTTCGAGTTCTGGCAGGGGCGGGAGAGCCGGCTGCACGACCGGGTGCGCTATCGCCGGGGCACCGGCGATGCGTGGCGCATCGAGCGCCTAGCTCCCTGAGCGGGGTTATTCCAGGGTCTTCCTGAAACGTCCCACGGCCACCGCCGCCACCCCGAACGCGAATCCAGTCAGCGCCAGCGCCTGGCGCCAGACGGACTCCGGACCGGCCGCCTTCAGCAGCACCGCGCGCAGCACCTGCAGGAAGTAGGTGAGCGGCAGCGCGGCGCCGAGCCACTGGGCCGGCTCGGGCATCGCCTCGCGCGGGAACATGAATCCCGAGAGCAGGATGTTGGGCAGCAGGAAGAGGAAGCCCATCTGCATCGCCTGGGCCTGCGTCTGCACCATCGTCGAGAGCAGGATGCCGATGGCGAGGCTGGCGAAGATGAACGGGAGCGCCACGGCATAGAGCAGCGGAAGGCTCCCCAGTATCGGCACGTTGAACACCAGGCGGCCGAGCAGCAGGATGACGGTGATCTGCACGTACCCCACCAGCACGAACGGCACGATCTTGCCCAGCAGCAGGCCGGTGCGGCTGATTGGCGTCACGATGAGCTGTTCCAGCGTGCCGCGCTCCCGCTCCCGCACCACCGCCACGCTGGTGATGACCACCATCGTCATCGACAGCAGCACGCCGATGATGCCCGGCACGATGTACACGGAGCTGCGCAGCGTCGGGTTGAACCACGGCCGCACGCGGATGCGCACGGGAGGCTCGAGCTTGCGGTTGGCGCCGAGCAGTGCCTCGGAGCGCGCATTCCCGGCCTGGCTGGCTCCCCCGATGGCCGCCGCCGAAGCCAGCGGGTCCGCGGCGTCCACGATGACCTGGGCGGTGGCGGTCCGGCCGTGCTTGATGTCGTCGGTGTAGTCGGGGGGGATGATCACCGCGGCGGCGGCCTTGCCGGCCACGATCTGCCGGCGCACCTCCTCCCGGCTGTCGACGGTGCCGCGCAGGCGGAAGTTCCCGGTGTTCTCGATGGCCGCCACCAGCGCGCGGCTTTCGCTCGATCGCGACTCGTCGAGGACCACGGTCGGGAGGTTCCGCACCTCCGTCTGGATCGCGAAGCCGAACAGCACGAGCTGGATCGCCGGAACGCCGATCATGAGGCCGAGCGTCAGCCGGTCCCGCCGCATCTGGATGAACTCCTTCCGGAGCATGGGCCAGAACGGTGACGCCAGCACGCGGTGCGCGAGCGTCATGCTGCCTCCGCCTCGGATTGGGCCTGGAGTGCGATGAACACCGCCTCCAGCGTCGGCTGCCCGAAATGCGCGATGATCTCGTCCGGCGTTCCGTCGGCGATGAGCCGGCCGGTCAAAAGGAACGCCAGGCGCTCGCAGCGCGCCGCTTCATCCATGTAGTGCGTCGTGAGCAGGATTGCCGTGCCGCGCGCGGCGAAGGCGCCGATGTGGCTCCAGAACCGCTGCCGCGACGCCGGGTCGACGCCGGCGGTCGGCTCGTCGAGGAAGAGCAGGTCGGGCTTGTGCGCGGTGGCGCAGGCCAGGGCCAGCCGCTGCTTCCAGCCGCCGCTCAACGTGCCCGCGAGCTGCCGGCTCCGTGGACCGAGATCGAGCTCCTCCACGATCTCGGCGATCCGTTCGCTGGCGGCGCGGCCCCGCAGGCCGTATACGCCGGAGTAGAAGCGCAGGTTCTCCAGCACGGTCAGGTCTTCGTAGAGCCCGAACCGCTGCGACATGTAGCCGATGCGCTGGCGCACCCTTTCGGCGTCGCGCATCACGTCGTATCCGACGACCCGCGCCTGACCCGACGTGGGCGCCAGCAGCCCGCACAGCATCCGGATGGTGGTGGTCTTGCCGGAACCGTTCGCGCCGAGCAGGCCGAAGACCTCACCCCGGTGCACGACGAGGTTGAGGCCCTCGAGGGCGACACGCTCGCCAAAGACCTTCCGGAGGCCCTGGGTCTCGATGACCGTGTCGGCGCTCATGGGGCGGCGGCCGGCACGAGCACTGCTGTGGCTGGCAGGCCAGGCTTCACGGCCCCGGTCGAATCGTGCACGTCGATCCGCACCCCGAACATGAGATCCTCCCGCTCCTCCTCGGTCAGCGCGGCGCGGGGCGTGAACTCGGCGCGCGGGTTGATCACCGTAACCGTACCGGGGAACCTCCGCCCGGGCGCGCCATCGAGGGTGACGACCGCAGGCTGCCCGAGCCTGATGCGGGCGACGTCGCGCGCGGTCAGAAACGCGCGCACCCACGGATGGGACACCTCCCCGACGGTGAGCGCCGGCGATCCCGGGGTGAGCACCTCGCCCGCCTCCGCGTAGCGCTCGAACACGACGCCCCGAACCGGTGAGAGCAGCACCAGGTCGGCGGCGTTCGCCTCGGCGGCGGCGAGCGCCGCGCGCGCGCTGGAGACCTCGGCGCGAGCCTGGCGGATCCGCTCGGGGCGGGAGCCGGCGCGCAGCAGCGCCAGGCGCTCGCGCGCCGCATCGCGTCGGCTCGTGGCCGTGGCGACGGCATCGCTCGCGTTGTCCACCGATTGCTGGCTGATGGCGCGGCCCGCGGCCAGGGTCCGCGCACGCTCGAGGTCGCGGGTCGTGCGGGACACGTCCGACTCCGCACCCGCCAGTTCAGCCTCCGCCGCCGCCAGTTCCTCCACCCGGGCGCCGCGTTCGAGGTCGCGAAGCGCCGCCTCGGCCGCGGTGACGCGGGCGCGCTGCCCGTCGAGCGTCGCGGCGAGCGTGGCCTGCGTCAGGATAGCGAGCGTATCGCCGGCCTGGACGAGATCGCCTTCCTCGACGGGAATGCGCAGGAGGCGGGCCGTGGCCATGGGGCTGACGTCCGTCTCGATCACCTCGATCGTTCCGTGCGCGATGATGTCGGTCGTGGGCTGCCGCGAGCAGGAAACAAGCGCGGCGACCATCAGGGGCAGGGTGTACCGGGCCATCACCGCGACCTGGGCTGGTGGTGGGAGGACGAATCGGGGGCGAGCGCGCGCAACGCGAACGCGGCGGCATGCGCGCCGAATTCCCGGAGCCACACCGCGTCGGGCGCCGAGGTGCCGCGTTGCAGCAGGACGCCCTGGATGATCGGCTGGGCCATGAAGGCGTAGATGACCTGGCCGAGGATGGACACGACGGCATGCACCGGGTCCGTGTCGCGCCGGAAGTCGCCCGAGGCCTGGCCGTTACGGATGATCTCGGCGAAGCGCCGCAGCAGTGCGCCCACGTTGGCCTGGATCTCCGGGAGCGCGTGCGCGGCGGCGTGGTCGAGGATCTCGCGCTGCATGAGGGCCGGCAGATCGGGGTGCAGCAGCAGGAAGCCGACGAAGGCCTGCACGAACCGTCGGATCGCCTCCGCGGGCGGCACCGGTGCCACGAGGGCCGGGCCCACGTCGGCGGCCAGGCCGGTGATCCGGCGGCGGAGCACCGCGTGGTAGAGGTCTTCCTTCTTCGCGCAAGCTCGCGCTCGCGTGTACTTCCCTCCCCTCTCACCAGCCACCTTGCGGCAGCCCCTGCAGCGCGGCCGCGCGGCCGCGGGACGTTTCGGTCCCTTCCTGGCCCGTGCCCCTCCGGGCGCCTTCACGCGCGGCTCGGCATGGCCCATGAGGTCCGCCACGCTCGTGTCGGAGAAGAAGTGCGCGACCCGCTCGCTCACGTCCTTCCACTGCACATGGGCCTCGCAGGCGAGCTGGTCACTGCACACCGGCCGCCCCAGCAGGCACTGCCGCCGCGGCTCGATCTGGTCGAACAACCCGACCACCGCGAGCAGGGGAATCTTCTCCGGGCTCCGCGCGAGCAGGAACCCGCCGCCACGGCCGCGGGTCGACGTCAGCACCCCGGCGTGCGCCAACCGGTGCAGCGTCTTCGAGAGGTAATTGCGGGGGATGCCGAGCGACGCGGCCATCTCCTCGGCGCGCGCCGGCCCCTCATCGGCATGCCCGGCGATGTACAGCACGGTGCGCAGCGCATACTCCGCCGTCTGAGACAGCATGGTGACTCCAGGAATGGACCCCAGGGATCCGGTGGGCGCGGGGCGCAATTTAATATCTTGACATCGTCATGATGATATGATATTCTAACGGCCGTCGGGCCTGGCCGCAACAGTGGGGTGCGACTGCCCCCCCGCAGGACCCGCGCACCGATGGAGCAATCCGAATGTCTGCACCTGTATGGCGCCTCGTGGTCCTGGCCGGCACCGTCCTGCTCGCCGGCTGCGGCGGCGACCGCCCCGCTCCGGCCGGGGGCGGGGCTGCCGCCCCCGCCACGGCCGCGGGCACCGATGCCAGCGGCCTGACCGAATTCCAGCTCAAGAACGGGATCGGACCGATGACCGAGGTG
>JAGGAG010000141.1 GCA_017889745.1 Gemmatimonadota bacterium | reverse complement strand
GCTGGTTGATCGCGCCACTTCCATCCATGCCTGGCAGGCTGATGCGCCTGAGCGAACACCTGAGCCGGTGGTTGGTCCCTTTTGCCCTGCTGCTCGGTGCCGCTCCCGCCGCCGTGGCGCAGGATGCGGCTGGCGCATCCCTGCCCGAGCTCTTCACGTCGATGGGCCAGCCGCCCCGGTGGAAGCCGTACCTCGGCGCCTTCGCGGGCGTGAACAACATGACGACCACGGACATGGCCGCCAACGTCGGTGGCCTTGGTCTGTTCGGGCTCTATCGCGACCTGATCAATCCGCTGGTGGGCGTCGGCTTCTCGGCGGAGGGATACGCCGGCTACATCAGTGAGGAATTCGGCGGTGGTGCGCGCCTCAACCTGGCGCTGCCGGTGGTCTTCCTCCAGGGCGGGGTAGACTACTCCATCGAGGACAACTCGTTGGCGTTCATCCTCAGCTTCGCCCTCCCCATCCGGCGGGGCGGGATCCTCGGCCATGGGAGCCTGGCGCGCATCGACTGGCTGCCGAGCCGCGGCCAGACCCTCAATGTCGGGGTGCAGGTGCCCGTGCTCCAGCCATGGGTGGGGAAGACACGGCCGAAGGCGCAGGACATTACCATCCCGCGCGCGCCGCACGCCCAGTTCGCGCGGGCCGACAGCGTGGCGCGGGCGGACACCCGCGAGCCGGCGGCTGCGGCCCTCGCCCGGATGCGGCGCGAGGCCCTCTGGACGATCGACCTCATCAACGTGTTCTACGCCGGGCTCGGCAAGTCCTACGATGCCGGGTTGGCCACGCAGCGCGATACCATCGCCGCCTACATCCGTGGGGCGAGCCGCACCGATTCGCTGCATCCACGCGGCTGGAGCCCCTCGCATGAGATCGCCCTCTGGCACGCCCAGATGAAGGTCGCCTTTGCGGCGGCCGCAGGCACGCTCGACACCACCGCCAGACGACTGCGGGCCACCGGCCTCACCAGCGGCGCCGACATTGCGCGCGCCGCGCGGCGGGTCCTGCTCGATTCGGTACTCATTCCCTATGACGCCCGCTTCGGCCAGTACAAGGACCCCAACCAGATCATGGGCTACGGCTCGCGCGGCCGGCGGGGATTCGAGGCGTGGGTGGCCGTCAGCGGCGTGGCGCCCGACCGCCGCGACGAGGTGCTCGCGGTGTTCGACGGCATCCTCGGCATCATGGAGCAGTGCCGGCGCGAGTTGTACCGCGTCAACGGCCCCGATTCCCGGCTCAACTGGATGCCGATGCAGTTCGCGCTCGAAGCGCAGGATCACGACGAGCAGGAGGAAATCGACCGGCTCATCGAGCGGGTGGTGGAGCGGCCCTTCACCGATGGCAATGCGGCGGTGTTCATGCTGGGCCAGCAGTTCCAGGTAGAACTCGCCAACCAGATCGCGTCGGCTCGCACCTACCAGGTGCTCTGGATCCACGACTACCGCGGCGTCGCCGGCAACCAGTTGCCGGACAGCATCGGCGCCTCGCAGACGCTCAATTACCTGCGCGCCCTGCTGCGTGGCGTCGAGCGCTATGACTCGCTTGGCAGGATGCCGGCGTTCTTCATCTTCAACGACCAGAACTACTACATCGCCGGCCGCTCGCAGCTGTGGATGGACCTGCTGGAGGATCCCCTGGGACACCGGCTCCGGCTTCCGGCGGCCGACTCCGGAATGCAGCGCCAGCTCGTCGCGATGCAGGACAGCCTGCGCCTCGCCGTCGCCGCCTCGACGCGCCTGCAGGAGCTGGAGCGGGTGCAGGGCCGGGGCTTCGTCCGGAAGCTGGTGCGGGTGAACGTCAGCATCACCCAGCCGTCCGACCTGAGTTACCGCTCCACCCGCATCATCGGCGTGCTGCCGATCGTGGGCGACAACCTCGTGCGCGATCACCGCAAGGTCACCTTCTTCGACCTGAACGAGGATGATCCGGGTGTCGGACGCGCCGCCTACACCGGCGTGGGTGTGGCCCAGGGCTACTCCGACCCGACCTGGGATGATCGCGTGCTCGTGGTCGCGGGGCCCGCGATCCTGTCGCTCAAGGAGGACGCCCAGCGCCTCCTCCTGCGGAACGGCTTCACCGTCGACGAAATCCCGTCGCCGCTCCGGCCACGCGCGCTGAGCCCGGCCTACGGCTACAAGGTGGCCGCGCTCCAGGCCCTGGGCTTCTCCGCGCGCGGCATCCAGGTGCACAACGACGTCGGCTTCGGCTGGAAGCGCGCGAGCGTGGTGGAGATGATGCTGATAACGCTGATGCCCCCGGGGAGCCTTATCTTCATCCCGGACCCCCTGTGGACCAGCCTGACCTACGCGTCGCATATCGTGGTCGCGGCCCTGCGCGGGTGCGACGTGTACCTCATCGCGCCGTCCTACGCGAACGCGCCGGCCGCGGCGCCGGCCATCATGACCCGCAATCTCGACATCTTCGGCCGCCTGCTTGAGGTGCAGAACGTCCTCTCGGCGGAGGCGTCGAAGGAAGGCGGAGGCCTCCGGGTTGGCGTGTACACCCGTACGTCGCCGGTGAACAATGCCGAGGCGCGGTATGCCGAAGTGGCGACGACCTTCAATGCCAACCCGTGGCTGCAGCGGCTCTTCCAGCTCAATGACACGCTCATGGGCGACCTCGACGCGGCCGCCGGCCGGCTCCGGGCGTCGGGATACGTGCCGCAGCGCATCATCGAGGACAACCTCGACCGCCGGCCGCGGCTCCACGCCAAGACCCAGCTCTTCATGACGCGGGCCACCCTGGGCGCCATTGCGGCGCTGCCGGATTACCAGCAATTCATGCGGGAGCAGTTCCGGTCCACGGTCGAAGTGCTGCACTCGCCGGACAACATGGGCATGCCGGGCCAGGTGCGGGCGACCGACGCCCTCGCGCTGGAGCGCGCGTTCGGGGAGCTCCCACCCGCGCAACGCGACAGCGCCATATTGTTCCTGACCGTCGGGTCACAGAACAAGGACACGCGCGGGCTCTTCCTCGACGGCGAGACCAACTACGTCGTCTCCGGCGCCTGGGCCCTGCAGGCGTACACCGAGATGTTCTACTTCTTCGGGGTGACGACGTGGGTCGAAACGCAGGAACAGTTCAAGTCCCTGTTTCCCAGCTACTCGGAGCGGCAGCGCCGGTTCGGGTACCGGATCCGCAAGGCTATCTGACCACCCGACGCCGGAGCCGTTCATGATCGGACTGGGCCTCCTCCTGGCCTTGCAGCAGGCTGGCACCGACTCGCTGTGTGCCACGCCCGCGCTGTGTCGACTGGTGGCGCAGGCCGCCCTGGTCAACGTCGCCCCCGGACGGCTCGCCACCTACACGGCCCGGGTGGAGCTGGAGGCGTCCGTCATCAGCGTCAAGGACGAGGTCATCAACGGCCCGACCGCGGTACAGCAGGTCGCAACCGACGTGCAGTGGGAGCGGAACGGGCCATTCACCCAGCGGGCCGTCGGCGCCCGCAACCGGTTCAGCGCGGTTCCGCTCTCGAGCATGCGCCTCCTGCTCATCGGCTGGATCGTGCCGCTCACCTACGGCGATCGTATCCCCGTCTTCGGGAAGCAGTCGGGGGGAGACGTGTCGGTTGCGGCGCCGCCCAACGTCGACCCGGAGTTGATCTATGCGGTGCACCCGCTCGCATCCGACCGGGAACGCTTCTACCGCTTCCTCAGCGCCGATACGCTCGATGTAGCGTTCCCCGACGGTGTCACCCGGCCCGTGATCCGGGTGCGCGTCATGCCCGCCCGCATTCCGGCCGACAGGCGCCTGCTGCTGGACGGTGACATCGACCTCGACCCCGTCACCCTGCAGACGACGGCGATCCGTGCGCGGCTCCTCGCGACCGGCGAGCCGTACCGGATGCAGGGTGTCTTCGGCACCCTGCACATCCCGCCCAGCTATTTCATCGAGCTGGTGAACACCCCGGATTCCAGCGGCACGTGGCTGCCGGCGACCCAGCGCTTCGAGTGGCTGGGAAAGCCGCAGGGAATCGAGGGCGCCTCGCCGGCGCTGCGCATCACCAGCCATTTCCGCGACCGGGTGGCGACCTCCCTCGAGCCGGGCGCGCCGACCAACTTCGACGACCGTCCCCTCTTTGAACTTCGGTCGGCATCTCGCGACTCGCTGCGGAAGTTCACGGGATGGTCGGCGCCGCTCGGCGAGGAGACCGTGCGGTTCCGTACCAGTGATTTCTTCGGGCTCGACCCGCACCGAAGGGTCCTCATTGGCCCGAGCCGGTTCGTGTTCTTCAGGACCACCTATGGTGAGGATCTGGTCAGGTTCAACCGGGTGGAGGGGATCTACACCGGCATTCCGGTCACCTACATTCCCGGCGATCGGCTGCCCAACACCTTCCTGCACGCCAACGCCGGGTACGCGTGGTGGTCGGGTGATGTGCGGTACGACGCCGCCGCAGGCTGGGACAACGGCACCACGCGCCTCGAGCTGCTGGGGGGGCGGTTTCTTTCAGTCACGAACAAGTTCCGCACCCAGTTCGACAGCTATGCGCTGGGGGCCCTCCTTGCCCGCGACAACTGGGACTACGTGGATCGATACCGGGTCTCCGCGCGGTTGATCAGGCGGCTCGGCACCAGGCGCGGGTCGAAGTTCCAGGTCGAGGCGGGCTGGACGGAGGACGAACCACTCTCACGGGTGCTCGACACGGATCCGTGGGTGGGCTACCTGCGCCCGAACCGCGGCATTTACAGCGGCAGCTACTTCCGGACCCAGGTCACGTTCGACGTCAATCCCGACATTAGTGCCCAGTTCGTCCGCCAGGGATGGGGCTTCCAGCTGGTGTACGACGGCGGGTTCGGCGACCTGAACTACTCGCGAGTGCAGGGCCGCGCCGTGGGGCGCAAGGATTTCTCGCGAGCCTACATCGTGGGCGTCATCCAGGCCGGTACCACGCTCGGCGACAGCATTCCGCCGCAGCAGCTCTTCGAGGTCGGCGGCGCCGTGGGGCTGCCAGGCTACGAGTACAAGCAGTACGCCGGCAACAAGGGCGTCCTGGGCCGTGTGCGCCTCACGCTGCCCATTCCGCTCTTCACGCTGGGCGGGGCGCTGAACAAGGCGCTCTCCGTCCCCGCCTCCCAGCCCTCGATCTCCTTCGGCTACCAGGGAGCATGGACCAGCATCACCAATCCCGGTGCCCAGGCGGCCGTGACGGCACTGGGCTACCTGTTCGATACGGGGACCGGGCAGACCGTGGTCGACTCTTCCACGGGCCTCCCGCTACCGGCGTCGGTGGCGAGTGGCGGGTGGAAGAGTTCGGTCGACGTGCGCGTCGGCTTCTTCGGTGGGGCCCTGGCCGTGGGTGTCGCCAAGCCTTTCCTGAAGGGCCGCGGGATCGAGGTATTCCTGTCGATCGGCGGGCAATTCTAGCCGGCCTGCAGGCAAGAGAAAGGGCCCGCGTCGGACGACGTGGGCCCTTTGTTCACTCAGGTGCGGTGCCGGTTCAGGGAACCTTCGGCGCCGTGGAGAAGATCTTCGCCATGGTGGTGTTGACCTGGTCCTGGCTGGGCGCCTTCGCGCCGGGCGTTCCCTGCCAGATGCCGCGCCAGGCGGTGTTGCCCGTCTTTTCGTCCACGAGGTCGACGACGAACGAGACGTCGGTGGTGGTGACGGGCTGCGTCGTGGTAATGCCGCCGCCGTAGCCGTATCCACCGTACCCCCAGCCGTAGCCGTAGCCGTAGCCCCAGGGTGAGTACGCCACGCCGGTCGTGGTGGTGACATACTCGGTGCTCTTCTTGATGCCGACGAAGTAGCGGACGCGGAAGGTCGCCTCCTGGGTGCTGTCCACCACCTTGTAGCCCTTCTCCTGCAACTGCTGAACGATCGCCAACTGGATCCGCCGGTGCACGATATCGTTCCGGGTCGCCGGGTCCACCTGCTGCGGTCCTTCAACCGTGCCGCCCTCGAATTCCGCCGTGGCCCCGGCAGGAATGGGGATCGTGGGATCCCGATCCGAGGAGATGGTAGGACCGCAGGCGGCCACGGCCAGGATGCCGGCCGCGGTGGCGAGCAGGCGGAAACGCATCGGGAGAGCGACGGGTGACATGCGGACGACCTCGGTTGGCTTTGGAGTGGCCGCCGGCACGTCCGGCGGGTCTGGCCGGAATATACCGCGATCCGGCCTGGGTGCGCCGGGGGAGGGGACGCGTCGGCTTGTAAGGAGGGGGGGATGGGTGTATTCTGTCCGGCTCTGCAGGGGCCTGTAGCTCAGGTGGTTAGAGCGCACGCCTGATAAGCGTGAGGTCGGTAGTTCAACTCTACCCAGGCCCATCGACCCAACCCACGGCCCCATCACACGATACCTGTGTGATGGGGCTTTGTGCGTCGGGGCACGCGGTGGGCTTTGGAGGGGCCGCCGGCACGTCCGGCGGGTCTGGCCGGACGATCCCGCGATCCGGCCTGGGGGCGCCGGGGGAGGGGACGCCTCGGCTTGTACGGAGGGGGGGATGGGTGTATTCGGTCCGGC